>JBITAB010000149.1:0-2443 GCA_044439825.1 Phycisphaerales bacterium JB064 | reverse complement strand
GTGCGGATGGTGCGGAAGTTGGTCAGCATGCCGCCGAGCCAGCGCTCGGTGACGCAGTGCATGCCCACGTCCTTCACACGCTCCTCGAGGATGTCCTTGGCCTGACGCTTGGTGCCGACGAAGCACACGTCCTTGCCATCGGCGACCACCTTCGACAGGTACCGCTTGGCCAGCAGCAGGCCCTTGACGGTCTCCTTGATGTCGATGATGTGGATGCCGTTACGGCGGTCGTAGATGTAGCGGTTCATCTTCGGGTTCCACGCGCTGCTGCGCTGGCCGAAGTGGATGCCCGCCTCGATGAGGTCCTTGACCAGGGTGTTGTCGCTCGATCCTTCCGCCATGGCGAAACCTTTCATGCAGCGGCACCGGCGGGTGCGTCGCCCGGGCCCCGCTGGCGGCACATGCCGCTCGAACGAGGCTGCCCCGCCAAGGGCGCTTCGATGGCGTGCCGCAGTGGGCCACGCCGGGTGAACATCGCTGGAACCCGTGACCTCGACCGGCCCCAAGACAACAGGGGTGGCTCGTGAGTTCGGGTTTGCCCGCGTCGGCCCCGCCCGGGCGAGCGGGCCGAGAGAAAGTATAGCCAACACGCCCGGGCCAGCCGGCGTGCCCCATACCCCTCTGATGCCCCAACCGGCGAGACAATCGGGCGGCCGAGGGGCCGTATGCTCGCCTGGGGCCCGAGCGTTTCTGGGTCCACACCCTCCGCCCAGAAGTGTCAGCAGGAGCCCGCCATGCCGCCCGTCCAGTCCACCATGCTCCCCCTGGGGTCGGCCGCCCCTGACTTCACCCTGCCCGACTACTCGGGAACCAATCCCCTGGGGAGCGAGGTCTCCCTCGACAGCCTGCGCGGCTCCAAGGTGCTCGTCATCGCCTTCATCTGCAACCACTGCCCCTTCGTGAAGCACATCATGGACGAGATCGGCCGCCTCGGGCGAGACTGCCACCGCAAGGGCCTGGCCTTCGTCGCGATCAACCCCAACGACGTGAGCACCCACCCCGACGACGCCCCCGAGAAGATGACCGAGATCGCCAAGGAGCACGGCTTCGAGTTCCCGTACCTGTATGACGAGGACCAGTCGGTGGCCAAGGCCTACCGGGCCGCCTGCACGCCCGACTTCTTCGTCTTCGATGCCAACTTCGAGCTGGCCTATCGGGGGCAACTCGACGACAGCCGGCCCGGCAACGACGAGCAGGTCAATGGCCGAGACCTGAGGCTGGCCATCCAGGCGGTGATGGAGGGGGCCGAGATCGACTGGCCCCAGAAGCCCAGCATGGGCTGCTCGATCAAATGGAAGGCCGGCAACGCCCCCGAGTACGCCGGCTGAGCGACACCCACGGAATAGCCCGGCCCGCGGGCCGGTTTCATGGAAACCCCTGAGGCCCGACCCCTGTCTGGCCCTTTCCTCTCAACCACGAAGGAACGCGAACATGACCGTCTCCAAGCTGCTGTCCGCCGGATCGCTGATCGCGGTTGGCGCCGCGGGCGCCCTGGGTGTGGCCGCCCTGACCAACTCGACCCCGACCCCCACCACCTCCACCTCCATCGAGACCCCCGCCTACACGCCCGTCAGCTACGTCGCCGAGTCGGCGACCGCCAAGAGCTACCAGATCGACGGCGTCCACTCGGGTGTGGTCTTCCGCATCATGCACGCCGGGGCGGCGCCGTTCTACGGCATGTTCCCGGGCATCAGCGGCACGCTGAGCGTGGACCCTGAGAACCCCGCGGCCCTCAGCATCGACGTGAGCATCGACACCAGCAAGGTCTCGACCGGCAACAACAACCGCGACGACCACCTGCGCAGCGCCGACTTCTTCAACGCCCGCCAGTTCCCCACCAGCACGTTCAAGGCCACCGGCGCCAAGGCCAGCGGTGACGGCTCGATGACCGTCGAGGGCGACCTGACCCTGCTGGGCAAGACCCAGAAGGTCACCGCCACCCTCACCCCCACCGGCGAGGGCAGCTTCCGCAACTCCAAGCGCGCCGGCTTCGAGGCCAAGCTGAGCTTCAAGCGCAGCGACTTCGGCATGACCATGTACGTGCAGGAGGGCACGCTGGGCGACGAGGTGAGCCTGACCGTCTTCATCGAGGGCGTCGAGCAGTAAGCGCTTCACCCCAACCGATTCGATGGATCGAGTGCACCAAGCGAGACCCCATGAACCCACTGCGTGACGCCCTCATCGGCGGCGTGCTGCCCGGGGCCATCGCCACGTTCGCCCTGCTGATCGCGGGCGTGGCCATGGCCCTGCGGCGAGGCCCGCTGCCACCCACACAATCTCTCCCTGAAAGACCACGCCAGATCGCTCCGCGCGGCGTGATCGAACGCCTGTTCGTGCTCGTCGCCATGCTCGTCGTCGGTGGCGGTGTCGTGCTGTCGATGCGATTACTCGAGCCGTATCCGGGCTGGTGGTCGAACAACATTCCCCATCGAACGCCCGCGCT
>JBITAB010000148.1:0-2444 GCA_044439825.1 Phycisphaerales bacterium JB064 | reverse complement strand
CCCGAGGCAATGGGGATCTGGCAATGGGCAATGGGCGGGGAGCGTACCCGGTGAGGTGTGTTCACCGCTCGCACGAGCCCATGTGGTGATGCGTGGGTTTCGTGTCCCTCTCGCCGCCAGCGCCCGCGATCCCGATCATGCCGCGGGCTCACGGGGGCGTTCCGTAGCCTCCCGGAGCGATTCATCAGACTCCCGGAACCACTCCGGGCTTCCGCAGGGCCATGCCGCGGCCTCCCGGCGTCACGCCGCGGCTTCGCAGGGCCATTCCGGAGCTTCCCGGAATCGCGCCGGGCTTCCGCAGCGTCGCTCCGCGGCCTCCCGCAGCCGTTCCGCAAGGCCGCGGGGCCGTGCCGGGCTTTCGCAGAGCCCTGCCGGGGCTTCGCAGAACCGTTCCGCACACCCCCGGATTGAGAACGCGGGCCCGCAGAACGGCGGATCCATAGAACAGAATGATCCTGCGGCACCCCGGAATCATTCTGCGCTATAGGTCATCCCGTACATTCAGGCCAGGATCGGGCCGTGCGGCCCGCCGGGGCGGTTTTGCGTATCCGGACGTGGGCCTGTTGATACTGAGAACGCCAACAAGGCCTATCGCCCACTCCGTGGGGGTCCACTCCGTGGAGGGTTGTTGCTCCGCAGGGGTGCACTCCGTGGGGTGGCCGACGTGGGGGCCTCCGTCCGAGCCGGTGGCGTGAGCCGCCGGCCAGCGTGCGGGGCATCGGGCACTTGGCAATGAGCAATGGGCAACGGGCAATGGGCAATGGGCAATGGGCGGGGAGCGTACCCGGCGGGGCGCGCCCTCTGCTCTGACGAGCCCCCGCGGTGACGCGGGGGGCAGGGTCAGGAAGATGGCCCGATCGGCACCACGCCTCGGCACTTCGGGAAGCTCGGGCACCCGAAGAACGGCTGGCCCGCGTTGGCCCCCTTCTTCGCGTAGCGCAGCACGGTGGGCGTGCCGCACTTCGGGCATGGCGGCGTGTGCGAGGTGGGCGGCTCGACGCGTTCGGCCGTAGACGGCTCGCTCGCGACCGGCTTGGTGGGCGTGGTGGGCTTGATGGGCTTCGTGGGACGGGCACGCTTCGGCGCGGCCTTGGGAGCTGCGCTTGGTGTGTGGCTCGCGACGAGGAAGTCGGCGACGGCGCCGAGTTCGTCGGGCTTCATGGCCCAGACGCCGTAATCGCCATAGTCGCCGGTCGCGCGGCGCAGGCTCGCGCCGTGGCGGTGCTTCTCGTGCTGGGCCCTGATGGCCCCGGGCACCTGGTCGGCCTTGAGCACGAGCGCTTCAAAACCCTTGGTGGGCGGCGTCCAGCCGTTGACGCGTTCGATGCGGCCCTGGTCGGCGATGGCCGCGATGCACTGCATCGGCATGAAGCGGAAGCCGCGCTGGTCGTCGCCATGGATGAGCTTTGATAGCGTGCGCGTGCCCGTCCGCATCTTGCCCAGCAGCCGCTCGCGGTGGCGCTGCACGAAGGCCCGCAGGAACTCGCCCTGCCGCTCGGCCTGGCGCAGCGGAGATGGCATCCCAGTGCCGCCCCGGGTCCACTCATCACCCCCACCGTCATCACGCACCGTGACCGTGCCCGTCACGCTCTTGCTCTCGACGATGAAGGCCCCGTAGCGGTGCAGCACCAGGTGGTCGATCTGGGCGACGCCGGGCGAGCCGTCATGCTCTGGTTGCTCCGCATCGACCAGCCGCAGGTCGTTGATGACGTACAGGTCGGCGCTGGTGGCGAAGGCCCGGTGGAGGTAGTGGGCCATCTGCCGCTCGGCTTTGACACCGGCGGCCTCGCGATTGCCGGGGGGAAGAGGGTCTGTCGAAGGGGGCTTGAGGATCATGGGCGGCTCGGAGCTGGCAAACAGGCCACGGTAGGCCACACCGGCTACACGAAGGCCCCCGGCTCCTCCACTCTCATCTCGACCCCCTCCAGCGACACCGGCCCCCGAAACACCACTTCCACGACCTTGCCAGGCGTGCCGTCGAAGTCGCGGGCGAGGCGGAACGTTTCGGGCCCGCGCGGGCCGGGGACGCCCTTGCCGTTGACCGGCTTGTGCCGGGGCGAGCCCGAGTTGCACGCGCTGAAGCGCGGGCCCGGGCAGAAGGGGTCGGTTTCGTCGCCCACGTTGGCCGCGAACACTTGCGCGGTGGGCAGCACGAGCACGACGCAGTCGTCCTTCGCGTAGCGACCGAAATGATTCAGCCCCTGCTGGATGGGCTTGTCGCCGCCGGGCCAGAAGAAGACGTGCTCGTTGAGGTGCTGCACCAGATCGGCGAACGTCCAGCCCTCGGCCAGCCCGCAATTCTTCTCGTAGAGCGGCGCCTGATCGCGGACCTGGATGGCCTGGCCACCGCAGTCGACCACCACGGACTCGGCTCGCCGCGTGCGGCTCAGATGCGGCGAGCCCGCCGCCGCGAAGATGGCCACCGCCGGCCGCAGCCGCCGGGT
>JBITAB010000147.1:0-11719 GCA_044439825.1 Phycisphaerales bacterium JB064 | reverse complement strand
GTGTCGAGATCACCGTGCAACAACCCGATGCGTCGGCCCGCGCGTGGTGGTGGAGGGGCGTCGAACGGCGACGCACGGCAGTGAGAATCGGGGAAGCTCCAGCCGAGAACTTCAACATCGCCCGCGGAAGTCGGCACGACCTGCGATTGCCAGCGTCCTCCAGCTCCCAGCAATGTCAGGCCATCGATTGCCTCAGCGAGCCTGGGCAGCACCTTCGCGTCGTGGTTGCCCGCGATGGCGATCATGGGGATGCCGTCGAGGCGGCGCACGGCGTCTTGCAACGCAGAGAACACCTCGAAATACGCCCCGTCATCGTCCACCACATCGCCCGCGATGAGCACGGCGTCCACGCGCTCCGTGCGCGCGAGTTTGACAAGTCTCTCCAGTGCGCCAAAGGGGCCGAGCGTTCTGGCATCCTCGCGCAACGAATCGGGCAGGCTGGCGATGGGCCGGCCAAGGTGCAGGTCCGCCGCGGCCAGGAACTTCGCCTCAGCCATGGACCGTCCTCGCCGCCCTGCGACGCATGACGAACGTGACGAACGCGCCGGCCAGCACGAGGCCAAACGCCAACGGCAGCCACTGCTCCTGCCTCGCGATGAAGCCCATCGCGTACATCGGCAGCACGATGGCGATCGTGCCGCCGGCCACCGCCCTGCCGATCTTGGGCATCGGGCCAAGATTGAGCGCCGCGGGAACCATCGCGTAGAGCACGTAGGCCGGGAAGAAGAGGCCATACGCCGACATGAACAGGCGATACACCACTTCCCACGCGTGCATGCCGTCGGCCCAGGCGATCGGGCCGGCGGGCAGAGACCACGCGGCGACCAGGGCGGCGATGACGAGCCCCAGCGTGATGCCGCGCTCGGGGATGGTGAGCTTGGATTCGCGAAGATGGACGGCGAGCGTGAAGCCGCCCTGCAACGCGAGATGGGCAAGCACCAGCGGCCAGCCGACAGGGTGCCCAGCGGCGATGGCGCTCGCGTAGAGCACGGTGAAGCCGATCATGATGACGAAGGGCACGAGGAAGCCGAACGCGAAGGCGGCTTTGCCGGCGGCCGGACCCGTGGACATGCGGGCCCGAAGGAACGTCGCGTCGAGGTATGGGCACAGCGCGAAGCCGAAGACGACCACCGGTGTCAGCATGAGCAGGTCACGCGGGATGCCGTCGGCGAACACCTGCGGATTGGTGAGCACCGTGGATGAGTCGCCCGAGGCATATGCGATCGCCAGCCCCACGCTCGTGAGCCACACGACCAGCGCCGAGACGAGCCAGCGCCGGATTGCAAGGAGCAGCAGCGCGAAGATGGTCGCGAAGATCAGCAGGCCGACCTGTCCCGACATCGACGGGAAGCCAGCGACACGCAGCGCGATCACGCCGAGCACGTACAGATGGAACGCGATGGTCACCATCGAGAACCGGCGGATGGTCTTGTCGTGGGTGTGCCGCAGCCGCTGCGCGACCTGGGCGTCCTTGAGCACCGTGCCCATCAGCGCCGCGCCGATGGCGTTGGGCGCCAGGAACACCGCCAGCGACCACCAGCCGAAGTCGCGCAACAGGAGTGCCGGCAGGATCATGCCGATCACCCACGTCCACGAGACGGCCAGATAGAACCCCCAGCCCAGGGTCGCGAAGGGCGAGGTGCGTCGTGTTGGTGTCGTCGGCGTGGGCCCGGCCATGGGCGGCTACCGGAGCCGGCCGCGGCTGCGCTGGTGGGACTTGGGGGTCACGTGGAAGGTCGCCGTCGCCACGCCCACGCGCTTTTCCTTGTCGCTGGGCCGGCGGATCTGCTGCACCACGTTCATCTTCACGGTCAGGTTGAACTCGCTGCCGCTGGCCACCAGCGCGTCGATGTCCTCTTCGGGCTCGATGCGGTACACCGCCGGCCCGAGGCACGGACGCAGGAACTTGTACTCGAGCTTCTTGCACACCACGGTGTACTCGGCCCCGCACACCTTGAAGATGTACGACCCGCCGGCGATCTCGGCATTGCCCAAGAGGGCCGCCCCCGCCATGGCGTTGTACCAGTTGCGGTTGAAGCGGCGGAACGGCAGCACGGCCTGGAAGGTCCGTGTGTCCACCATCTTCATCTTGATGCCGCTATGGAACGCGTAGGGGAGCCAGATGAGCGAGCAGACCCGGTGCCAGAAGTGGTTGCGGGTGCTCAGCCGGCTGATGAAGGCCTCGGCCCGCTCCCAGAGCGACCGCTTGCGTTTGCGCTTCTTGTCCGCAGGCGGCTGGTCGCTCATGGCCTCACCCTTGGCCTCGACTCCGGCGTCCGGGCGCGCGGACGCATCGGCGGCGGCGTTGTCCGTCGCTGGTAGGGTTTTGGAAGATGCCGAGTCGTTCACCACGGGCGGCATATGGGCGATGGTAGACCCCACCGGGCACACCCGGGGTGTCAGCCGTTCCCCGTGGCTTCGAGGCCGTACCAGCCCTTGCCATTGGCCTTCACCCGCCGCCAGGGGTCGCCCGGCTCGTGGTCCAGCATCAGGGTCCACCCTCGCTCGGCGGCCTCCCGCAGCAGCCAGCCCTTGGTCACCATGCTGGTGTAGGGCTCGACGTCATAGGCCAGGCTGTACGCCTTGCCGCTGTGCCAGGCCGTGGGCATCACGTCGGGGGTGAAGACGATCTCTCGCCCCCGCTCATCGGTAAACCACGTCGCCTGCTGCCCCCACGTATGGCCCGGGGTCAGGAAGACCTTGATGCCCGGCAGGATGGTTGTTGTCCGCCGCTCCCAGGGCAGCGCGGGGTGCTCGTCCTTGTGCGGCACGCGCCCGGGCTCGAAGGGGCGGGGCGAGTCGTGCAGCTTCAGTTGGCCCTCGATGGGCGCCAGATGGTCGGCGTAGTACGTCCGCGTCATCACCGAGTCGCCGGCCAGCGCCGTCTTCCACTCCTTCTCCTGCACGTGGATGGTGGCGTTGGGAAAGGTCAGCTTCACCTGGCTCGCGTCGCCGCTGGCCTCCTTTGGCCCGGCCGTCCAGTCCGCGCTCTCGCCGGGCCTCAGCCGACGCGTCAGCCCGCCGGCATGATCAAAGTGCATGTGGCTGATGATGACGTCGTCGATCTTCGCCGGGTCGCCGCCCGCCTCGGTCAGCGCCGTCTCCACCGTGCGACCGTCGAGCCCGAAGATGCCCGCCATCTTGGGATCGAGTTTGTCCCCCGTGCCCGCCTCGATGATCACCTGCCTCGGGCGGCCAAGCGCCGGGTCGTCCTTCGTGCCCACGAGCCACAAACAGTTGTGGTGCAGCTCAACGCGATAACGGTCATCGGTCTCGACCATCGTCTCCCACACCACACGCGGGATCAGGCCAAACATGCCGCCCGCGTCCAGCAGCAAGCGTCCGGCGCGAAGCAGGGTGCATCGATAGGTCATGGGCTGAGTAAGGTGCTCGTGGCTCGGCATGGCCAGAGGCTAGGTGCTCGTGCGCATCGTCGGTGAACGAATATTCAGATTTCGCGAAGCTTCGGCGTGAGTGGCATCCCGCACGCACGCTTGACCCATTGACCGGGGCGTTCGATCCTCGGCACAGCAAGACCGCATGTTGATTTCGTGGAGGTGTCTCATGAAGGCTCGCGCTATCGCTACGAACTCGTTTGTTGGCCTCGCCCTGCTCGCTGGCACCGTTGCCAGCGCCCAGGACCAGGAGCTCAACGTCCAGCAGCACGCCAACGTCCAGATGATGATCGAGAGCATCCTGCATGGCGTGCACATGCAGACCGAAGGCAGCGGCTGGGAGGCCTGCACCGGTGGCTCGCTGAACATCGACGGCGTGTTCGACGCCGAGCAGTGGGCCGCCAGCGGCCAGGGCGGCGCGTGCGGCGGCGTCTTCCGCATCGACTATGCGGGCGATCTCGCCGAAACGCCCGATGGCTATTCCTCGCTCGCCCAGGGCCACGGCTTCATCCTGGGCGAAGAGTGGCACAGCGACATCTCCGCCCTGTGGGGCGCCGATGCCGACGGCAACCTCATGACCCTCGACTATGAAGAGGTCGCCGACGATGGCGGCAGCTTCAAGCCCAAGTGGTGGGTCTATGCGGCCGAGATCCTCGTCGGCGGCGCCATCGGCAGCGTGGGCGGCGTGGGCGTGGGCACCGTTGCCGGCGCCGCGGGCGCCGTGAACATCTCCAACGCCATCGATAAGAAGGACACCGCCACCAGCGAGCGTCCGACTCGTCCCGGCGTTGGCGTGACGGTCGAGCTCAGCCCGCCGATCGAGGACGACCAGATCGTCGTGGTCGTTGCCGGCACGGGCGAGATCGCGGGCAACCGCTCCAACCACATCAACTTCCAGGGCCGCTGGTCGGTCGACCCCGCCACGGGCCAGGGCCGGGTCTCCGGTCGCCTCACCTTCGAGGCCACCAGCGGCTGCTATGCCGACCTCGACGGCGATGGAGCCCTGACAGTCTTCGACTTCCTGGCCTTCCAGAACGCCTTCGCCCGAGGCGACGCCACGGCCGATTGCGACGGCGATGGCGCCCTGAGCCTCTTCGACTTCCTGTGCTTCCAGAACGCCTTTGCCGGCGGCTGCTGAGCACCCAGTCACGACATCCAACCCCAGGCCGGACGCGGGACCACTCCTTTGCCCCGCGTCCGGCCTTTTTGTTTGAACATCTTGCCCGGCCGATCTGGCCGTTAGACTTGGCACGATGCCACGCCCCGCCCAACTCGACTCCACCGCCATCATGCGCATCAACGAAGGCCGCCAGATGAAGGTGCTGGCCGAGTTGGCCGACGAGCACGAGCACATCGCGCCCGCCATGGGCGGCGGCACCGTGGCGTTCATGCAGGGCACCCACTGGCTCTGCGGCGCCATCGGTTGCAACATCGACAGCCCGCTCACGCTCGAAGGCGCCCGGCACATCTACGAATATGTGGGTAGCCGTGGTGGTCGCCCGCGCATCGATCTTACAGATCAGGCCGGCAAGGACGCGTTCAAGGTCGTCGCGCAGGTCGGCCTCGAACTCGAGCACGCCGAGCGCGTGCTGGCGCGAGATCTGGCCCAACCCATCGAGATGCCCGACGTGCCAGGCCTCACGATCGAACGGCTCGATATCACCGATCAAGACGCGCTCGATCGCCACGCACGATTCACCATCGGTGGCTTCACCCCACCCGGGCAGGCCATGTCAGAGGGCGAGGTCGAGTCGGCCAAGCGGGCCCAGCGGCACCCCAGATCCCGCGGCTTCTCGGCGTTCATCGATGGCCAGTTCGCCGCCACCTGCGGCATGGAGGTCATCTCGATCGCCCCATTCCCGGGCGACGAACCCGTGCTGGTCGCCTCGCTCTGGGGCGCTGTGGTGGGGGAGCAGTTCCGCCGCCGCGGCCTGCAGCAGGCCCTCATCGCCCAACGCCTAAGGCAAGGCGTCGCAGAGGGATGCACCGTTGCGGTGATCGAGTGCGAGCCGGGCATCCCGACCGAACGCAATTCCACACGGGCGGGCTTTGGCCTGGCCTATACCCGCCTGGCGTTCAAAGCGCCAGCCAGTGAGGGATCGCCCGAGCAGATCGGCTAGTACGCTCGCAAGGGCCCCAATGCCGAGATAAGTTGACAACGGTCCGCTTCCAGAATCTCAGGAGAAACACATGGCCGCCGACGTGTTCAACGATGAAGCCCTTCCCCGCCTCGACCTTGCCTCCAAGCACAGCAACGCCAAGGCCAGCACCGTCGAGCGGCTGAAGCATGCCGAGCGATTCACCGAAGTGTCGATCCCCGTCCGCATGGACGACGGCTCGTGGCAGGTCTTCACGGGCTACCGCTGCCGCTACAACACCGTGCGCGGCCCGGCCAAGGGCGGCATCCGCTACCACCCCGACGTGTCCTCGAGCGAGGTCCGCGCCCTGGCCTTCTGGATGACCTTCAAGTGCGCCACGGTGGGCATCCCCTTCGGCGGCGGCAAGGGCGGCATCATCGTCGACCCGCGCAAGCTCAGCGAGCGCGAGCTCGAGCGGCTCAGCCGCGGCTACATGCGAGGCATGGCCGACGTGCTGGGCCCGGACATCGACGTGCCAGCGCCCGACGTGTACACCAACGCCCAGATCATGGGCTGGATGAGCGACGAGTTCGACACCATCAAGCGCGGGCGATACCCCGGCGTCATCACTGGCAAGCCCGTGTCGCGGGGCGGCTCGCTGGGGCGCGACGACGCGACGGCACGCGGCGGATTCGTCTGCCTCCAGCAGATCGAGGCCAAGCGCAGCTGGAACCCCAAGGACATCACCATCGCCGTCCAGGGCTTCGGCAACGCGGGCCAGCACTTCGCGCGATTGGCCGACGAAGCGGGCTACACCGTGGTCGCCGTCAGCGATTCCAAGGGCGGCATCTACGACGAGAAGGGCCTGGACGTGCGCAGCACGATCGCCACCAAGAACGACTCGGGCCGCCTGCCCAAGGCCGGCAAGGCCATCTCCAACGAGGACCTGCTCGAACTCGACGTCGACGTGCTCGTGCCCGCCGCCCTCGAGAACGCCGTGACCAAGGACAACGCCAAGAACGTCAAGGCCAAGGTGCTCGTCGAGCTCGCCAACGGCCCGCTGACCAAGGACGCCGACGAGATCCTCGCCAAGAGCGAGACGCTGGTGGTGCCCGACATCCTCGCCAACGCCGGCGGCGTGACCGTCAGCTACTTCGAGTGGACGCAGAACATCAGCGGCTATTACTGGAAGCTCGACCTGGTGCACGAACGGCTGCGCGAGATCATGTCCGATAACTTCAATCAGGTCTACGACATCATGCACGCCGAGAAGGTGCCCATGCGTACGGCCTGCTACGCCCACGCCCTCAACCGCCTTGCCGACGCCATCGAATCGGCGGAGTAGTATTCTGTACGGCATAAAACGCCGGCGCACAACCCGGGGAATAGCCAGAGCCCGTGACAGTTTGGGTTGGCTGGCGCTTCCCGGTGGGCGAGCACGCGTGCTCGTGGTATGCTGACAGGGGAGCCCCAGAGGCGGGGCTGGCTATAGCAGTCGGGCCGTCCGCGAGGAGAGGAAGTCATGAGCAACCGGTATTGCAGCACCATCCTGGCGTCGGCGGGCCTGGCCCTCGCGCTGAGCGTTCCGTCCACCCTTGCCCAGCAGGCCACCGCGCCGGCCCAGCCGGCGGCCCAGACCGTCCAAGAGGGCGAGAACCAGGGCCAGCCCAGCTTCGAGCTTGAGACGCCCATCATCGACTTGGGCAACATCCTCGATACCGAGCCCGCCAGCGGCACGATCCGCTTCCGCAACGCCGGCAATGCCGTGCTGATGGTGCCGAGCGTGAACACCACGTGCGGCTGCACCGTCACCGAGCTTCCCAAGAACGAGTTCGCCCCCGGCGAGAGCGTCGAGCTCACGGTCACCTTCGATCCGACCGGCAAGACGCCCGGCAAGCACGAGCAGACCGTCACCTTCCGCACCAGCGACCGCGCCAACCCGATGGTCGCCGTCAAGGTGCGCGCCAACGTTCGCCCGCTCGTGGCCATCGAGCCCGCGCAGGTCAACCTCGGCAGCGTGACCAAGCACACACGCAAGGAGACGCTCATCAGCCTCACAGGCCTGCAGAGCGACTTCGAGGCCTTCCACGTCACGCTCGTGGGCGAGGGCGCCAAGTACTTCGACGTCGACATCCTCGGCACCGACACGCTCGAGCAGGACGGCGAGACCGTCGCCCGCACCGACATCCTCCTGTCGCTGCGTGACGATGCCCCTCCCGGCCGCGCCCAGGCGTTGGCCGTCATCCGCACCAACGACGACCGCCGCAAGGTGCTGACCGTGCCCATCGGCGCGCAGGTCGAGGGTGACGTGGTGACCAACCCCAGCCGCATGTCGCTGGGCAACCTCAGCGTCGGCCGCTCGCTCGAAGAGGTCATCGAGGTGCGTCACGGTCGTAACGAGCCATTCAAGATCACCGGCGTCGAGCTGCGTCCGCTGCAGCCCACCAACCTGACGGCCATGCCCGTCGAGTTCGCCGTCGAGCCCATCGACTCGCAGGCCGGCGCCGATGGCAAGGCCGTCGACGCCTACCGCGTGAAGCTGACCATGCCCAGCATGGCCGAGGCCGGCCGCATCCGCGGCAACTTCGTCATCATGACCGACGTGCCGCTGGAGGAAGAGGTCATGCTGCCCTACGTGGGCCGCGTGGTCGATACCCGCTCGGGCGAGTAAAGCATGAAGTTCGTCGGGCGCGTGGCGATCATCCTGGTGCTGGCGACCGCGGCGGCGGCGGTGCATTCGCTGTATACGCCCATCTATCGCGATGTCGCCGACATGCGCGCCCGCACCGGTCGCGCTGCGCCTCCTCCGCAAACCGGCGAAGGTTCCGACCCGGCGTCACCAACGACCCCGGAGTCATCAACAACCGGAGCTGAGACCCAACTCGAGCGCGATCCGATCGCCCAGGATCCGGTGCCGACGACAGACCCGGACGATCCTCCCGTAGAGGACCTTCCAGACTACTACATCTCCGTCGAGCGTGCGTTCGACTATTGGAATCAGGGCATGCCCTTCGTGGATGCGCGCACCGATGCCGAGCGCAAAGTTGGCACCATCGAGGGGGCCTACCACCTCGAGACACGGAACTTCATCGATACCACCGCACAATCGGTACTCGACCAACTCGATCGCGCCTTCCCCGTGATCGTCTTCTGCGCGGGCGGCGAGTGCGACGCTTCGGAGAACGTTGCCAAGCGTCTTGTCGGCTGGGGCTTCAACGAGGTCTACATCATGCACGAGGGCTTCGGCGCCTGGGAGGCCGCCGGCCATCCGACCGAGCCGGCGGGGGGTGGCTAAGTGACCACGGGCCAGCGCATCGATGTCGCCTTCACCCTCTTCGTCCGCGTGTTCCTCGCCGGCGTGTTCGGCTTCGCGGCCTACATGAAGCTGCGTAACGACGCTGCTTCGGAGGCCTTCGCCGAGTCCATCCAGGCCTTCGACGTCCTTGATGCCATGCAGCATCACCACCTGGTCACGCTGGCCACCTTCGCCGTGCCGTGGCTCGAGGTGCTCTGCGGCGTGCTGATCCTCTTCGGCCTGTGGACCCGCGCCGCGGCCTTCAGCATGCTGGCCGCCCTGGGCGTGTTCATGTGGGCCATCTACTCGGTCATCGCCCGGGGGCTCAACATCGAGTGCGGCTGCTTCGGTGATTTCAGCTTCCCCTGCGGCGACGCCGTGGGGGCCTGCCAGCTCTGGCGGAATGGCGTGCTGGCGGCCTTGTGCCTGTTCCTGCTGATCCGCGGCGGCGGCCGGGCCTCGCTCGATGCCGCTTTCGCCCCCACCAAGGGCTCTGACGACGACCTGGACCCCCAGCCACAGCCCGCCCCCGCCCGCCCCAGCAGGGCCGCGTCGGACGAGGGCTCCATCCCGCTGGACCCCGCGCGGCCAGCCCCGCTATCATCTCGACCCACCGGGCAGCCGCCGGCCGACCAGCCGTCCAAGCCTCGCTGGGACTGACCCGGACCCCTTCACCCGTCGCGCCCCACCGCGAGAACGTCTCGCCGGGGCGCCCAGAGACCACGACGGAGGCCAGCATGAGCCGTTTTTCCCGCTTTGGCGGTGGACCCAACAAGAAGAGTGTGATCAAGACCTCCGGCAACGGCGTCGTGTACGTCGACTGGAAGGACGCCGACAACCTGCGCCGCATGATGAGCCCCAACGGCAAGATCTACGGCCGCAAGCGTCTGAGCACCACCGCCAAGGAGCAGGCCATGATCGCCCAGGCGATCAAGCGGGCCCGCTTCATGGGCCTGCTGCCCTACACCTCGGCCACGCTCTGATTCCTTTTCGAGACTTGGCATGAGCGACACCACGTCCCGCACGCGGGACTACACGGGCCTGCTCTCCGCCTGCCGAAGCCTGACCGGCGATCGCGCGGCGCGGATGGCGGGCTTTGTCGATTTGGCGTGGGACGTGCTTGCCGACGAGGACGTCTCGTGGCTGGGCTTCTATCTGCCCGACCCCGAAAACGCCGAGCAGATGCTCCTCGGCCCGCGCCGAGACAAGCCCGCCTGCTCGCCCATCGGCATGCACGGCGCGTGTGGCCAGTCGTTCCTCAAGCACATCACCCTGGTGGTGCGCGATGTCTCGGCCCTGGGCGAGGGCTACATCGCCTGCGACCCAAAGGACCTGGCCGAACTGGTCATCCCCATGCTCGACGCGCACGGCTCGTGCTGGGGCGTGCTCGATCTGGACAGCTTCAGCCGCGGCGCGTTCACTACGCGCGATGCCGACGCGCTGCACGAATGCCTGGCCGCGGCGGGGCTGACGGGCGAGACTCCGCCCGCTGCAAAGGTGTTCTGACGTGCCTTGCCAGCAATTGCAAGGCAAACGCATCCTCGTGACCGGCGCCGCCCGCGGGATTGGGCTGGCGATCGCGAAGGCCGCCGTCGATCAGGGCGCAGCCGTCGTTCTCAGCGACATCCGCGACGACGAAGGCGCCATCGCGGCTGCGGAGTTTGGCGCAACATACGTGCATCTCGATGTGCGCTCCGAAGCCGATTGGACCGCCGCGATCGAATCCATCGGCGAACTCGACGGCTTGGTCAACAACGCCGGCATCACGGGCTTCGGCGACTCGCAGCTTGGCCCGCAGGACGCCGAGAATTGCTCGTTGGCGGACTGGCGGGCCGTGCACGCGACGAATCTCGATGGCGTTTTTCTGGGCTGTAAGCACGCCATCGCTGCCATGAAGCACCAAGGCGGCTCGATCGTGAACATCGCATCACGCAGCGGCAAGGTCGGCGTGGGCGGCGCGGCCGCGTACGCCAGCAGCAAGGCCGCGGTGATCAACCACACGAGGTCGGTCGCCCTCTATTGCGCCGAACGCAGCATCCCGATCCGCTGCAACGCCATCTCGCCCGGCGCGATCCTGTCTCCCATGTGGGAGACATTGCTCGAGCACGCGCCCGATCGCGAGGCCGCCATCGCCGAGTTTGCGTCAGAGGTGCCGCTGCGTCGCATGGGCGCACCCGAGGACGTCGCCAGCCTTGCCGTGTACCTGCTCGGCGAAGGCTCGGCATATGTGACCGGGTCCGAGTTCGCCATCGACGGCGGGCTCACGGCGGGCACTGCGGCCCAGCCCAAGAAGTAGCGGCGCTCGCAATCCCGTTTGCGGCAGCGCGCGACTTCCTACCATCGCCGCGTGCCAAACACCGACGACAAGCACTACCTCGACATGGCCGCGCGGCTGGCGCTGCTGGGCCTGGGACGCGTTGAGCCCAACCCCATGGTGGGCTGCGTCATCGTGCGAGATGGGCGGGTGCTTGGTGCTGGCGCACATCGTGTCTTTGGTCAGCCGCACGCCGAGCGGCGGGCCATCGAGGATGCGAAATGCAAGGGGCATGATCTTCGCGGAGCGACTGCATACGTAACCCTCGAGCCCTGCGCGCACACGGGCAAGCAACCTCCATGCACGGACGCCCTGCTCGAAGCGGGCATCGCCCAGGTGGTGTACGCCGCGGCCGATCCGCATCCCGACGCACGGGGTGGCGCGAGCGTGCTGGAGAGCGCAAGCGTTCGTGTCAGGCAGAGCAACGCAAGCCAATTGGCAACAGCCGTGAGTGCCCCGTTTCGCCAACGCGTGCTCGAAGGCCGGCCATGGGTCATCGCCAAGTGGGCCCAGACATTGGACGGCCGCATCGCGACGCGCGCGGGCGATAGCCAGTGGATCTCATCGCGCGCGTCGCGACGGAGGGTGCACGCCCTTCGCGGCCGCGTCGACGCCATCCTCACGGGCATGGGCACGG
>JBITAB010000146.1:0-2452 GCA_044439825.1 Phycisphaerales bacterium JB064 | reverse complement strand
TGGGCTCGACGATGGGCAGCCCCGCGGAGTTCCGCGAGGTGGCCAGCCTGTTCAAAGCAGGCGCCCTCAAGCCGGTGGTCGATAAGGTCTTCAAGGCCGAGGACGGCCGCGCGGCCTACGAGCGATTGGAAGCCCAGGAGCAGCTTGGGAAGATAGTGATCGACTGGCGGTAGAGCACGCACGTGTCCGTGACCCTAAATGGCATTCCTGCCTTGCTATATACTTCGCGCACAACCGCATGTTTCGCCTAGCCGGATAACCCGAATCACTCAAGCTTTGTCTTGTGATTCAGAAGCGGCTTGCAAACCATCGGATTGAGCTTCGGATAAACGTGAGAGCCAGACGAGCACGCAGACCATCACGAAGCCGTGGTGCACCAGCGCGAGCAGCAAGGCCCACACCGCCACGCCATAGCGGATGGCGTATTGGGCCACGCCCACGCCGCGTGCTCGATCGATCGTGTCTTCGTTACGGGCGAGCGTCTCCATGGATTCGGCCAGCTTCTGTTCGTTCGTGCGGTCGTCGGGCTCCTCGCGGCGGAGGTAGGCATTGAGCCTGTGCTTGTCGTGGGCGACGATGGCCTCGGCGACGTGCAGCCCCGACACGGACCAGCTCGATGGCATGGTGATGATGATGGCGATGGCCACGCACATGGCGGCGTACATCTCCCGCAGCAGCAGCGCCTGGGCGAGCGCATCGCCTGGCCCAAGCACTACGAGACGCCGCACCCGTATCGCGCTCACCGTGAGGTACGTCATGCCGGCGATGATCAGCAGCAGACCGATGATGACAACCGACGGGGCGAGCCACGAACCAAGGCTCGAAACCGCGGCGACGACCGCCCCGCCGATGGTGATGAGCATCACGATCGTGGGCCATGGGTTGTGCTTCCAGGACTCAACGAGCTTGCGCCAGAGGAACGCCGGCGAGAGCGGCGATTCCGTGGCCGTGGACGCCTGAGGCGGTGGGTTTGTGTCGGTCATCGCCGCAATCGTATCGGCCGCGGCACTGAGTGCAGACGCCGGGTTCTACCATCCCGATGATGCCAACCCCCAGGCACCGCATCATCACGCCCCGCATGCTCGTTGTCAGCGTGGTGGTGGGGGTGGTGCTGGCGGTGGCGAGCGTGCCGGTGGGCGTGCTGATCGGGCAGGCCCGGCAGACGCCGCCCTTTCCCGCCCCGGTAATCCGAGTCACGCTCGACCGGGGCGACTACGGGGTGCGGATCGATCGGCACGACAGCTTCGGCTATGAGATCTGGAACGCCTGGAACGTGCGCTTCAGGCCGAACAGGCAGTTCCCATCGCACTCCAACATGACCAGCCACGATCCGCGACCCGAGTACGCGGCCATTGCGAGCGATGATCCCGACCTTTGGGTCATGTGCATCCGAGCCGGCTGGCCGCTGCACGCCGCGCAGGGGAGGTCGTGGTCGACGACGACCAGCAACAACGAGCAATTCCTGCCCGAGCCCGTGCTGTTCGGCAGGGACTGGACGCTGCCCGTTGGACCGATCTGGCTCGGCCTGCTCGGCAACACGATCTTCTACGCCGCGATCACGCTCGCATTGCTCGTTGGCCTACGGCTCATCCGCACGCGCCGACGACGCAGCCGCGGCCGGTGCGTGGCGTGTGGGTATGAGTTGGGTGATGGCGTCGGCGCGTGCCCCGAGTGCGGGCTGGCGGCGCGGGTGGCCGGGGATGGGGCATAAACGATGGACGCACGCCCGCACCGCATCGTGACGCGTCGCATGCTCGTGGTGAGCGTGGTGGTGGGCGTGGTGCTGGCGGTGGTGAGCGTGCCGGTGGCGGCGATCGCCGGTCATGTGCAGCAGGCGGTGCAGAGCGGGTTTCCGGATCCCGATTGGGAGGGCGACATCGACCGCGGTGATCACGTCGAGATGATCTCGCGCTGGCGCTGGATCGGCCAGCGCATGTGGGCCACGCAATGGTGTCCCAGACCGCTGGAACCGGCGTGGCAGCGGCAGCTTTCCGGTTGGATCGAGCCCGCCGACGACCCTCGCCCCGCCTTTGCACGGCGTCCATATCAGGGCGATGCGCAGGCCGTGTATACCCACTCGTTTGGCTGGCCCTGGCACGGCGGCATTGGCCGCGCGACAACGCAGCGCTCGCCTGCGGGCTGGTCACCCTTCCACTACGAGGGCCTCGTCGAGGTCCCGTTCCGATCGACGACCGTCCGCTTCCCCCTCCGCCCGATCTGGTCCGGCCTGCTGGCCAACACCCTCTTCTACACCGCTATCACGCTCGGGCTGCTAGTGGGCGTTCGCGCGCCTCGCATATGGCACCGGCGTGCGCGCGGCCGATGCGTGGCGTGTGGGTATGAGCTGGGTGATGGCGTCGGCGTGTGCCCCGAGTGCGGGCTGGCGGCGCGGCGTCCTGACGAACCCCTCGCGTGAGCGAGGGGGCATGAACGCGCGGGAGGCGCTCATGCG
>JBITAB010000145.1:0-2454 GCA_044439825.1 Phycisphaerales bacterium JB064 | reverse complement strand
TACAGCCGCCACTTCTTGTCCACCACGCGGAAGCTGTCGCTGGCCGTCCCGAGGGCTTCGGATGGCCCCAGTAATAGGAAGCCCTGCGATTCCAGCGCGAAGTGGAACGTGGTCAGCACGCGTTCCTGGGCCGAACGCTGGAGATAGATCAGCAGGTTGCGGCAGCTGATCAGGTCGAGCTTGGAGAATGGCGGGTCGCTCAGCACGTTGTGCTCGGCGAACGACAGCGAGTCGCGCAGGTGCTGGCGCACGCGGTACTGGCCCGGCGTGTCGAGCTGCTGGAACCACTGCGTGCGGCGTTGCTCGCTCACGTTGGTCATGCACGCGTCGGGATACACGCCCATCCGAGCCACACGGATGGCCTGGGTGTCCACGTCGGTGGCGAAGATCTGGATGCCGATGCCCGAGTCGGGCCAGCGCTCCCGGCGCAGCTCGTGCAGCGCGATGGCGATGGAGTACGCCTCCTCGCCCGTGGCGCAGCCGGGCACCCACACGCGGATGGATCGCTCGCCCGAGGGCCTCGTGGCCGCCTGCTCGAAGAGCTTGGGCAGCGCGCTCTTGGTGAGCGACTCGAACGCCTCGGGATCGCGGAAGAAGTCCGTCACGCTGACGTGCACGTCGCGGGCCAGCTCGTGCAGCTCCTGGCGATCATGCGAGAGACGCTTGCGATACTCGGCCATCGACGTGACGTGCGTCAGCCCCATGCGCCGCTGCACGCGACGCCCGAGCGTCGAGAGCTTGTAGGTCGAGAGGTCGAGCCCCAGCTCGTTGTGCAACACCTCGAGCACGCCGCCAAGCTGCTCGCGATCGCTCTCGGAGACCACCTCGTCGCGATCGGCCTGGGCCCCGTCCTTCGTCGTCGGCGTGGGCTCGTGCTCGCGCATGTACGGGTGCTTCAGGAAGCTCACCACCGCGCCGGCGATCTCGTCCACGGGCAGCGTGAGGTCGGCCGCCCGCGCCTCGATGGCGCTGCGTGGCATGCCGTCGTAGGCCGCCGTCTCGGGGTCCTGGGCGATGGTCAGCCCGCCGGCCGCCTTGATCGCGCGCAGCCCGTGCGTGCCGTCGCCCCCAGTGCCGCTGAGCACCACGCCGATAGCCCGGCGCCCGAACGCCTCGGCCAGCGAGCGAAACAAATAGTCCACCGCCATGCGCTTGCCGCGCTCCACGGCCGGCCTGGCCAGCCGCAGCGTGTCGCCGTCGACCGAGAGGAACCGGTCGGGCGGGATGACGTACACATGGCCCGGCTGCACGGGCTCGTCGGGCCTGGCCTCGGTCACGGGGATGGTGCTGTGCCGCCCGAGCAGCTCGGCCATCATGCTGTCCTGGGTGGGGTCCAGGTGCTGCACCAGCACCCAGGCGACGTCCAGGTCGCGTGGCACCGATTCCAGCAAGGCCGTAAAGGCCTCCAGCCCCCCGGCCGAGGCCCCGACACCCACGATGGCAAGCGGTTGCGGCGGCATACACCCTCACGCCGACGTTTCCATCGGCGACGCGCTCGCCCGCCCCCGAGCGCCCAACAGCACGAGATTGACCCACAATCCTGGGCCGGTAGACTTGAGTCTAGCAGAGGGTCTGCCCGGACGACGCTGTCCGCGTGAGAAAGCTCAAACAACACTCCCGTCGTTCCGCTGCGTGCTTGAGGCGCCAGCGAGAAGGGTTGGCTTGCACGTGGATCATGACCGTTCCAAGGACGCCAACGCGTCCAAAGTTGACGCGTCCCAAGCTGGTTCGTCCGAGCTTGATGTGTCCGCACTCGACGCGTTGGTCGACGCCCGGCTCGAGCTGCTCGACCGCTGGACGTCCGCCATCCGCCACGAACTGGGCAACGTGCTCTACCCCAGCCAGACGCTGCTGGCCGCCGCCGCGCAAGAGCCAGGCCCCGCCGGCGAGCTGGCCGCCCGCGTGCGCGACCTGATGGACACCATCGACCACAACCGCGCGTCGCTGGCCTGCCTGCGGCCGGTCGCCAGGTCCGACGCCGACGGCGCGGCGATCGTGGGCGAGTGGTGGGCCGCCACGCGCCACCTGCTGCGCGCCATCGTCGGCCGGCAGGTGCGCTGCTCGGGCCCGGCCGACCGCGACCACGCCCTGCCCGCGACCGCCAAGGGCCTGACCGCCATCACCCTGCCCATCTTCGTCGCCCTCGACCTGCAGTCGACCGTGGGCCCGCTCAAGGAGGTCGTCGTCGCCTCCGAGCGCGGCGAGCTGACGCTGACCATCACCGCCACCGGCCCGGGCATCGAGCACGCGGCCCTGCCCAGGCGAGCCCGCGACGCCGCGCGCATGCTCGGCTGTGCGCTCGAGATGAGCGGGAAGGCCGGGCTGTGGGGGGCGGTGGTGCGGTGGCCGGGGTGAGAGGGTGAGAAGGCACTAGGCTTGGGACCGCCCGAACAATTGCCCATTGCCAGCGAACGACCTTGCACGGCCGTTTGGCAATGGGCAATGGGCAATAGG
>JBITAB010000144.1:0-2479 GCA_044439825.1 Phycisphaerales bacterium JB064 | reverse complement strand
GACGGCGTGCGCTACGGCCGGCGTGCCGAGCTGCGCGAGGGCGAAGGGCTCGACGCGCTGTACACGCGCTCGCGCAGCGAGGGCTTCGGTCCCGAGGTCAAGCGACGCATCCTGCTGGGCACCCACGCGCTCAGTAGTGGGTACTACGACCAGTACTACGGCAAGGCCCAGCGCACGCGCCGGCTCATCAAGCAGGACTTCGAGAGGCTCTTCGAGCAGGGCGCTCGGGCCGTGCTCATGCCAACCGCCCCGACGCCCGCGTACAAGCTGGGCGACAAGCTCGACGATCCGTGGTCGATGTACCTGGAAGACGCCTTCACCGTTGGTGCGAATCTGGCGGGCCTGCCGGCCACCAGCGTGCCGGCGGGTCTTGTGGAGGTTGATGGCGTGCGGCTACCGCTGGGCGTGCAGCTCGTCGGGCGTGCGTTCGACGAGGCCGGTTTGCTCGCGATGGCGCGCGAGCTCGAGCGCGGGCTTGGGTTCGAGGCCCAGAGCCCGGTCGCCCAGCGTCTGATGTAATCGACTCAGATCGCGCCAGCGACGGCCGGAGCGTGCAGCTTGTTCGCCACGTTGCGCGTGGTCTCGGCAGAGCCGGTCACCAGGTAATACACCAGGTTGTTATGACGCCAGCCGATGATGCTGGCCGCGGCGTCACCATCGGCGCCCACGGCGTAGGCCTTGCCGTGCTCGAAGCGCTTGTCGCCACAACGCTGGATGTACAGGCTCACCTCGACGGGATTGCCCGACGAGTCGAAGGCCTCATACATCAGGTGGATCGACGGGCCCTTGCCCGGCACCTTGCAGTGGCCGGCAGCGATGAACTCGGCCTCGCCCAGCAGCAGCGCCTCGAGCGTGACCTCTTCGCCCAGCACGTCGCGGAAGGCCACGGGCACGTGCTCGAGGTCTCGCTCGGTGAACTTACGAATGCTGGTGGGGTGGCTCGCGCAGCGGTTGTGCTCGGTGGACATGAAGCCGGCAAGCTGCACGCCGGTGGGCAGCTCGTCGGCCATCGCGACCCCACCATGACCAGGCGGCAGCGTGGGCTGGTTGCCCTGCAGGTAGATCGCGGCGACCGTGACGATGGCAACCGCGGCGGCGGCAGCGAGGACGGTCCTTACCAACGGAAAGGGTCGGCGGGCGTCGGCGATGTTGAAGCTGGCGGGCGCGGCCGTGCCGGCAGCGCCGGTCATCGCGGAGATGCGATCGCGCAGCGCCTGTGGGCATTCGCATCCCGTGCACATGCAACGATTGATGGCCCCGCGCAGCTCGCGCTCGTGTTGCTCGTAGCCGTCCAGCTTGGGGTTGGCGGTCTTGGCGTTGGCGTAGGCGGCGGCCTCTTCGCTGCTCAGCTCGCCGTCGGCGGCGCAGCGCACCAGTCGATCGAGCGTTGCGCGATCGAGCGAGCCATGCAAATGCTCGTCGGGCCTGAAACCGTCGGGTCCGTGATCGTGCTGGCTCTCACGCTGGCTCATGGGTGCCGCTCCGAAACTTCTGTCGCCTGCTGGATAGGGCAAATGCGCCCCGAGAGTCAAAACCTCGCATGGTCATACGAGGCGTACGAACAACGGATCTGTGTCTCGCGTACCTCGGCTGGCAGTGTCGATCATCCGCTTCCCAGGGGGAGCCGGGTGCAGGCGATCGTGCCATGAAGAGGCCGCTCGTCGGTCCTAACTCTCCTCGTGCCCCTTTTCATTCCCGTCTTCGGTGCGGGCAAGGCGGTTAATTCCAAGTCTTTCGGTCGCTTCGGGGTCCGACGCGAGCGCCTCGGCCACGAGTTTCCGGGCCCTGTGCAGGCGGCTCATGACCGTCCCGATGGGAACTTCCAGGATCTCGGCGATCTCGCGGTACTTCAGACCCTCAACGCCCCAGAGCAGCAGGATCTCCCTGAACTCGGGCTTGAGCTCTTCGATGGCCTTCTTCAGCACGTCGTCGACCTGGTCCCAATCAAAGCTCGCGCGGTCCCAGGCCGGGGCGGCGTCGCCCGGCGTCAGCTCGCCGTTGCTCTCTTCGTAGAACTCGCCCACGGGCGTGGGGCGGCGGCCTTCTTTTTTAAGGTCCGAATAAAAAGCGTTGTGGGCGATGGTGAACAGCCAGGCCCGCATGCCGCCGCCGCGCTCCTCGAAGTCCTTCCAGGTCTCGCTCTTGAGGGCCCGCAGATAGACGTTCTGCACCAGCTCGTCGGCCCGCTCGGGGCTGCGCGTCAGGTGATACGCCAAGCGGTACACCGCGTCGAGGTGTTCCAGGGCCATGGCTTCGAATGCCTGACGGTCCATGCGGGGTGCTTCCCATCGAGCCAGCCACGAGCGGCGCGTGTGCGAGGGTACACCCGTGGCGCTTCGCTCTCTGCGAGGGCGCGGCGAACTTGGGCCCATACCCTCACGGCGTGCCCGAGTTGCCCGAGGTCGAACACCTCCGCCAGACGCTGCTGCCCCGCCTGCTGGGCCGCACGGTGGCCAAGGCCACGCTCCATCGCCGAGAC
>JBITAB010000143.1:1161-2504 GCA_044439825.1 Phycisphaerales bacterium JB064 | reverse complement strand
GAGCGCAAACGCGGGCCGGCAAGCCTGCCGCTCGCGCTCGTGCGTGCTGGCCGTGCGCGTTTGAGGCCCATCCTGCTCACGACCATCACCACCGTGCTGGGCCTCACGCCGCTCATGCTCGAACAGTCGTTCCAGGCGCGGTTCCTGATCCCCATGGCCATCACCATCGCCTGCGGGCTCATCTCGGCGACGGGCATCATCCTGCTCGTGCTGCCCGCGATGCTGGCCATCCTCAGCGATATCAAGGCCGTTACACGCCTGGCATGGTCGGGCAGCATGACCAGGGAAGACAATGGCAACGGCCGAAACAACCACGACACCAGCGCCGCGTCCTGACCTGCGACGCCGGCTCGCCCGTGGCGTCGTGCGGCTGTCGGTCATCGTCGCCGCCATGGGAGCCATCGCCTTGACGCTCGGCCTGATCTTCTCGCCCGACCGCGCCGCGATCTTCCCGGCCTCGTTCGCGGGCCCGCTGTCGCCGCCACCCAATGGTGTCGAGGTGATCAACACCGAAGCCGGCCTCGTGTGGTTCCTGCCCGCCGAAGGCGACCAGCCCGCCCCGATTATCATTCTCTTCCACGGGAATGGCGAGAACATCGCCGCATTGCTGCCCAATGCCAAGGTGTACCAATCCCGGGGCCTGGCCGTCGCCCTCGTCGAATACCCCGGTTATGGCGGCACCGCAGGCAAGCCGACGCAACGCACCGTGACGGACGCCGCAGTTGCCGCGTACGACACGATGGTTGAGCGTGCCGACGTCGATCAATCACGCATCATCGCCCACGGCTTCTCGCTCGGCGGAGCGGTCGCGGCCCAACTGGCCGACAGCCGCGACGTCCACGGGCTCATCCTCGAGTCGACGTTTACGAGCATGCCGGCGATGTACCGCTCGATGCGGATCCCCGGCTTCCTCTGCCGCGACCCGTTCCGTACGGATGCCGTCCTGGCCGAGTATGCAGGCCCCGTCTTGCTCATGCACGGCAAGCGTGACACCATCGTGCCGCCATCGCACAGCCAGGACTTGCTCGGGATCGCCCGAGACGCGACCTATCTCGAGATGGAGGGCGGCCACAACGATGGACCATCGGACCCGGTCGCCTATTGGCAGCACATCGATGCGCTCATCGAAAAAGCCATCGGCGCGCCGATCAGCCCCGCAGCCGAACAACCGCGCTCTGGCGACGGCCCCCGCTGACGAACTCCACACGCACGCCAGCGGTCAGGTCGGCCCGCTCCATCACTGATTCGAGTTCTTCCACCGTGCGGATCTCGCGGCTGTTGATGCCCAGGATCACGTCACCCTTGGTGATGCTCAGCGCGCTCGCGGGCGTCTCGGGCTCGAC
>JBITAB010000143.1:0-1061 GCA_044439825.1 Phycisphaerales bacterium JB064 | reverse complement strand
AGATCGCGCCCCGTGTCCGCGGCGATATCGGTGGTGTTCACCAGATCGCTCACGCCCAGGAAGCCCTGCTCGAGCCTGCCGGTCTCACGGATGTTCTCGAACACGCTCGTCGCGATCGCACTGGGGATGGCAAAACCGATGCCAACCGACCCGCCACCGCTTGAGGCGATCATCGAATTGATGCCCACGAGCTCGCCGTGAAGGTTCACCAGCGGGCCGCCGCTGTTGCCCGGATTTATGGCCGCGTCGGTCTGGATGAACTCCTCGAAGCGATCCACGCGCTGGCGTGAGGCGCCGCGCGGCGTCAGCCCGCTGCGTCCCTTGGCGCTCACGATGCCGGCCGTCACGGTGTGGTCGAGGCCGAACGGGCTGCCCACGGCGACCACCCAGTCGCCGACCTGCAGCCCGTCGCTGTCGGCGATGCGCGCCGGCGTCAGGCCGCTGGCGTCGAGCCTCAGCACGGCGAGATCCGTCCCCGGGTCGGAACCCACGATCTGGGCCGCCACTTCCCGCCCATCGGCGAGCGTCACGATCACGTCGTCGGCGCCCTGCACCACGTGGTGATTGGTGAGCGCGAAGCCGTCGGCCGTCACGATGACACCCGAACCCACGCCAGCGGGCATGGTCTCTTCCTGTCTCACGATGCGGCCATAGGGATCGCGCACGGTGCGATAGATCTGGCGGGCGGTCTGGATGTGGATGACCGATGGCTCGATGGCCTGCGACGCGTGGCGGAACACGCGGCTGAGGCTGCCAGCAAAGGCCACGTCGGCCTCCACGGCGGGCTCGTCGGTGCGTTGATCGCTCTCGCTCTTGGCCGTCGCGAACACCAGCCCGGATTCGCTGGGCTCACCTGTCTGCACCGCGCCCGCGTCCTTGGGCAGCAGTGAGGCGGCGATCCCGGTCACGGCCACCATCACGGCGACGCACAGCGCGGTCGTCCTGATCGTCATGCGTACCTCCTGTCGCTAGGAGACTGTATTGGCCGCGCTCCCAGCGTGTTCACCAACTTCTTGGGACGCGCTGGCGACAATTGCCCTGCGATCGCATTTTATTCGGAT
>JBITAB010000142.1:0-2511 GCA_044439825.1 Phycisphaerales bacterium JB064 | reverse complement strand
TGTAGCCGAAGTGCTTCCAGCGCGAGAGCGCCCGTTCATGGTTGCGTGAGGCTCGTGCTATGTTGGCCCAGCTATAGAACTGGTCGTACGCGTGCCAATAGCCGGCCTCGAGTTGCTCGGGCGTCATGTGCCTGGGCTCAAACACCGCGTGCCGCGTGTCGTACAGACGCCAGTCGCGGTGCAGGATGCGGCCCTGGCCAGCGATCTCGTCCCAGTAGGCCGTGCCGGGGTAGGGCGTGGCGACGTGGAATGTGGCCGTCGTGATGCCGCGCTCGACCGCCCATTGCACGGTGCGGTCAAAGACGTCCGGCCCATCGCCGTCGAGGCCGAAGACGAACGAGCCGTTGACCATCACGCCGAACGAATCCAAACGCCTGATGGCCGCATCGGCGTCGCTCTTGAGGTTCTGGGTCTTTTTGCTCTGCACGAGGCTCGCCTCGTTGACGCTCTCGAAGCCGATGAAGATGCTGCGCAGGCCGGCGTCGACCGCCCGCTCCACCAAGTCGCCCCGCAGGATCGAGTCGATCGTCGCCGCGCCCTGGAAGACGCGACCCATGCCCTTCATGCCGTCGAACAGCGCCCGTGCGAAGTGCGGATCGCCCAGCAGGTGGTCGTCGAGGAAGTACAGGTGCTTGCCCGGCAGCCGCTCGATCTCGGCCAGCGCATCATCGACGGCCTGGGTGTAGAAGCGCCGGCCTCCTTTGTAGAAGCCGCTGTTGTAGCAGAACGTGCAGCGGTGCGGGCAGCCTCGGCTGACGACGATGGAGTTGGGCACCAGGTACAGCCGCCGGTCGATGAGGTCTCGACGAAGCGGAGGTAGCCGCTCGAGCGTGCGCACGAAGTCCTTGGAGTCGTACCTCGGCTTGGGTTCGCCCTTGCGCAGATCCTCGAGGAACGCCGGCCATGTCGCGTCGCCCACACCGATGAACAGGTGATCACACAATCCGTCGGCCTCTTCGGGCAGGCTGGTGACATGCAGGCCACCCAGGCACACACGCACGCCCAGGGCCTTGTAATATCGCGCGATGGCGTAGGCCCGGTGCGCGTTGGTGA
Organism: Phycisphaerales bacterium JB064; assembly: GCA_044439825.1. Taxonomy (GTDB): domain Bacteria; phylum Planctomycetota; class Phycisphaerae; order Phycisphaerales; family UBA1924; genus JAHCJI01. The sequence continues at coordinate 1,458 of JBITAB010000142.1, read as the reverse complement.
TGTAGGCCTGGATGACGACCATGTCGGGCCGCTCGGCCAGCGTACCCCGCCATCGCTTGTCCAGGACGCCCAGCCCGCTGTCACCCCGATCCGAATAGCTCGTGAGCACGCCGGGCATGACGTGCTCGTCGATGACCATGGCCTCATCGTCTTCGCCCAGGAACGCGGCGAGCTGGGCCATGCCCAGCGGTGGGAACAAGGCGTACTTGATGGGTCGGAAGAAGGGCCCCGTAGCCTCGGTCAACGCCGGCAGGACGAACAGCACGCGCATGGACACCCCCCGCGGCCCTTGGCCGTCGCACGCTTCTGCGGTGGTCTGGGTATGCCGCCCCACCCGTCCCGGGGCAACTCGCCCGGTGATACGCGCCCGAGAGGCCCGGGTTCGTCCCCATTCCACAACCGCCCGGGCCTACCCTGCCCTTTCCCCTTCCATACCCCCCACCGGAGGTGGCGCATGGCCGTACTCGTCGACGCTTCAACCAAGGTCATCTGCCAGGGCATCACCGGCAGCTTCGGGGCCGTCCACACCAAGGGCTGCCTGCACTACGGCACCAAGCTCGTCGGCGGCGTGACCCCCGGCAAGGGCGGCACCAAGGACGAGAACGGGCTGCCCATCTTCGACACCGTCAAGCAGGCCGCCGACGCGACGGGCGCCACCGCCACCATGATCTTCGTGCCCCCGCCCTTCGCGGGCGACGCCATCATGGAGGCCGCCGACGCGGGGCTGCGGCTCATCTGCTGCATCACCGAGGGCGTGCCCGTGCACGACATGGTCCGCGTCCGCGCGGCCCTCGACACGATGAACCTGGCCGCCCGCGGCGCCGACGTGCGGCCCACGCAGGACCTGTTCACCCTCATCGGCCCCAACTGCCCGGGTGTGATCACGCCCGGACCCAAGACCGGCGCCGGCACGAGCGCATCGGACCCCTACACGAACGCCGGCTGCAAGATCGGCATCATGCCCGGCTACATCAACACGCACATCAGCGAGGACAAGTGCACGACCGGCAAGGCCGTGGGCATCGTCAGCCGCAGCGGCACGCTGACCTATGAGGCCGTGTGGCAGTGCTCGCAGCTGGGCATCGCCCAGAGCACCTGCATCGGCATCGGCGGCGATCCCGTCCGCGGGTTGAGCCACGTCGACTGCCTGCGCCTCTTCGAGAACGACCCGGACACGCACGGCATCCTGATGATCGGCGAGATCGGCGGCAGCGACGAGGAGGACGCCGCCCGCTACGTGCGCGAGCACGTCACCAAGCCCGTCGCGGGCTTCATCGCCGGCCAGACCGCCCCCCCCGGCAAGCGGATGGGCCACGCCGGCGCCATCATCAGCGGCGGCGAGGGGACTGCCTCGGCAAAGATCGCCGCGATGGAAGACGCTGGCATCACGGTCGCCAAGAGCCCGGCCGACATGGGCAAGGCCATGGCGGCGGCGCTGGGGCTGGAGCTGGCGGCGGT
>JBITAB010000141.1:0-2517 GCA_044439825.1 Phycisphaerales bacterium JB064 | reverse complement strand
GGCAACATCGGCGGCTCGCTGCTCGCAGCCGACATCGGGCCAGAAGACTTCGTCGTGCTCGAGCTCTCCAGCTTCATGCTGCACTGGCTTGGCCAGCGTTCATGGTCACCTGGCACCGCCGTGCTGACCAACCTCTCGCCCAACCACATCGACTGGCACGAGACCTTCGAGCACTACGAGCAGAGCAAACGACACGTCGCCGAACACCAGCATCCGGGCGACCTGCTGATCTGCGATCGCTGGCCCGAGTTGACAACCGCGACGCGGATCGAGCCCATCACCGACCTCCCCACCCTCGCGCTACCAGGCGAGCACAACCGCACGAACGCCGCGATGGCCCTCGCCGCCGCGAGCGCCACGCTCGAGCGCCACGGCATCGAGCACGACCGCAACCAGTTCGCTCACGCCATCGCCAGCTTCCCGGGCCTGCCCCACCGCCTGCAACTCGTCGCGACGCACGCGGGCGTCTCGTTCTACAACGACAGCAAGTGCACCACGCCCGAGGCCGTCGAGCTGGCCGTCGAGGCCATCACCGATCGCACGCCGCGCGATCGCATCCACCTCATCGCGGGCGGCGCCGACAAGGGCGTGGACCTCTCCGCCATCGCCCAGCTCTCGCGCTCGCTGGCCCACGTCCATACCATCGGGGCGACCGGGCCGCGCATTGTCGAAACCGCGACGTCGCTCGGCGGGAGGGCCACGCACCATGGCACGCTTCAAGCCGCGTTCGCCGCAGCCATCGCCGACACCGCTGATGGCGCCGTCCTGCTCAGCCCGGGCTGCGCGTCGTGGGACCAGTTCACCAACTACGAGGCGCGCGGCGCGCTCTTTGTCGATCTGGTGCATCGCTGGATCGCTGGCCACCCTGAGCGCGTGCAGCACGCCCAAGCCGAGTGACCCCGCGCCGCCAGCGCAACCGCAAGACACCCAGCCCGCCGATGGCGCTCCAGCCGAGCGATCGCAAGCGAGCGAGACCATCACACTCGCCGAGGGCCTGCGCATCAACCGGGCCGAGCGATGGCTCGAGCTCGACGGCTTCGTCCCCATCGACGTGCGCGAGACCGATCGCACGGGCTACACGCTCATCCGCTACCTCGAGTGCATCGCCGTCACGCCCATGAGCGGCAAGGACCACGAGGCGCTGATGGTCACCAGCGTGCGTCCCAGCACCATCCACGCCGCGCTGCTCACGATGGGTCTAGAACCGGGCCACCCCGCCACGATCTTCTGGGACGGGCAAGTCGCGCGGGCCACACCCGCCGAGGGCTCGTCCGTCACGGTGTATCTGCGAACAGCCGACGCCGACGCCCCCGGCGCGCCCATCACCGAGTTCATCACCGACGCCGATACAGCCGAGGCCTTTAACGCCCAAGCACTCGGCGAGGCTCCACAGTGGGTGTTCGCCGGCTCGATGATCGAAGACTCGCGCTACGTGGCCGACGCCGAGGGATTGGTCGTTGGCTTGCACACCTTCGGCAGCGAACTCATCGCGCTGCGCAAGGCCATGAGCCCCGACTCGTTCATCGAAGAGCCGCGGTGGATCGCCCACCCGCAGCGCACGCCGCCGTATGGCACGAACGTTGTGCTCAGGATCGTCGCCGAGGATTAACGTCGAACGCGAACGGTCAGCTCGGCGTCTTCGGGCTGGTCCTCGCCACGCACGACGAACTTCGTCGCACGCCCCAGCGCGATGCGCGAGGCGGCGATGGCGTCGAGGAAATCCTCGTAGTCAGTGATCGATACGCCATCGATCGCGACAATCTGCTGGCCCGGCTGCAGGCCCGCCTGGGCCGCTGGCGAATCGCTCACCACGCGACGCACCACCACGGCGCCGTCATCGTCCAGCGTGATGCGCAGGCCAACCTGCCGGTCGAGCATCTGCTCGGTCGGCCCGCCGATGGCGTTGATCGAGTCGAGCTCGTCGAGCACCACGGTGGTCTCGACGGACGCGCCGTCACGCCACACGCGCACGCTCAGCTCCTTACCGGGCCGCATGGTGTTGACCACCGCACGCAGGATCTCAGGACTCGGCACGGCCTGCCCGCCGATGCTCTCGATGATGTCGTTGGCCAGGATGCCCGCACGCTCGGCCGGGCCGCCCTCGGTCACGTTGCCCACCAGCACGCCCAAGCCGCGGAAGACGCCTTCCTCGATGATCGCCTGCTGGCTGCGGAACGCCGGCGCGAACGCGATGCCAAGGCGGCCACGCGCAACCTCGCCCGTCTCGATGATCTGGTCGGCCACCGACTCGATCGTCGGCAGCGGGATGGCGAAGCTGATGCCCGCGCTCTGGCCCTCGGTAGGCGAGGCGAGCGAATCGCCCGAGCGCCCCGTCGCGATGGCCACGTTCATGCCGATCACGCGCCCCTGGACGTCGATCAGCGGGCCGCCCGAGTTGCCCGGGTTCACCGCGGCGTCGGTTTGTATGAAGTTGGTGTACGCACTGCCGGCGGCGCCCGTATTGGGGTCTCGCCCCAGCCCGCTCACGATGCCCTCGCTCATCGAGAACTTGAAGTT
>JBITAB010000140.1:0-12059 GCA_044439825.1 Phycisphaerales bacterium JB064 | reverse complement strand
AGAGCGTGAGCGTGTTGATCGAGAAGCCAAGGGCGATCATGCCCGCGAAGGTGCCGACGACCGCGACGGGGACGGCCAGCAGCGGGATGAGCGTGGCCCGCCACGACTGGAGGAAGACGAACACCACGATGAGCACGAGGACGATGGCCTCGAGCAGCGTCTTGACGATCTCGTGGATCGACTCGCTGATGAAGATGGTGGTGTCGTAGGGGATGATCCACTCGACGCCGGTGGGAAACTCCTTCTGGGCCTCGGCCATCTCGGCGCGCACGGCCTCCATCGTGCTGAGCGCGTTGGCGCCCACCTGCAGATAGACCAGGACGACAGCGGTGGCCTGGCCATCGAGGCGGCTGACGAGGTTGTAGCTCTGGGCGCCGAGTTCGACGCGCGCGACGTCCTTGAGACGCACGAGCGCGCCCTCGGGGGTGGCGCGCAGGATGACGTTCTCGTAGTCCTCGACCTCGCTCAGCCGGCCTCGCGTGAGCACGGGCAGCGTGAGCTCGACCTCGCCGCCCGTCGGCCTTTGACCCACGGTGCCCGCGGGGAAGACGGCGTTCTGGTCGCGCAGTGCGGCGGCAACGTCCGAGACGGTCAGGCCCTTGAGCGCCAGGCGGTCGGGGTCCAGCCAGACGCGCATGGAGTAGTTCTTGTTGCCAAAGACGGTGGCGTCGCCCACGCCCGGCACGCGCTTGAGGCGGTCGAGCAGGTTGATCGTGGCGTAGTTGCTCAGGTACAGGTCGTCGTAGCGGCCATCGGTCGAGCGCAGCGAGACCACGCCCAGGATGTCCGTTGAGGCCTTCACGACGGTGACGCCCTGGCGAGTGACTTCCGAGGGAAGCTGTGGCTCGGCGATAGACAGGCGATTCTGCACGTCGACGGCGGCCAGGTCCTGATCGGTGCCGATGTCGAAGGTCACCGAGATGTTGCAGGTGCCGTCGTTGCCGCTGCGCGAGCTGTAATAGATGAGGTTGGGGATGCCGCTGAGTTGCTGCTCGATGGGGGCGGCCACCGATTCGGCCACGGTCTCCGCGTCGGCGCCGGGATACACCGCCGAGATGCGGATGACCGGTGGGGTGACCTCGGGGAAGCGGGCCACGGGCAGCACGGCGATGGCCACCGTGCCCGCGATCAGGATCAGCAGCGACAGGACGATGGAGAAGACCGGCCGCTCGATGAAGAAGCGCGAGATCATGAGGGCTCGCCTTCGCTCGTGGCGGGCGACGGAGCCTCCGACTCGGCCCGAGGTTCGGCAACCGTGACCGGCGCTCCCGGGCGGACCATCATGAGGCGATCGGTGATCACGCGGTCGCCGGGTTGCAGGCCTTGTTCGATGACCCAGAACTCGTTGTCGTCCCACTCGCCAAGCTCGACCGGCCTGGCCTGGGCGTTGCCGTCGGGGCCGATGACCATGACCGAGGCGCCCTTGGGCGACATCTGCACGGCGCTCTGGGGCACGCGGATGACGTTCACACGCTGCACGTTGGTGATGGTGGCGTAGACGAACTGGCCCGGCCGGAGCACGCCGTCGGGGTTGGGCACCTCGCCGCGCACGACGCTTGTGCCGGTGGTCTGATCGACGGCGACGTCGAGGAAGTTGATGTGCCCGGTGTGCGGATACTCGCTGCCATCGGCCAGAGTGATGGTGAACTCGATGGAGGTGAGTTCTGGCACGATGAGCACGCCGGCCTCTTCCTGACGCTGGAAGCGGAGCATCTCGGCCTCGGTGACCGAGTAGCGGACATACATCGGGTCGACCTGTTGCACGACGGCGAGCAGGCCGTTCTGGCCCGCGTCGACGTAGCTGCCCACATCCTTCAGCGAGCGGCCGATCGAGCCGGTGATGGGGCTCTCGATCGTGGTGTATCCGAGTTCGAGCTCGGCCGCGGCGATCTCGGCGGTCGCCTGCTGCACCTGGGCCTGGGCGATGGATTGCTGGGTCTGCCAGTCTTCGAGCTCGTTGGAGGTGCCCGCGTCACGCGCGACGGCCTCCTGGTATCGGCGCACCTGGTGCGTCGCGCGTTCGAGCGTGGCCTGGGCGCTGGCGAGCCGGGCCCTGGCCTGCTCGAGTTGCACCTCGAAGGGCTTGGGATCGATGCGGAAGAGTGCCGAGCCCTTCTCGACCTGCTGGCCCTCGGTGAAGGCGCGCTCTTCGAGATAGCCCGCGACGCGTGCGCGGATCTCGACGACCTGCGAGCCCTCGGTCTGTGCGAGGAAGCGCAGGTGGGCGCTGAGCGTCTCGGGCTCGACCGTGCTGACGCTGACGGGGATCGGCCCGCCCGGGCCCGAGGCGGCCTCGTGGCTGGGGGCGGGGTCCATCAGCGTCCAGAACAGCGCGCCGCCGGCCAGCACGAGGATGAGGACGACGGCCGGGATGCCCTTGCGCATCAGGTGCACGCTCATCGGCGTGCGTTCCGCTGGGCGCGTGGCGCTGGGCCTCTCGGACGGGGGAGCGTCGGGGGTCTGGTCCATCGGGCCCTCCTGGGAGACATCCCGGGCGCGAGAATGAGAGCAAAATAGTAGAATGACTATTCAATAAGTCCATTCAAATCTCGCGAAGTCTCGCTATGATGATGGCTTATGGCCAGGCGAGATTCGCCCAGACGACACCGCAAGCAGCCGCTGCCCCCGGAGGCGGCCGGTGATGGCACGCGCCGGCGGCTGCTCGACGCGGCGGGCGAGGTCTTCGCCGATCTCGGCTACCACGCGGCCACCATCAAGGACATTACAGACAAAGCCGGCGCCGCCCTCGGCTCGGTCAATTATCACTTTGGCGACAAGGAAGGCCTGTACGCGCAAGTGATCGCCCGCATCGGCGAGGATGCCGCGAGGATCGTGCCTCCGTTCGCGAGCCTGGAAGGCGATCCGCCCGAGCGCCTCCGCCAGGCCATCCGCTACATGATGGCGGCGCTGTTCGAGCGTGAGAAGCCGGCATGGGAGCGGGTGCTGATGGCTCGCGAGCTGGCCGAGCCCAGCCCGGCACTTGATAGCCTGATCGACTCGGTTGTCCGGCCCATGCACCAGGGGCTCGGGGCCATCGTTGCGGAGATCACCGGGCAGAAGGCCAGCACCCAGCGTGTGGCGCTGCTCACGTGCGGCATCGTGGCACAGTGCATGTATTACCTACAGCACGAGGCCGTGCTCGACCGCGTGCATCCGCAACTGGCGAGCATGCCGAGCGCGAAGAAGCTGGCCGACACCATCACCGACTTCTCGCTGGCCGCGCTCGAGGGCCTTCGTTAACCGCTACCAATGCAATCGGCGGGCATGGCTCTGCGCCACGCCCGCCGAAGGTGTGCTCCCGGGTGTCCGAGTCGGCTCTGCTTACTTGTCCTCGTCCTTGACCTTGAACTCCGCGTCGATCACGTCGTCGTCGGTCTCGGAAGAGCCCTTGGGCTCGGCCTGGCTCGCGGCGCCAGCGTCGCCCGCGCCCTGGGCCTCATAGATGGCCTTGCCAAGCTCCATCGCGGCGGTCTCCAGCTGCTTGCTGGCGGCCTCGATGGCGTCCTTGTCATCGGTCTTGAGCTGGCTCTCCAGGTTGGAGATGGCGCTCTCAATATTGCCGCGAATGTCGCTGCTCACCTTCTCGCCGTGCTCTTCGAGCTGCTGACGGATCTGGTGGACCATCTGGTCGCCGCGGTTCTTGGTCTCGACGAGCTCGCGGCGCTTCTTGTCCTCCTCGGCGTGCATCTCGGCGTCGCGCTTCATCTTCTCGATCTCGTCCTCGGACAGGCCGCCCGAGTTGGTGATCTTGATGTCGGCGCTCTTGCCGGTCTTCTTCTCGGTCGCGGTGACCTGGAGGATGCCATTGGCGTCGATGTTGAACTCCACCTCGATCTGCGGCATGCCGCGCGGGGCGGGGGGGATGCCCTCGAGATCGAACTGGCCCAGCAGCCGGTTGTCGCTGGCCATCTTGCGCTCGCCCTGGTAGACCTTGATGGTCACGCTGGGCTGGTTGTCGGCGGCCGTCGAGAACGTCTCGCTCTTCTTGGTGGGGATGGTCGTGTTGCGCTCGATGAGCGTGGTCATCACGCCGCCCATGGTCTCGACGCCCAGGCTCAGCGGCGTGACGTCCAGCAGCAGCACGTCCTTGACGTCGCCCTTGAGCACGCCGCCCTGCACGGCCGCGCCGATGGCGACGACCTCGTCGGGGTTCACGCTGCGGTTGGGCTCCTTGCCGAAGATCTCCTTGGCGATGGCCTGCACCTTGGGCATGCGGGTCGAGCCGCCCACCAGCACGATCTCGTCGATCTTGCTGGGGTCGAGCTTGGCGTCCTTGATGGCCGCCAGGCACGGCTCGCGGAGCCGCTTGTACAGGTCCTCGCACAGGCTCTCGAACTTGCTGCGCGTCAGCGAGATCTGCAGGTGCTTGGGGCCGGTGTCCGTCGCCGTGATGAACGGCAGGTTGATGCTCGTCTCCTGCATCGTCGACAGCTCGACCTTGGCCTTCTCGGCGGCTTCCTTCAGGCGCTGGAGCGCCATCGCGTCGCCGCGGATGTCCACGCCCTCCTGACGCTTGAACTCGTCGGCCAGGTAGTTGATGAGGCGCTGGTCCCAGTCGTCGCCGCCCAGGTGGGTGTCGCCGTTGGTGCTGAGCACCTCGAACACGCCATCGGCCACGTCCAGGATCGAGATGTCGAACGTGCCGCCACCGAGGTCGAAGACGGCGACCTTCTCGTTCTTCTTGCGATCGAGGCCATACGCGAGCGCGGCGGCGGTGGGCTCGTTGATGATGCGCTTGACCGTGAGGCCCGCGATCTCGCCGGCGTCCTTGGTGGCCTGACGCTGGCTGTCATTGAAGTAGGCCGGCACGGTGATGACCGCCTCGGTCACGGGCTCGCCCAGGTAGTCCTCGGCGACCTTCTTGAGCTCTTGAAGAATGAACGCGCTGATCTGCTGGGGTGTGTAGCTCTGCCCGCGCACGGTGACGTTGACGAACTCCTCGGGCCCGCCGGTGACCTCGTAGGGCACGTTCTTCTCTTCGCTGGCCACTTCCTTGTGTCGGCGGCCCATGAAGCGTTTGATGGAGTAGACGGTGTTCTTGGGGTTGGTCACCTGCTGGTGCTTGGCCTGCTGGCCCACCAGGCGCTCGCCCTTGTCGGTGAACGCGACGACCGAGGGGGTCGTGCGGTTGCCCGAGGCGTTGATGAGCACCTTGGCCTCGCTGCCTTCCATGACGGCCACGACCGAGTTGGTCGTGCCCAGGTCGATGCCGATGATCTTGGACATAGTGGCCTCCCTTCAAGCCTCGAAACCCGCAGGCAGCCTGCCCGCGTACGAAGGCACATTGCAAGGGCGATGCCAATGGCATCGGGTCGCTGCGGAGGCGCTCAAAAGGCCTCTGGGAGGCCTGGGAGGGGGCTTACGGCCTGGGCTCGGCCGTCTCTGGCGGGCTGTCTGCCGATGTGGCAGATTGCGGTTCCGTCGCGGGCTTGGCCTCGCGGATGGCCCACAGGGCGTCGACCCCGAAGCAGCTGCGCAGGATCAGCAGGCTGCCCAGGAAGAGCCACAGACCGACGAACACGCCACACCCCACACTCGGAGGGTTCATCGCCTCCACGCGCTTGCGGATCTTCCGCAGTTCCTCGGCTTCGCTGGCCATGGCTCAGGGTACGCCCGGCGGCGCGGGCGCTACCGGGGCGCCGTTGGCGGCCGTCCAGGGGCCAGTCGTGGTGGTCAGGGTCTGATAGCTCGGTAGCGGCGGCAGGCCCTCGGCGACGCGGAGGAGGTTCTGCTGGTCGATGGCCTGCTGGGCCCCGTGCCTCACGTTGAACATGGACGCCCCGCTCAGGTGCACCGCATCGGCGAAGTCGTCGCCGGGCGCGATGGGCAGCTCGATCATGAGCCACAGCCCCGGGTCGCTGCCCGGCGTGATGCCGTGATGGGTGAAGACGATGCGGCCGATGCGGTGGGCGGTCACGTCGGCCGGCCAGCCCGCGGTGATGGCGGCCAGCTCGCTCGTGCGCTGGTGGTCGGACATGGCATCGAGCGCGCTGGCGGTGTGCTGGCCGATGAGCGGGTCGATCGCGTTGGCGTCGCTGAAGGCGTTGAAGAAGACCGGCGAGTTCCGTCCCAGAAGGCTCGCGCCGTGCAGCGGCGGGTTGCCCGCCGTGACCGCGCTGCGCAGCTCGTTGGCCAGGGGGATGACCTCCCACTCGAGCCGGGTGCCGCTGGTCCAGCCGTAGTTGGTCATCGTGCTCGTTGCGGACGCGAACACACCCACCATCGAGATGATGTAGAGGGCAAAGATGCTCAGGACCACGAGCGCCGGCGGCACGAGCGTGGCCACCACGGCGGCCGACGTCCGGCACTTGTGCGCGCTCCGCACGGCGATGGGGGCGCAGGCCGACCACGCGATGAAGCCCAGCGGCCAGCCCATGCACATCATGAGCCCGAACAGCCAGACGCCGCTGGTGAAGGCGAGTGCCTGGAACGTGCGGCCAAGCCCATCGGGCGTGGGCTGCTTGAACAGCTTGAGCAGGCCGTGGGTCAGCAGCGTCCAGAAGAAGAGGTAGGCGAAGGGGATCAGCACGCTGGCGATGGCGATGAACACCAGCGGCCCGGCGCCGCCGCCGGCGAAGAGCAGCAGCATCGCGAGGGCGAGGCCCAGCGCGCCGGCCATCGTGAAGTTGATCGCGGCATACCCGAAGGCCGGGCCCGTGCCGCCGATGGCCGGCGTGGCCTCGAGCAGGCGCCCTGGCATGCCCAGGCCCGCCCCGATGGTGGCGAACCAGCGACGCTTGCGCTTGGGCTCGAACCACGGGTTGGTGGCGCGCGTGGCCTCGCGGCCGCCGAGCGCGTCGGCCGGCCGCAGGATCATGTCGTCGGTCGTGACGTGGTTGCCGCAGCGGATGCAGGCGAAGGCGTCGGGCTCGAGCTGCCCCCTTTCGCTGGTGCCGTAATAGTCCTGGTCGCAGTGCGGGCAGCAGAACCTGACGGCGTTGGCCAGGAACTCGAACTCGCTGGGCTTGAAGGGGCGACCGCACTCCGGGCACGGCCCGGCCTTGAGGTTCCAGAGCTCGTACTCGCAGCCGGGGCACTTCATGGATCAGGCGTCCGCCCCGACCCTGCTCACACCGGACGTGCGCGTGCTGGCCTTGGCCCATGACGCCATGTGCTCGCGGACGCTGGAACGTGAGTACCAGATGACCAGGAACGTGGGCCAAGCGAGCGAGATGGCGATTCCGATCACCATGGCCGCCGAGCCGAAGGCCTGCATCATCTGGGACATGCCCGCTGGCGAGTTGCCCTGCTGGCTGGCGACGTTGGCCTGGTGCTGGAAGGTCATGTACTGCAGCACCGCGTTTGGGGCGATCATGATGAGCACGTAGACGAAGAACAGGATGACCCACAGCCTGGCGCTGGGCTTGCGACGCAGCGTCTGGATGCCAGCGATGAGGTGCAGCACAGAGACGGGGAAGCCCACGGCCGTGATGATCAGCGTCCACATCCACAGGCTGTCGGGCATCTTCATCTCTGGTGGCAGAGGGATGAAGGGCATCGCGATGGCCATGCCCACCCCGAAGATGCGCTGGATGAGCCCCAGGCCCGCGAACACGCAGATCAGGATGCCGATGATGCCGGGCCACGCGGGCGGCTTGCTGTCGATCTCGCCCGGCGCGATCGGCGGGGCGATCAGCGAAGCCGGCGGCGGGCCCTCTCGTGGAGGAACGCGCGGCGGCTCGGGTGTGCTCGGTTGCTCGGTCATGGACGGCCCCCCTTCGCGATCGTGGCTCGTGTCGAAAAGAGCATAGATGGGCGGGGCCGATCGTGTTTCAAGTCCGGGCGGTCGGCACTGGCTCGAGCCCAGACTCGTGGACCACGCGGACGATGCGCAGGCGGCGGCAGCCTTTGCACCAGCCGAGGGTGGCCTTGTGGGCGCCGCGATTGGCGCCCATGCGGATGCCGCCGACACTGGCCAGCGTCTTCGTCCGGCCGCAGCGGGTGCACTGGGCGTGCCAGCCGGGGGCCAGCTCTTCGGGCAGGTCGGGCGGTGGCGTCGACCGCAGGTGCCCAGCCAGGCGCGGCACGACCACCGCGACGATGATCGCCCCCATCATGAACGCCAGGATGATCCAGACCCAGTCAGGCATGCCAAGGGTGGTATTGGGTGAAGGGGCCCGAGCGTTGCAGCGGGCTTCTCAATTTTCAAGAATCATTGAAAACTTCGCCCCCGAAGCTATACTGAGGGCATGACCACCGCCACGCTTCCGGCACCTTCCAGTATCAGCGGCACCGACGCCCGCCTCGACGCTATACGGGCCAAGGTGCAGGCCGGCCAGCGCCTCTCGCTCGAGGACGGGCTGGTTCTGTACGAGACGAGCGACGTCTGGGGCGTCATCGCCATGGCCGACTTCGTCCGCCGGCGCATCCACGGCGACGCGGCCTACTACAACATCAACCGCCACATGAACTACTCCAACGTGTGTGCGCTCAGCTGCAAGTTCTGCGAGTTCTATCGCAAGAAGGACCAGCCCGGCGCCTACACGCGCGATACCGATTACATCCGCCAGCAGGCCCTCGAGGCCGTGGAGAACGGCGCCACCGAGATGCACATCGTCGGCGGGCTGCACCCATATCTGCCGTGGGATTACTACCCCGAGATGATGCGGACGATCAAGGAAGCCGCGCCCAACCTGCACATCAAGGCGCTGACGGCCGTCGAGATCGTGCACCTGGCCAAGATCGCCAAGAAGTACAAGCGCGACGATCGGCAGGCGGGCATCCGCTGGGTGCTCAGCGAGCTCAAGGCCGCGGGCCTGGGCTCGCTGCCCGGCGGTGGGGCGGAAGTCTTCGACGACCGCGTGCACGACGAGGCGTACAAGGGCAAGATCCGCAGCGACGAATGGCTCGACGTGCACCTGGTCGCCCACGAGCTTGGGCTGAACACCAACGCCACGATCCTGTACGGCCACATCGACCAGCGCCGCGAGCGTTTGGTGCACATGGAGATCCTCCGCCGCGCGCAGGACCAGGCCTTGGAACGTCTCGGCTACACAGGAGAGGACGGCTTCGTTGAGCCGGGTCTGCCCGCGACCGCCGGCGTCACCGCGCCGGTCATCACACTATCACGCGAAGGCACGCCAAAGCCGACGCCGGCGATGGCTGAAGGGAAGGCCGGCTACTTCCAGACCATCACGCCCCTGCCCTTCTTCCCCGATGGCAGCGAGATGGAGCACCTCTATGGCCCGACCGGGCTCGAGAACCTGCGGACGATCGCCATCGCCCGCCTGATGCTCGACAACTTCCCGCACGTCAAGGCGTTCTGGATCATGCAGACCCTGAGCATGGCCCAGGTCATGCTCGAGGCCGGCGCCGACGACATCGACGGCACCGTCGTGTGGTACGACATCACCAAGGTGGGCGGCTCGACCACCCACCAGGAGACCACGGCCGCCGACCTCCACCGTGCCATCCGCGAGGCCGGCTTCACCCCCGTCGAGCGCGACACGCTGTATCGGCGTGTGGAGCGTGAGGGGAAGGCGTGGCGCGTGGTGGAGTGATGCGTATCGCGCGGGGTTGGCTGCCATGAGACTCACATCCGGACGAGGCGTTGCTGCCGTTGTGATCGCATCACTTGTTACGGCAGTGGTGATCGCGCTGAGCTTCTTGTTCACCTGGACGCCGGGGGCGTATCGACTGCAGGTGGGCCATGCAGTGCTCGTCATGCTCTACGGAACAGCTTTGGCCTTCTGCCTGCCGCCGGGAAGGCAAGTCAGGTGTGCCTTGAGCCTCTCGGTGCTCGCGAGCATCCAGGTTGCGTGGATCGCGGTCGCGCTCTCGCTTGTGTCCACGCTGTCGTTCTCTGGCCCGGATACCAACGTCCTTGCCGGCGGCTTGTTCCTCTCCGGAATCGTGCTTGCCATTCCGCTGATGAAGGTGGCTGGCAATCTCTGGCCATTCGTGCCGATGGGGCTGGGTGGAACTGCGGCCGCTGCGATCTCGATGGCAGGATTCACTCTGACGTCGAGCGGAAACCGGGTGGCTGTCGCGGTCGTGCCTCTGCACCTCGCATTGGCGTGGACGCTCTGCTTTATTGCGATCAGGTCCACCAAGCGATCCCTGCCCGGACATTGCTCGGATTGCGGGTATGACCTCGCCGGGCTTGGGGGCGTCATTTGCCCCGAATGCGGGGCTTCGGTACCTACTGCGAACGCGTCAACTACCCAATAACCTCTTGTAGAACAGACACTTCCAAACACAACCTACACCCAACATCAAGTTTTTGTGAAGCCATGCGGTCTTCCCACCCGAGTCGCGGATTCCGTTGCTCGAACTTCTATGATTGCGCAAAGATTGCGCGTCGGGCCGTGTTGACCCGTCGTGCGCTTCTCGCGAGTAACCCATTCGGGGAGAGATAGTTATGAAGACCGCAGCCGCACTCGTGGCCTTTGCCGCCGTTGCCTCCACCGCCAGCTTCGCCCAGGCCGACGACGTCGCCTACTGGTCCTTCTCCAACCAGGCCCTGCCCGGCGGCGGCTTCGGCTTCTTCGCCGACGAATTCCCCTTTGCCGCCGAGTTCGGCGACCAGGAAGGCCAGGCCACCATCGAGCTCGTCGGCGGCATCCTCGACGAGCTCGACGTGACCAGCGGCGGCGACGAGGTGCTCCGCTGGGTCCAGTCCTTCAGCGGCACCGACCTGGGCGCCCAGTTCGGCGAGCCCAGTGGCGGCTCGCTGGCCATCCAGGGCGGCACCGACACGCTCAACAACGGCAGCCAGATCGTCATCAACTTCGACGGCAGCAACCTCACGAACCTCTTCTTCGAGTTCGACGCCCGCAACACCTCCAGCGGCTTCCAGGACGTCACCATCGACCTCTTCGACGGGGGGACCTTCGTCTCGACCATCGAGGCCGGCCTGGTGCTGAGCACCTCCTTCGCCAGCTTCGACTACGACATCAGCGCCCTCGACGGCGTGGCCGACGCCCGCATCGTTTTCACCCTCAACGGCGCCACCGGCACCAGCGGCAACATCCGCACCGACAACTTCTACATCACCGGCGACGCGGGCACCGGCGGCTGCCGCGCCGACCTCGACGGCGACGGCTCGCTGACCATCTTCGACTTCCTGCAGTTCCAGAACCTCTTCGACAGCGGCGACCTGACCGCCGACTTCGACGGCGACGGCAGCCTGACCCTGTTCGACTTCCTGGCCTTCCAGAACGAGTTCGACGCCGGCTGCTGATCCAGCGACACCACGAACAACGCTCACCGGCCCCGCGATCCGTCGCGGGGCCGGTTTCGTTGCGCCCCGCTGCGAACGCCAACAATCACCGGTGCGGCCCAAGCCCCAGTCCATCCTCGACGACCTGCGCGACGAGCGTTTGGTCGTCGGGCTCATCACCGCCCTGCTGGTGACGGCGGCGGCCCTCGTGCAGGCGGGCTTCCTCGGGCCGCTCTCCACCGCCAACCCCGCGTTGCACCTGCTCCAGGGGCCGGTCGTCGCGATCTACGGCCTCGTGCTCAGCGTCTGCATCGACCCCAAGCGCGGGCTCGTGCCCGGCACGCTCTTCGTCGTCGCGGGCGCCAGCCAGCCCGGCTGGCTGCTGGGCACGCTCATGGGCCTGAGCGCCCTGGGCCTGCACCGCTCGACCATCCCCGATCCCCTGTGGCAGGCGTTGCCCTTCGCGCTCACGGGCCTGGTCTTCACGCCCATCGCCTGGCTGGCCGTCCGCGCCTGGTGGGGCCTTGCGTTCATGCTGCTGACCACCGCGGCCGCGGCGTACGTGACCGGCTGGAGTGGGGGTGCGGTTTGGGGCGTGCCCGCCGAGGCCGTGGCCGTCACGCTGCTGCATCTCGGCCTGTGCTGGACGCTCACCGGCGCCGTGGTCGCCCGCACCTGGCGCATCGTGCCACACGAGAACGAGCATTGTCCCGCCTGCGGCTACCCGCGCGAGGGCTTACGCGCCAACATCTGCCCCGAGTGCGGCGGGCGGCTGCCGTAGCTAGCGCCCCAGCACCACCGCCGCACACTGCCCCCCAAGCGCGTGCGTGCACACCAGCACGCGCCCAAGCTTTGCCGCCCGGCTCGGCATGGCGCCGGCATTCAGCCCCTCGCGCGG
>JBITAB010000139.1:0-2556 GCA_044439825.1 Phycisphaerales bacterium JB064 | reverse complement strand
GGCTTGTCGGCCTTGGCCGCCGTCTTCCTGGTCGTGGGCTTCTTCGTAACGGTCTTCTTTTCGATAGGCTTGGCAGCGGGTTTGGTCGTTGTCTTCTTGGAAGTCTTCTTCGTCGTCGACTTCGCTTCGGGCTTGGATGTTGTCTTGGTCGAAGGCGTCTTCGTTGTCTTGGTCGTCTTGCCGGCGGTCTTCTTCGACGACTTCTTGGTAGGCGACTTGTTTGGCGTCTTGGAGGCTTCGCCCGTGGCGGCCTTCTTGGTCGTCTTTGCGGCCGGCTTCGCAGTGGTCTTCTTCGAAGTCTTCTTTGGGGCCTTTGGGGGCGCGCTGGAGGCGGCCTTCGTCGTTGTTTTCTTGGTGGTCTTCTTGGAAGACGACTTCTTCGCGCCGGTGCTCGCGCGAGCGGAGGAATCGCCCTTGGCCTTGCCGGCCTTGGACGACGACGACGATGTGGTCTTCTTCTTGGCCACGCTGGCTCCGGTACCGCCGGAGTGAACGTCCAAGGCCATGGCCACGCGGCCACCCCCGGCCAAAGGACGCCAACAGTAGGGCCACTCTTACCGGTCGTCAAAATGGGAGGATCAGGGAAGCCCCGTAGGCCTTCTTCGCTACCAGATCAGTCGCCGCTGGCGGAGGCCTCGGCCGCCTCGGCGGGCTGGGGCTCGGCCACGTCGAAGCTGCCCAGCCGGCGATAGCGCTGGTAGCGGCGCTCGAGCAGGTCCTCGGGCGAGACCTCGGTCAGGTCCTCGAGCTGGGCGACGATCCAGCGCTCGAGCCTGCGGGCGGCCTCGGCCTTGTCGCGATGGGCCCCGCCGGCCGGCTCATCGATCACGGCGTCGACCACGCCCAGCTCGAGATTGTCGCGGGCGGTCAGCTTGAGGGACACGGCCGCCTGGCTGTTGGTGCGCTCGTTGGCCTGCTTCCACAGGATGGCCGCGCAGCCCTCGGGGCTGATGACCGAGTACCACGCGTGCTGCAGCATGGCCACGCGGTCGCCCACGGCGATGCCAAGAGCGCCGCCCGAGCCGCCCTCGCCGATCACCACGCTGACGATGGGCACCGCCAGGCGGCTCATCTCGCGCAGGTTGTACGCGATGGCCTCGGCCTGCCCGCGCTGCTCGGCCTCGAGGCCGGGGAAGGCGCCGGGCGTGTCCACCAGCGTCACGATGGGCACGCCGAACTTGGCGGCCATCTGCATCTTCTGGATAGCCTTGCGATAGCCCTCGGGGTGGGGGCAGCCGAAGTGGCAGCGGAGCTTCTCCTGCGTGTCGCGGCCCTTGTGGTGGGCCACGACCATGCACTTGAAGTCGCCGATGCGGCCGAAGCCGGTGACGATGGCCGGGTCCTCGCCGCTGCGGCGGTCGCCGTGCAGCTCGGTGAAGTCGCGGCAGAAGGCCTCGATGTAGTCGCGGCCCTGCGGGCGGTTGGGGTGGCGGGCGACGCGCACGGTGTTCCAGGGGCTCAGCTGCTTGTAGAGCTCGGCCATGGTCTGGCTGTGGCGGCTGAGGCGTTCGGCCAGGGCGTGCTCGGCCTCGGCCAGCTCGCTGGGGTGGGCCGAGCCGGTGGGCCCGCTGCCGCTGGTCAGCGCGTCGACGCGTCCCTTGAGCTGGGTGATCTCCTCTTCCAGGGCTCGCAGGGGCTGCTCGAAGTCCAGGGTGTAGTAGGTCGCCATGAGGCCTCCATCATGCCAGCGGGCCCATTGTAGTGGACGGCCATACCGTGTGCCATGAGCGACACCGCGAAGCATGTGGAGGTGTGCCCGCTGCTGGTCATCGGCGGGGGATCGATGGCTACGGCCATCCTCGCCGGCGCGGCCGAGGCCGACCTTCTCGATGGCCCGTGCATCGTCGCCGAGCCCGACGCGACCAAGCGAAAGAGGCTCGGGGCCATTTCGCCATCCATCGACGCCGTCGAATCGATCGCCGACGCCTTCGAGGCGCTGCCCTACGACGACGCGTCGGTGCTGCTGGCCGTCAAGCCGCAGATGCTCGACGGCGTGGCCAAGGAGATCGACGCGGCGGTGGGGGATCGCTTGCTCGAAGAGCGGTGCGTGATCAGCATCCTGGCCGGCGTGACGACCGCGAGGCTCAGCGACGTGCTCAAGGGCCGCGTCGTGCGTGTGATGCCCAACCTGCCCATCGCCGTGGGCATGGGCGCAACCGCGGTGGCCAGCGGCGAGGACGCCACCGGCGAGGACCTGGACCGGGCCCACCGCCTCTTCGGCGCCGCCAGCCGCGTGTACGACCTGCCCGAGAGCGCCATCGACGCCTTCACCGGCGTCGCGGGCAGCGGGCCGGCGTATGCCTTCCTGCTGGCCGAGGCGATGGCCGCCGGCGCGCTCGAGGCGGGCAAGGAGGCCGGCCTGAGCGAAGCGGCCACACGCCGCATCGTGGCCCAGACGCTGCGCGGCGCAGCCGAGATGCTCACGACCGAACGAGACGGCGAGCTTCCAAATCCGGCCACGCTCCGCGAGCAGGTCACGAGCAAGGGTGGCACGACCGCCGCTGCTCTCGATGTGCTCGAGTCGCGAGGCGTCCGGGACGCCGTTCGCGAAGCGGT
>JBITAB010000138.1:0-2593 GCA_044439825.1 Phycisphaerales bacterium JB064 | reverse complement strand
GAAGCGGATGGTCTTCCACACGCCGTGGACCAGCGCGACGGCGCTCGTGAAGAGCGAGACGTCGGCGATGGTGGGCAGCCAGGTGTCAGCGAAGCGACTGAACGAACTCATGACGAGCCTCCTCAAGCCGCGAGCGCGCACGCTGGCGGCGGAATGGCCGGCCTGCCGCCACGAAACGCACCATGCGCGTGGGACAGAAGCCGGGAACGCGATGTGATGGATGGGTGGCGACAGCGCCGTCTAGGACGGCGGCGTCAGGGGTTGGGTACGGGCTGGCCGGCCTTGCCGGCGCGGATCATGCGACGATTTGGTCGCAAACGGGAAGCGCCGAGAGACCGAGCACCGTGGAGTTCAGGTTGGTCTTGATCATCAACGCCCCCTCTCTACCCATGGCCGCTTGATGGGCCCGGGTGATTGTGTAAGGGCGAACACTATCGGCATTCGGGGGCCAGTCAAATGAATGCGCACAAGAAAACCCCGGCGGTGGGCCGGGGTTTGGGGAGGTTGGCCGCGTACTGGTTGTTACTCGGCCTCAGACGCCCGCGACGAGGGCGCCCAGGATGGCGATGGCCAGGACGAGGCCGGCCAGGCCCCATCGGGTGGCGACGTTGAGGCTGCAGGCGGTGGTGCACGGGGCTGCGATGATGTTCTTCATGGTGAACGCTCCTTGACTGGAATGCCGAGAAACGGTCTCGTACAGTTCGCTATAGCATACATTGTACGCTATCGACTATCAAGTGTTCGCAATAGAGAATTTGTTCCATGCCGCCAAAATCGCCCGCCAAGCAGCCCGCAACGCCCCCGGAGACCGATGGCCAGGGGTCCGATATCGGCGCATCCATCCGCGCCAAGCGTGAGCAGATGGGTTTCACCCAGGCCGAACTTGCCCGGCGGAGCGGGGTGAGCAAGGCGATGCTGTGCGATGTGGAGGCCGACCGCAAGAACCCGACGATCCGGCTGCTGGGCCAGATCGCTCTGGGGCTGGGGTGCGGCATCTCCGATCTGCTCGATCTTGAGGATCGGCCCGTGTTCACGGTCGATCGGGCCAAGGACCAGCGGGTGCTGGTGGACCCCGAGAACAAGATGGAGCGGCGGATCCTCAGCCGGACGATGGTCAAGCACGGCGTGGAGGTGCTGCACTACACGTATCCGGTGGGCAGCGATTGCGAGGGCTTCCCGCCCCACCCGCCGGGCAGCCTGGAGACGGCGTACGTGCTCGATGGGCAGGTGCGGCTGATCGTGGGCGACGAGCCGATCGAGCTGGCGACCGGCGACGCGGCGACGTACCGGGCCGATCTTGAGCACTCGACGACGAATCTGGGCAAGAAGCCGGCGCGGATTCTGTACGTCACCCACATCCCGCGTCAGCAGGTGAAGCCGACGAAGGCTTAGCGCAGCCCGTATTCGCGAAGCTTGCGATAGAGCGTGCGTTCGCCGATGCCCAGGAGCTTGGCGGCCTGCTCGCGGTTGCCGCCGGTGAGGCGGAGGGTTTCGCGGATGGCGCGTTTTTCGATCTGTTCGAGGCTGGTGCCGGCCAGGGTGCCCGACGCGGCGCCGGCTTCGCCCTCGTCCTCGCCCGCGCGGACCTCGCTTGGGATATGGCGGACCTCGAGGCGTGGGGGCGCGCCTTCGGGGGCTTCGCCGATGGCCATGACGACCATGTTCTGCACGACGTTGAGGAGCTGGCGCACGTTGCCCGGCCAGTCGTAGGCGGTGAGGCGCATGAGGGCAGCGTCGGTGATCTCGGGTGTGGGCTGCTTCATCTCGTCGGCGAAGCGGGCGGCGGCGTGCTGGGCGATGCGGGGGATGTCCTCGCGGCGCTCGCGCAGCGGCGGCACGTGGACGTGGGCGCCGTTGATGCGGAAGTAGAGGTCTTCGCGGAAGGCGCCCTCTGCGATCATCTTGCGCAGGTCTTTGTTGGTGGCGCTGACGAAGCGGACGTCGGTCTTGCGCGGGTCGTTGCTGCCCAGGCGGACGACCTCGCCGGTCTCGAGCACGCGCAGCAGCTTGGCCTGCATGCTCAGGGGCATGTCGCCGATCTCGTCGAGGAAGAGGGTGCCGTTGTTGGCGTACTCGAACACGCCCTCGCGGTCCTTCTCGGCGCCGGTGAAGGCGCCGCGGACGTGGCCAAAGAGCTGATCTTCGAGCAGGCTCTCGCTCTGGCCCGCGCAGTTGAAGGCGACGTAGCGCTTGGTGGTGCGCGGTGAGTTCTTGTGCACGGCGCTGGCGATGAGCTCCTTGCCCGTGCCGCTCTCGCCGGTGATGAGCACGGCGATGTTGGACGGCGCGACCGTCTTGATGGTCTTGATGATGCGCCGCATGGGCTCGCTGCCGGCGATGAGGCCCTCGAAGCCGTCGTGCTGGATGAGCTCGCCCAGGTTGCCCGACTCGTGGCGGAGCAGCACGGCCTCGGCGGCGCGGTTGATGAGGCTGCGGAAGACGGCCAGGTCGAGGGGCTTCTCGATGAAGTCGTAGGCGCCCTCTTTGAAGGCGTTGCGTGCGGTCGAGACGTCGCCGTGGGCGGTGACCATGACGGTCTCGGCGTCGGGCTGCAGGGCGCGGGCGGCCTTGAGCACGAGCAGGCCCGCGTTGG
>JBITAB010000137.1:0-12321 GCA_044439825.1 Phycisphaerales bacterium JB064 | reverse complement strand
GCGCCGCACCCAACGATGAGCACACGTCCGCTTGCCAGCCGGTCCTGCCCGTGCTCGCCCACCTGGGGCAGCAGCTTCTGGCGGTGGTAGCGATCGGGCGATGCGCTCATGCGGAACGGTACGCGCACGAAAAAACCGCGAGCGTACTCGCGGCCTTGACGGGGGACAGTCGTTATTGACCAGGGGTTACGCGAAGTGCGCGAAGGCCCCAGTACTTCGCTTAGGCGAAGTGCGCGAAGGCCTTGTTCGCGTCGGCCATGCGGTGGGTCTGGTCGCGGATGGTCATGGCCTTGCCCTCGCCGCGAGCGGCGTTGTAGAGCTCGTCGGCCAGGCGGCTGGCCATCGGGCGGCCCTTCTCGCCGCGGGCGCTGGTGATGATCCAGCGGAAGGCCAGGCTCTGCTGACGGCGGCCCTTCACGGGCTGGGGCACCTGGTAGTTGGCGCCACCGATGCGCTTCGAACGCACCTCGACGTAGGGCTTGACGTTGTCGATGGCCATCAGGAAGAGGGTCAGGGCGTCCTCGGGAGCGTCGGGGTTGCTCTCCTTCTTGAGGCGGCCCTCGATGAGGTCCATCGCGTCGTAGACCACGCGGGTGGCGCGGGTCTTCTTGCCGTCGCGCATCACGCAGTTGATGAACTTCGACAGGGTGATGTCGTTGTAGCGCGAGTCGGGACGCAGCTGATCTTCGGACGCGGTAATCCGGCCGGCCATGCGAAACTCCTTTGGCTCATCCGCCGACCCAATGGGCCGGCCTTGTGTTCACCCCGCCCTGATGAGGCCAGAGGGGCGGGATTACTTGCCTTGATGCAAAAACGAAACAGGACCGCATGCTCGCGCACACGATCCTGGTGTGAGGCTTACTTGCCCTTCTTGGTGCCGTACTTCGAACGGCCCTGCTTGCGGCCGTCGACGCCAAGGGCGTCCTGCGCACCGCGGACGACGTGGTAGCGCACGCCGGGCAGGTCGGGCACGCGGCCGCCGCGAACCAGCACGATGGAGTGTTCCTGGAGGTTGTGGCCCTCACCACCGATGTAGGCGGTGACTTCGCGGCCGTTGCTCAGGCGCACGCGGGCGACCTTACGAAGGGCCGAGTTGGGCTTCTTGGGCGTCATGGTCTTGACGCTCAGGCACACGCCGCGACGCTGCGGGCACCCTTCGATGTCACGCACCTTGGACTTCACCTTGGGCGTACGGCGGGGGTTGCGGCAGAGCTGGTTGATGGTCGGCATAGGCGGCCAATATCCTGGATCTAGGGACCCGAATCGCAGGTCGATTGCACGAAACACCAGCCGAGACCTCTCGGCAGGGCCCCGAGTATAGCGCCCACGCCTCGGCCCGGTCTACCGTCAGCGCATGACCAGCCCCGCCAGCCAGCCTTCAGACCATCCGGACATGAGCCTTCGGGACTTCCAGCAGCTCATCCGCGACCGCTACTTCGCCACCGACAACGCCCGTGGCGTGCCCGGCACCTTCATGTGGCTCATCGAGGAGGTGGGCGAGCTCGCGACCTCGCTGCAGGACTGCGCCCCCGACCGGAACCCGAGCCAGGCCGCCCGCGACAACCTCGAGGAGGAGTTCGCCGACGTGCTGGCCTGGCTGACCACCCTGGCCAACATCGCCGGCGTGGACCTGGCCGCTGCCGTCAGCAAGTACACCGACCCGGGCCGAGTCGAGGGCGTCAAGCACTAGCCACTGCCGCGACAAAAACGAAAAACCCGGGCTCGCACCCGGGCTTCGTTCGCTCGACCTTGGTTCTCTCTTTCCCTGCGTCAGCCGGCCGTGCGGGAGCGTGCCGCGGCGGCCATGGCGCGGGCCCGTGCCCGCTCGGGGCTCAGAGGCTCGCCCGTGCGTGTGCGGTTCTCGCGGAAGAACCGGCTGGGGCGCTCGTCGTTGAGCTGGTTGTTGAGCCTGGTGATCGCCTCATCGACGATCTGGCGGACACGCTCGCGGCTGAGGCCGACGCGCTCGGCGACCTGCTTCAAGGTCAGGGGATCCTGACCGTCAAGGCCGAAGCGGGCGGTCAGGATGGCTGCCTCGCGGTCGTCGATGGTTTCCATCAGGCGGCGGAGGGTGGCCATCTCGTCGGAACGCAGCGGGGTCTCGCCGGGAGGGGCGAACCGCTCGTCGGCGACGATCTCGGACAGGCCCGGCGTGTCGTCATCGCCAGACACAGGCTGGGTCTGGGCCCGCGTGGCGCGGACGGCCCGGCGGATCGCACGGACCTTCTTGACGGGCAGATCCATGGCCTGGGCGACCTGCTCGATGGAAGGGGGGAAGCCCGTCTCGTTCTCGAGCTCGCGCGACACCTGCTTCATGCGGGCGATCAGCTCGACCATGTACGCCGGCACGTGGATCGGCCGCGACGCGTTGATCAACGCGCGCTTGATGGCCTGCTTGATCCACCACGAGGCGTACGTGCTGAAGCGGGCGCCCTGGTCGGGGTCGAAGCCCTCGACGGCACGCATCAGGCCGATGTTGCCCTCTTCGATCAGGTCCGACAGCACCAGGCCGCGGTTGGAGAAGTTCTTGGCGATCGCGACCACCAACCGGAGGTTGGCTCGGATCATCCGCTCACGGGCGTCGGGGCAGTTCTCCCGCTGGATCCGATAACCCAGCTCCCGCTCATCCTCGGCGGTGAGCAGGGGTGTCTGCTTGATCTCGTCCAAATACAACTGCAATTCGGACCGAACGCCCGAACCGACCGATTCATTACTAGCCATCGCACTCACGACTCATCCCACCTTTCGCGATGTGCCCCCACGAGAAACGTTTTGGAGCACACCGTCCTCCTACCACGTATTCGCTCGCCAGCCGCAACGGATTCATCGAGCCAACCCGCAAGTGGCTCAAGCCGTTCCGGCGCAGCAAACGCCCACGAGGTCGGATTCACCCAACAGGCGAAGATACTCCGCCTTTGCCGATGCCCGTCTTGCCTCTCTCCTCAAAGAAGCGCGGGTCTGCGGCGTCAGCGAACGTGGGCGAGACTTCCTCGGGCACTATGCTACTCGGTCGCCGGGGGGGCCTGCAAGAGCAAATGAGCGAAGAGAACCAGAAAACATCGATGAATCGCGACATATCGGACATTCTGGCCGATTGGCCGTTCGACCGAACAAGGCCCAATATCCGCCTCATCCAGGGGGAGGACGGGGAGCCGTTACTCCAGGTGCGCCTTGACTTAGGCCTGCTGCAGATGCATGTGGACGGCCGGCCAGACGGGCAGATGCCGCATGGTTATCGGAGTCTGCTCGAGTATTACGAAAGTCTTGCGGACGACGCCGAGGCCATGGCCGAGGAAGGTGAAGGTTCGGGTGAGTACGAGTTATCGCCCGATGACTGCAAGCTCCTCCGTGAAGAGGCTGCGCAGTATTACCACCGCTATGTCGCGTTATTGGTCCTCAACGACTTCGACGGTGTGATCCGCGACACGGGCCGGAACCTCCGACTGATCGAATTCCTCCTGAAGCATTCGCGGGAAGAGAGCGACCAGCGGTCGATGGTGCATTACCGGCCCTTCATCATCACGGTGCGGACGCGGGCCCTGGCTGGCCAGATGATCCGCTCGAACGAGACCAAGGCGGCGGTCGCGCTGATCGATGAGGGGCTCGACGCGCTGCAGGACGCCTTTGCCGATGCGGGCGAGCCCGAAGCCTTTGAGGCAAGCGCCGAGCGACGCACGCTGGCGGGCATGCGCGAGGCCATCCAGCCCAAGCTGATGCCGAGCCAGGCGGCCGAGCTCGAGTCTCGGCTCGAACGTGCTCTGGAGGCCGAGAACTACGAGCTGGCGGCGATCTTGCGCGACGAGATCAAGTCGCTGCGCGATCGGCCGCCGAAGGCCTGACCGGGCATGGCTCACGACCCAGGCGACATGCCAAAGGCCCGAGCGGCGGCGATGGCCGTGGTGACGCACCTGCGCGGCCAGGGGCACGAGGCCTGGTTTGCCGGCGGCTGCGTGCGCGACGAGCTGCTCGGCCTCGACCCGGGCGACTATGACGTGGCCACCGACGCGACCCCAGATCGCTTGTCGAGCCTCTTCTTTGGCGCACGGCTCGTCGGCGCCAAGTTTGGCGTGGTGCAGGTACGCAAGCTCGGCGTGTGGACCGAGGTGGCCACGTTCCGCAGCGATGGCACCTACACCGACAAGCGCAGGCCCGATGCGGTGACCTTCAGCGATGCACAGTCGGACGCGGAGCGACGCGACTTCACGATCAATGCGTTGTTCCTCGACCCACTGGCGGACGAGGCCGATCGCACGCGTGTTGGTGAACGCGAGATCTCGGGCCGGGTCATCGATCTTGTTGGTGGGCTCGCGGACCTGCGTGAGGGCGTGCTGCGTGCCGTCGGAGACCCCCACCGCCGCTTGGCCGAGGACCACCTGCGGGCGTTGCGTGCCGTGCGATTCGCGGCTCGGCTGGGGTTCGAGATCGAGCCGCAGACGGCCCACGCGATCGCCGAGCATGCGCGCGAGCTCGAGGGCATCAGCCGAGAACGGATCGGTGCGGAGCTCCGGCGCGTGCTGAGCCATCCGACCCGGGCACGGGGCGCGAGCATCCTGGAGACGCTGGGCCTGGACGGGCCCGCGTTGGAGGAGCGACCTCGGGGTGCGGGCCAGCGGCATCCGAGGCTTGCCGGGCTCGGGGAATCGGCGGGGTTTACGCATGCCTTGTCGGCCTGGACGCTCGATCGCGGGCATGGGCTGGCCGAGGCTGACGTGAAGGCCGCGACCCGGCGGTTGCGAGCGGCCCTGTGCCTGAGCAACGACGAGCGGGCGGAGATCTCGGCGATCCTGAACCGCCGGCTGGGCATCCTCGAACAGTTTGATGAAATGGGCAAGGCCGGCCAGAAGCGGCTTGCGGCCTCGGCGGGATTTGACGAGGCTCTGGAGATTGTCGCGGCGGAGGCGCCCGATCTGGCATCGGCCGTCGGGGCCCGGGTGGCCGAGTTGGCCAGTGAGATTGGCGGGCTATCGCCCGATCGCTGGGTGACCGGCGACGACCTGGTGGCGATGGGTTGGGAGCCAGGGCCGGCTTTTGCTCGGGTATTGGAAGACCTGTACGACCGGCAACTGGACGGTTCGGCGGGCAATCGGGCGGCGCTGCTGGAACATCTGGCTACGCTGGGCGTCAAAGAAGGTGGACAGCCGCGCCCTGATGGCGGCGGGTCCTGATACGAAAAGGCGATCGCGCCGCTGCGAGCGGCGCTTGTGATGGAGGCCTGAACACGATGACTACGCACGACAGGGGATGGCAGGGCCTGCTCGGCCGGATGCGGGGGGTGATGGCGGCGACGGTCGCCGTTGTCGCCTTGGCAATGGTGGCGAGCCCGGCGACGGCTCAGCAGGAGCCGGCACGGGTGTACACCTTCACGCTGGATGGTTCTTTTGGCAAGGACGTCTCCGAGACGCCCATCGCCGAGGCCCTCGAAGAGGCGCGCCAGGTCAAGGCCGACTACATCATCATCACGGTCGACACCGACTGGCACCAGTTCGGCGATCCGCTCAAGAGCGATCTTCCCGAGGACGTGATCGGCCAGTTCGACCAGTTCTTCCGCACGAAGAAGATGGCGCCGCTGTTCCAGGAGAAGATGCTCGTCTGGGAGAAGCAGCCCAAGGTGGTCTTCTGGGTGAAGCAGGCGATGGGCGGCGCGGCCTTCCTGCCGTTCATGGCCGACACCATGTACTTCCATCCCGATGGCAAGATCGGCGGCATCCAGGGCATCTTCGTGATGTTCGGCGGTCAGGGCGACCGCGTGGTGGTCGAGAAGCAGATCGCTCTGCGTCTGACGACCGCCCAGGGCATCGCGATCCAGAACGGGTACGAGCCCAAGCTGATCGAGGCCATGACGCGCGGCGATTACGTGCTGTCGTACCGCCTTGAGGGTGGTCGTCCGCGGTACCTCGAGCGTGACCCCGAGGGCACCGATGAGTTCCCTCTGACCAACAACGCCTTTGTCGATGGGAACCGTGACACGATCCAGGATCTCGCCCGCGGTCGCGGCATGAACTGGCTGACGCTCAAGGAAGACGTGGCCCAGGTTCTGGGTGTCTCCAAGGGCACCGTCTCGAACATGGACGACCTGCTCTTCGAGCTTGGTATCGCCCGCAACCACACGATGGTTGGCAACGGCGAGAAGATCATGGACGACTGGTCGGCCAGCGTGAAGCGCACCGAGGAGGCCCTGAGCCGCCTGTTCCGTGAGTTCAACGAGATCCAGGTCGGTGGCGACTGGAACGAGCGTCGCCGTGCCCGTGGCCAGCAGCGTGCCAAGCTGCAGCAGATGATCGGCCTGCTCGATCGCTACAACGAGGCCATCGTGCCGTGGCAGATCGCCGGCTTCATCCGGGCCGGTTCGGCCGATCAGGTGATCGCGCAGTTCCGACTGATCCTCCAGCGCATCGAGTTGCAGCAACTGGCCGACGAGCGGTAAGCCCCTTGGGCCCTCAGTGGAGATAGACCATGATGAAGACCTCAAACAACACGATTTCTCGACTGGCCCGGGGGATGGCGTGCGCGTTGGCGGTGCTGGTGAGCACGCAGCTGGCCGTGGCGCTCGATCGGGTCACGCTCAACGACGGCCGGGTCGTCGAGGGCGAGATCGCCCGTGAGCTCAACGGCTCGGTGTGGGTGAAGACGGCCGACGGGCTGACGCAGTTTTACGCCGCCTCGGACGTGCTGCGCATCGAGCGTGACGTGCAGGCCGACGGCGAAGAAACCCCCGCGGCCCCCGGCGTGACCGACCCCGCCCCGAGCGAGGCCAAGCCCGCCACGAAGGAGCCCGAGAAGCGGACCGTTTCGGCGGGCGCTCCCCGCGCCGTGGTCCTGAGCTTTGGCGATGCCGACAACGACATGGACATGGTGGGCACCTATCTCACCGCCCAGTCGCTGCGCGAGTGCATCCCGATGCTCGAGGCGGACAACATCGACATCGTCGTGCTGCGTGTGAACTCTGGTGGCGGCGCGATCCTTGAGATCAAGCGCATCAGCGACCTGCTGCAGAACGAGTTCAAGCCCAAGTTCCGCACGGTCGCGTGGATCGACTATGCCATCTCTGCCGCCGCGATGACCCCGCACGCGTTGGAGGAGCAGTACTTCATGCGTCGCGGCGCCTACGGCGCTTCGACCGGCTGGTACGGCGCTCTGCAGGCCGTGGCCGGTCGCGACCTTGAAGAGGTGCTCTACCTCATGGAGCTCATCAGCGAGCGTGGCGGCCACGACCCGCGCATCATGCGCGCCATGCAGATCATGGAGCCGCTGTCGGTCGACCTGGATGACAACGGCCGCGTGACGGATTTCTATCAGAACACCCAGGGCGAGGTCGTCATCAACAAGCCCGAGCGTGTGCTGTGCCTCAACAGCCAGACGGCCCAGACCATCGGCTTCGCCACGGGCATCGCCGACACGCTCGACGAGTTGGCCAGCGCGATGGGCCTGACCGAGGTCGATTGGGTGGGCGAAGAGGTCGAGGGCATCCCGTGGCGCGTCAGCAAGGCCGATAAGCACCTGCGCCGCTTCCGCGAGCAGACCGCCCGCGACGAGCAGAGCATTAATGAGTACTTTGATGGGTACTCCGTGGCTCTGCAGTTGGCGCAGCAGGCCGAGCCGGACAACCGCGGCAAGTTCATCGGCTTCGCCCGCCGCAACCTCAACTCGATGGTGCGGATGGTGGACAACAACCCCAACCTGGCGCTGTTCATCTTCAACTCTTCCGAGGAAGACTTCCGCAACTGGGTGCGCGAGCAGGAGCAGATCCTCCGCGACCTGGCCAAGTAAGTCGCTCCGCCAGCACAGCCGGATTCATCGGGCCGTCCCTCGCAGGGATGGCCCTTTTTGTATGCACTTTGGGCACCGGTCTATCATGGCCTTGCCGACGACGGGTTCTCCCTCGGCCGGCATCCCAACGGACTCCACCAGCACGCGATTCGCCCATGAGGAGGCTGCTGCCATGACCACCGCTACCACCACCACCGGCCTCGTGCCCGAGGACATCGACGCCACGAAGTGGGAGAATGTCCGCCCGTTGTTCGATGAGCTTGCCGAGCGGCAGGTGGCGACCAAGGCGGAGCTCGAGCAATGGCTCGCGGACCGCAGCGATCTCGAAGCGGCGTGCAGCGAGGCCCAGGCCAACCTGTACATCGCGATGACCTGCGACACGGGCAGCCAGGAGAAGAAGGCCGGGTACACGAACTTCCTGGACAAGGTCGCGCCGAAGCTCAAGCCCGCGCGGTTCAAGCTCGACCAGCGCCAGGCGGAACTGGCCGAGAAGCTTGGGCTGTCTGGCGAGCGGTACGAGGTCTTGAATCGCGACATCAAGGCCGATGTGGAGCTGTTCCGCGACGAGAACGTGCCGATCCAGACCGAGATCGACAAGATCGAGCAGAGCTACACCGAGACGATCGGCGCCATGACGGTCGAGTTTGACGGCCAAGAGAAGACTCTGCCTCAGATGGGCGTGTATCTGCAGGAGACCGATCGCGACGTGCGCGAGCGTGCGTGGCGTGGCATCGCCGGGCGTCGCCTGCAAGACGCCGACAAGATCAACGGCATCTACGACGAGCTGATCGCGCTGCGCCACCGCATGGCCCTCAACGCCGGGCACAAGGACTTCGTGGGCTACTCGTTCCACGCCATGCACCGCTTCGACTACACGCCGGCGGACTGCAAGGCGTTCCACGACGCGGTGGCCAAGGTGGTCGTGCCCTTCAAGCGCAAGCTCGACGCGCAGCGCAGCGAGAAGATGGGCGTGAAGCCGCTGCGTCCGTGGGACCTGGGCGTCGACCCGCTGGGTCGCAAGCCGCTCAAGCCCTTCGCCAATGGTGTGGAGCTTGTCAACAAGAGCAAGGCCGCCTTCGACGCGATCGATCCGCGGCTGGCCGACATGTTCGCGACGCTCGGCGACGGCAGCAACAGCAACGGGCCGGCCAACGGTGCGCTGCTCGACCTGGACAGCCGCAAGGGCAAGGGCCCGGGCGGCTACCAGTACATGCGTGACCGCGTGCGCGAGCCGTTCATCTTTATGAACGCGGCCGGCCTGCACCGCGACGTGGAGACGATGGTGCACGAGGCGGGGCACGCCTTCCACAGCATGATGTGCAAGGACGAGCCGCTGCTGCACTATCGCCACAGCCCGATCGAGTTTGCCGAGGTGGCGAGCATGTCGATGGAGCTGCTGAGCATGCCGCACTGGGGTGGGGCCAACGGCTTCTATCCCGACCCGGCCGACCACGCCCGCGCGATGCGCGAGCAGCTCGAGGGCAGCGTGGCGATGCTCGCGTGGATCGCCACGATCGACGCCTTCCAGCACCACATCTACAGCCAGCCCGAGCACACGCACGAGCAGCGGACGAAGTGGTGGTTGGCGCTCGACGAGCGTTTTGGCAGCGACGTGTCCTGGGACGGCCTGCAGCGCGAGCGCGAGACGCAGTGGCAGCGCCAGCTGCACCTGTTCAGCCACCCCTTCTACTACATCGAGTACGGCATCGCCCAGCTCGGCGCCCTGCAGCTGTGGGTGCGTTCGCTCGAGGAGGGTGAGGCGACCGCGATCGACGCCTACCTGCACGCGCTCTCGCTCGGCGGCTCGCGTCCGCTGCCCGAGCTGTTCGAGGCGGCCGGCATCAAGCTGGACTTCTCGGTGGACACGATCGCCAAGCTCACCCAGCGCGTCGAGGCCGAGCTGGCCAAGCTGCCCCAGTAACGCAGGCACTCTCGTCGATTTCTTCCGCCCGCTACGAAAGGACCTTGAACCATGTCGAAGTACGCCGACTTGTGCGCCTTTGGGCGCCAGAGCGCGATGTTGAAGTCCGTGACCGCGCTGCTCGCCTGGGACCAGGAGACCTATATGCCGCGCTGCGCGGGCGACGCGCGTGCCGAGCAGATGGCCTTGCTGGCGGGCATGATGCACGAGCGCGGCACGTCGACCGAGCTCGGCGACCTGATCTCGTCGTGCGAGGGGGCGAGCCTCAACGACCAGCAGAAGGCCTGCGTGCGCGAGTTCCGGCGGGACTTCGACAAGCGCACGAAGCTGCCCAAGACGCTCGTCGAAGAACTGGCACGCACGGGCAGCCGGGCCCAGGACGCGTGGAAGGATGCTCGCAAGAACAACGACTTCAAGGCCTTTGAGCCCTGGCTGACCAAGATGGTCGACCTCGCGCGGCAGAAGGCCACGTGCTACGGCTTCAAGCAGGGCGGCGAGTTGTACGACGCGTTGCTCGACGAGTACGAGCCCAACGCGACGGCCAAGGAGGTCGAGGGTGTCTTCACGCCGCTCGGGCAGGAGCTCTCCGCGTTGGTCAAGGAACTGACCGACAGCGGCAAGGCACCCAACGACGCACCGACAAAGGTGCACGCGCCGGAGCAACGCCAGCACGAGCTTGGCACGCACGTGCTGCGGGCCATCGGCTTCGACCTCAACTCGGGACGCCTGGACGTCACGACGCACCCCTTCTGCGAGGGGCTGGCGCCGGGCGACACGCGGCTGACGACGCGGTATGACGAGAAGTACTTCCCGGGCGCGCTGTATGGCACCATGCACGAGGCCGGCCACGGCATGTACGAGCAGGGGTTGCCCAAGAGCGGCACGCACGAAGGTCCGGGCGGCGAGGCCATCGACAGCTTTGGCACGCCGCTGGCCGACGACATCTCGCTTGGCATCCACGAGAGCCAGAGCCGGATGTGGGAGAACATGGTCGGCCGGAGCATGGCGTTCTGGAAGTGGCTGTATCCCGAGGCGTGCAACCAGTTCGCCGAGCTTGGCAAGTATGACGTCGAAGAGGTGTATCGCTCGGTGAACATCGTGCGGCCCACGTTCATCCGCGTGGAGGCCGACGAGGGCACGTACAACCTGCACGTCATGCTGCGTTTCGGCATCGAGCGTGCGATGATCTCGGGCGACCTGGCGATCGGCGACCTGCCCGGCGCGTGGAACGAGCGTTTCAAGCAGTTGCTCGGGCTCGACGTGCCCGACGACACCAACGGCTGCCTGCAGGACGTGCACTGGAGCTTCGGGCTGTTTGGCTACTTCCCGACGTACACGCTTGGCAACCTCTACGCGGCCCAGTTCTGGCAGACGATCAACGCCCAGATGCCCGGCATCGAGAACGATTTCGCCAAGGGCGACTTCTCGCAGCTGCTGCGGTGGCTCAACACGAACATCCACGCGCACGGCCGGCGGTATGGCGCGGGCGAGCTGTGCGAGAAGGTGACCGGCAAGCCGCTGGCGAGCCAGCCGCTGATGGATTATCTGGGCGGCAAGCTGCGCGAGGTGTATCGGCTCTGAGACGCGTCAGTCGCGGCGCTGGTCGAGATCGCTCTTGCGCACGCGCACCTCGTCGACCGTCGTCGTCGTGCGGCGGAGGATGACCTCGTCGTCATCAGCAAGCTCGTTCGACGCGCTCTTGTCGTAGGCCTCGGGATCGCTCTTGACGGCCTTGACGATCTCGCCCACGAAGGCGCCCAGCGAGCGCATCAGCCCGGGTTTTTCGGGCGTTGGGGGATTGTGGGTCATGCCTTCGCCTTTTCGGGCTTCAGGCGGACCATGGTGGGCATGGGCATCGCGCTGCGCAGGCGTTCGAAGTCTGGACGCTTGAGCAGCTCGGTGCCCGGGGTGATGGCGGCCGCGGCGCCGGCGGCGACGCCATCTCGCAGGATCTCCTCGGGCGAGCAGCCGCGCTCGATGGCCAGCACGGCGGCGGCGACCATGCTGTCGCCCGCGCCGGTGGCGCTCTTCACGTCGACCTTCGGCGCGGCGCAGTGGGCGTAGCCGTCCTTCATGGCCAGCACCGCCCCATCGCCGCCCATGCTCACCAGCACGTAGGTGACGTTGTGCTTGCGGGCCAAGTTCATCGCGGCCGTGCCGACGACGGCGGGGTCGGTCTCATCGGGTGAGATGCCGCCGATGGTCTGGGCGAGCTCGCGTCGGTTGGGCTTGACCATGCACACGCCCGCGCCCAGGGCCTCGGTGAGGGCCGGGCCCGAGCTATCGACCACGACGCGGCCGCCGACGTCGCGCACGGCGTCGATGATCGTGCGCACGAAGGGCGGCTCGACGCCGGGGGGCAGGCTGCCGCTGATGACCGCAAGGCCGTGGTGGCCATCGCCGCTCTCGACGCTGGCGACGCCGTCGACCAGGGCCTGGAGGCAGGCGTGCGCCTCCTCGTGGCTGACCTCGGCGCCGGGCATGTTGAAGCGGAACTGGTTGCCCGTGCTGGTCTCGGTGACGATGACGTTCTCGCGCGTGGGCGCCATGACGGGCACGCCGCGCTGGTCGCAGAACTTGCCGGTGCAGTAGTGGCCCACGAGGAACTTGAGCAGGTCGCCCGTCTTGCCGCC
>JBITAB010000136.1:10387-12365 GCA_044439825.1 Phycisphaerales bacterium JB064 | reverse complement strand
CCGACGGCGCGCTCACCATCTTCGACTTCCTGCTCTTCTTCAATCTCTTCGACGATGGCGATACCCAGGCCGACTTCGACGGCGACGGCGAACTGACGATCTTTGATTTCCTGGCGTTCCAGACGGCGTTCGATGCGGGGTGCGAGTAAGAGGGCAATGGCCGCTGGGCAATGGGGCCGGAGCGGGGACGCGTGTTCGTTTCGGAACCCATTGCCCATTGCCCAATCCCCATTGCCTCCTTAGATAGGCCCGCGTCCTCACCAAACGCGGCTCCGCCCAAACCCCGCCACGGAGTGGCCCCCCCGCGGAGCGGGTCCCATCACGAAATGGCCCTCACGGCCCCCCAGCCCGCACCCGCGTCGTGATCGGACTCGGTTGGTCAGATTTTGTCGCGCTTGGGTGGCCAACGGCTGGAGTGGATCGCCGATCGCGGCGATGACCCCTTCAGGCCCGGCGGGATCCGCTCGCACGACGCGAGAGGGGCGGCGGGACCAACCGCAGGGGGCGGGCCAGCGGGCCGCGTCGCCACAAGCGAAGGGGCATCACCATGCCGCGACTGCCGGACACCGACGACGGGCTCATCACCTAGACCGCACAGCACCTGGCCATCTTGGCCGGGCAGGGCGTCGCGCCGACCATCGGCATGACACCCGAGCAGGTCGCGGCCGCGCAGATCAAGCTGGGTGAGGCCGAGACCGCCCTCGGAAACGCCGAAACCGTGCGCACCGACTCGCTCAACAAGACGGCCATCAAGGACGACAAGATCGCCTCGCTCCGCGCCGTCATGGGCGGCCTGGTCACCCAGATCGAGGGCTTCGCCAAGGCGACCCAGGACGAGGGCGTCTACACCACCGCCAGCATCGCCAAGCCCAAGCAGCGCACGCCCCGCACCGAAGCGCCCGTGCCCGCCAACCTCACCCTGCGCAACACCACCAACGGCAACCTCGTGCTCAGCTACGAGGCCAACAAGGGCCAGGGCTCGGTCTTCGTCATCCAGCGCCGCTACAAGACGCTGGCCGGCGTGGTCTCGAGCTTCCAATACCTCGACACCACCGGCGAGAAGACCTGGACCGACACCAACGTGCCCGGCGGGCTGGAGTGGATCGCCTACCAGGTGGCCACCAAGCTGACCAACAACGTCGTGAGCGACTGGAGCGACGAGAAGGCCTTCAACTTCGGCACCGTCGGCGGCGAAGCGCCCGTGCAGGCCGCCCAGACAACCGGCGAGAGCGCAAGTGGTGGCAGTGGGGGGCCGGACGGCGGCGAGAGCCTGACCATCGAGGACGCCCAGGCCCTGCGCGACGCCCAGACCGCCAAGGGCAAGCCGCAGGCCGGCTGAGGCGGACAAGTCCTGTGAAGAGCCAGCGGCGGATGGGCACGGGCCCGCCCGCCGTTTTCGTTGCGCCGCCTACTCGATCACCAGCCGGTACACCACCGGCTGGGCCGAGTCGTCGATCTCGATCGTGAGCGTTGTGCCGCCCAGCGCCGTGGCGACGCCCTCGGGCAGGGCGAGTTGGGCGCTCTTGCCGTCGATCGTGAAGCCCGAGCCGCGGAGCGTCGCTATCGCGGCGTCGGTCAGCGCCTGCGTGCTGACGCCCGCGCGCACGGGCACGGTGGCCTCGGTGCGCAGCGCGCCGTCCTCGCCTCGCCGCACCGACCAGCCCAGGCCGACCTCGGCCGCCTGGATCATGCCGCGCAGCCGGTTGCCGTGCTCGCCCATCCACGCCTGGAACGTGGTGGCGAACGCCTCGCGGGCCTCGTCGCCGAGCGCCACCGCGTACAGGCGCAGCCCCGCGTCGAAGGCGATCGGCCAGCGCACGCCCAGGTCATCACCGTTCGAGGGCGCGGGGCCCTCCTTCACCGACACGCGATCGGGCGGCAGCGCCCGGCTTGAGTACGCCAGCCGCACCGCGCCCTGCGATGGGATGTGCACGTGCACCTTGCGCGCGTTGGCCAGCCCGGTGACGGCGACCACGCG
>JBITAB010000136.1:0-10287 GCA_044439825.1 Phycisphaerales bacterium JB064 | reverse complement strand
TCCTGCCCACGGGCCGAGAGCGTCAGGGCCAGGGTCACGGCCGCCGCGCACGCCAGCATCATCACTCGCTTCATGCCTCCAGCATAGTGCCCCGACCGGCCGCCCAGAGCGGAGCCCCGCCGTGCTGCCCAGAGCGGCGGTCGCCGATACACTGCCGCGTGGCCCACCCTCCCACGCAGCCCGAGCGCATCCTGATCATCCGCCCCAGCGCTCTGGGCGACGTGTGCCGCAGCGTGCCCGTGCTGGCCGCCCTTCGGGCCCGCTGGCCCCAGGCCACGATCGACTGGCTGGTGCAGGACGCCTTCGCCGACGCCATCGCCGCCCACCCGGCCCTCAGCTCGGTCGTGTCCTTCCCCCGCCGAGACCTCTCGCCGCTGGCCCGGCCCGACAAGCTGCTGGCCGGCCTGAAATGGGGCGCGGGCCTGCGACGCCGCCGCTACGACCTGGTGATCGACTGCCAGGGCCTCATGCGCAGCGGCGTGATGACGCTGGCCACGGGCGCCCCCATCCGCCTGGGCGCGGCCGACGCCCGCGAGCTCGCGCCCCTGGCCTACACCCGCCGCGTGCCCGCCAGCGCCGACATGCACGCGGTCGATCGCATGATGGCCCTGGCCCAGGCCGCCATCGACACCTTCGGCGCCGCCGAGCCCATCGCCGCGCCCGACATGCGGCTCTACACCACGCCCGAGGCCCGGGCCAAGGCCGCCCTTGCCCTGTCGCCCGCCAAGGGCGCCCAGGTCGTCGTGCTGGCGCCCACCAGCCGCTGGCCCGCCAAGCAGTGGCCCGACGAGCGGTTCGCCCTGCTCGCCTCGGCCATCCTCGAGAACACCGACGCCGCCCTGGCCGTCGTCGGCGGCCCGGGCGAAGAACGCCAGTGCGAACGCACCCGCGCCCTGGCCTACGACAACCCGCGCGTCATCGACCTCGTCGGCCACACCGGCATCGGCGAGCTCATGGCCATCGTGCAGCAGTCGACGCTCGTTGTCGCCAACGACTCGGCCGTGCTGCACATGGCCGTGGGCTTCGATCGCCCTCTCGTCGCCCTCTTCGGCCCCACCCTGACCAACCTCGTGGGCCCCTACAAGCGCGACGCCGACGTGCTGCAGCACGAGCGGCCCGACCATCCCAGTGCGCACAAAAACGCCGCGAACGCACGCATGATGCGGGCCATCGCGGCGGAAGAGGCCATCTCGGCCGTGCTGGAACGGCTCAGCCGTTGCGCTGCGCGAAGTCGCGCATGAAGCGGGCCAGCGCCTCGCACCCGCTGGTGGGGAAGGCGTTGTAGATGCTCGCGCGGATGCCGCCGACCGAGCGGTGGCCCTTGAGCCCATCGAAGCCCTGGGCCTGGGCCTCCTTCAGGAACACCTTGTTCAGGTCGTCGCTGGGGCAGTTGAAGGTGATGTTCATCATCGACCGGCTGCCGTCCTTGGCGTGGGGCTTGTAGAAGCCCGCGTCGAGCGCGTCGTAGATCATCTGGGCCTTGGCCACGTTGCGGTCGGCCATCGCGCTCAGGCCGCCATTCTCGAGGATCCACTCGAACACCACGCCCATCACATACACGCCGAAGACCGGCGGGGTGTTGTACCGGCTGTCGTTCTCGGCATGGGTCTTGTACATGGCCATCGTCGGCAGCTTGCGCTCGCAACGCTCGGCCAGGTCCTTGCGCATGATCACCAGCGTCACGCCGCTGGGGCCCAGGTTCTTCTGCGCGCCGGCGTAGATGATGCCATACTTCTTGACGTCGATGGGACGGCTGAAGATGTCGCTCGACGCATCGCACACCAGGAACGAGCCCGCCGGGCAGGCCGGTTCGCCGCTGAACTCGGTGCCGAAGATCGTGTTGTTGCTCGTGAAGTGCAGGTACGCGGGCTTGTCAGAGCACTTGATATCGCTGGGGATGTGGTCGAAGTTGCTGTCCTCGCTGCTGGCCGCGACGTTCACGCTGCCATACAGCTTGGCCTCCTTGATGGCCTTCTGCGACCAGGCGCCCGTGTTGATGTAGTCGGCCGTGCCGCCCTCGGGCAGGAAGTTACCGGGGATCATCGAGAACTGCGTCGAAGCGCCGCCCTGCACATACATCACGACGTAGTCATCGGGGATGCCGGCCAGCTTGCGGCAGTTGGCCTCGGTACGCTCCCACATCGCGTCGACGACCGGGCCGCGGTGGCTGTGCTCCATGATGCCGATGCCGCTGCCATCCATGTCCCAGATGTCCTGCTGCACCCGGCGGATGACCGCCTCGGGCAGCACGGCCGGCCCGGCCGAAAAGTTGTACACGCCCCGCGTGTGCTCGGCGCCCGTCAGCGTGCCCCGCGTAGCCGATGCCGTCATCGCTTCATCTCCTGTTGCAATCCGTTGTCTTCCGCGTGATCGATTTCTGCCGCCAACTGCCGCTTGGGCGTTACGCCGGCTGCAGCTCGTTGACCATGTTGATGAACCGACCGGTCTTCTGGAACTCGGTCACGATCCGCACCGTCTCGTCGGCCACGGCCTGCTGGGCCTGGTCGGTCGACGCGCCGCAGTGGTGCGAGCAGCACACCGACGCGCTGCCGGCCATGGGCGTCTGGAAGGCCTCATCGGGCGTGCCCGGCTGGTTCTGGTACACATCGGTGCCGACGCGAAGGCCCTTGGCCTTGACCGCATCGAGCAGAGCTTGCTCGTCCACGAGCGTGCCGCGGGCGGTGTTGATGAAGTAGGCCCCATCCTTCATGGCGCCAAAGAACGCCGCGTCGCACATGCCCTTGGTCTCGGGCGTCGCCGCGACGTGCATGCTCACCACGTCGGCCTGGCCCAGCAGCTTCTTCAGGTCGTCCTGGCTGCTGCCGCCGAAACGCACGCCGTAGTCCTGGGCGCTCTGCGGGGTCAGGCTGCGAGACCAGCCGATCACGTCCATGCCGAAGGCGTTCGCCCGCGTGGCCACCTCACGCCCGATGGCGCCCATGCCCACGAGCACGAGCTTCAGGCCCTTGAGCCCGCGCGCCTTGGCGTACTCCTTCTTGTTCCAGTGACCGGTCCGAAGCTCGGCGTCCTGGGCGGGCAGCCGGCGGTCGCAGTTGATGATGTGGCCCATCGCCAGTTCGGCCACGGCCACCGCGTTCATGCCGGGGCAGTTGCACACCGCCACGCCCTTGCCGCTGGCGGCCGCCGAGTCGATGTTGTCGTGCCCGGCGCCGGCCCGGATGATGCCCTTGAGCGAGTTCTGGCCCTCGATCACCGCCGCGGGCACCTTGGTCGAACGGACGATCAGCACCTCAGGCTCCAGGCGTGCCAGGGCCTCGCCCAGCGTGTCGGGCCCAAGCCCGGGTTCAACGGTCACGTCGCAGCCAGCGGCCTTGAGGGCCTCGACACCAGAATCCTCGAACTTGTCGGCAATCAGCACTCGCACCGGGCAATCTCCTACCCACCCGGCCGGCCCACTCCGGGCCGCTCCAGATGTCCCCCAACAGTAGCGCTCCGCCAACGAAAACGGCCCGGCGAAAAGCCGGGCCGAAGCACAATTCAAATGCGTGTCGCGTGGCTGGATTAGCGGTACTGGCCGGTGTCGGCCTCGTTGCCGCCGAAGTCGATGCCCTTCAGGCCGCCACGAGTCCAGCGGTAGTAGCCCACAACACCAGGGGTGTCCGCCCGGAACTGGGGCTCCCAAGGATCGGGGTCATAGGTGAAGGTGGTCGGGCGATCCACCGTTGGTGCGTACGGGAACCAGCCCACATTGGAGTCATCGGTCAAACGCTGACTGGCCGAGAAGTCGAACATGAGCATCAAGGAGCTAGCGTCCGGGAAGCCGTAGAACTTCTCTTCCTTGCTGTAGCGGTCGACCGAGTCGTACATGAACACCTTCTGGGACGGTGCATCGACCGCGGTGATCTTGTTGTCACCCAGCTTCGTGTTGCCATTGGTGCCGTAGCCGCGATGCGTGGCGCCCTGGCGGACACGATCACCGGGGTTGTTGCGCACGTTGTCGAACGACGCGGGCACGGCCTGGTAGCTCGAGCTGTAGGGCCAACGCTTGTCGTCGTTGCCGCCACCCGTGGGCTGGCCAGTCTCACCCCAATAGCCGGTATCGAACAGCTCCTTGGGGTTCTCCTGCCAGTTCAGACGCTTCGCGTCGGCGGGAGAAACCACCATCCGCTCGGGCAGCTGCTGGGCCAAGTAGTCATTCACCACGAGGTGGGTGTAGAGGATGTGGGGGATCCAGTTGCTGGGCTGCTCGAAGTCCGGACGGGCCGCACGGAAGCGGATGATGTCGGTCGCCTGAGCCGCGGCCGCATCGACCGGTGTGCCCACGCTGTACGTAGCCGATGTGTCTTGCTTGAACTGATCGGCGTGCCGCTGCGTGTTCCAGGTAAACGCGTAGATGCGATCCTGGAAATCGGCCGAATAGGTGCCAGCGGCGAACCCGAACTGCTTCAGGTTCCCCAGGTCGATCGCCAGGCGGGCCGTCTTGCGAGCCTCGCCCAGCGCCGGTAGTAGGATGCTGATGAGCAGGGCGATAATAGCGATCACGACCAGCAGCTCGATCAGTGTAAACCCGGATCGGCTGCGATGTTCGCTCGGACGACGAGCCATCCGACTGATCAATTCGTGCATGTGGTCCTCCGTATCTGCCTGGATGATTGCAGTGTGTTTGGTATTTTCAGCAGAGATGCCTTCAATTGCGTAAAAATACGCAATTTTGCTCCTGCCATTAAGGTTCAGACAATAGGCCTCTTGCGGAGCCTGGCGCAATCCTGTTCGCGTAATGGTCTCATATGGATCCAGTCCGCGTATGAACCAAAACACCCCGGGATTACCCGAGGTGCTCTTCGAGTCATCGGATTGTCAAACTTCTAGCCCTTCCCGAATGTTCCGAGATAGGGCCGCGGTGGCGATCAATACTGGCCGGTATCGACCTCGTTGCCGCCAAAGTCGACGCCCTTCAGTCCGCCGCGCGTCCAGCGGTAGTAGCCCGTCACGATGGAGCCGATCCGGGCCTGGGGTTCCCACGCCGAGCCGGCAACGAACTGGAACTTCGACGGCTGCGTGGAAGCGGGCGTATTGGGAAT
Source organism: Phycisphaerales bacterium JB064 (assembly GCA_044439825.1). GTDB lineage: Bacteria > Planctomycetota > Phycisphaerae > Phycisphaerales > UBA1924 > JAHCJI01. Next base: position 5,245 of record JBITAB010000136.1, on the reverse strand, counting down.
CCAGCCCTCGTTGGAGTCATCCGTCAGCCGCTGGGAAGCCGACAGGTCGAACATGAGGGTCAGGACGCGAGCGTCGGGGAACGCGTAGAACAACTGCGTCTTCGCATAACGGTCGACGTTGTCGTGCATGAACACCTTCTGCGAGGGTGCATCAACCGCGGTGATCCGGAGATCGCCAAGCTTGCAGTTGCCGGGCACGATGTATGACCTGTGGGTCGAAGGGCTGATGCGTGAGCCCTGGCGAGACGCGTCGTACGACGCGGGCACGACCTGGTAGCTCGAACTGTAGGGCCAACGCTTGTTGGTGCCGGTTGCGGGCTCCTGGAAGGGGAACCAGTAGTTGTTGTCAAACAGCTCCTTGGGGTTCTCCTGCCAGTTCAGGCGATACTGATCGGACGGCGAGACCACCATCTTCTCGGGAAGCTGCTGGGCCAGGTAATCGTTCACAACCAAGTGCGTGTAGAGCACGTTGGGGATCCAGGCCCCGGGCTGATCAAAGTCCGGACGGACCGCACGATACCGGATGATGTCCGTGGCCTGGGCAGCGGTGGCCTGGATGGGAGTGCCGCCGGCGTACGTGCCATCGGACTTCTTGTTCCGGTCGATGTCGGCGGCGTCGTTCCAGGTGAACGCGTAGATGCGATCCTGGTAGTCGGCCGAGTAGGTGCCCATCGCAAAGCCGAACTGCTTCAGATTGCCCAAGTCGATCGCCAGGCGGGCCGTCTTGCGGGCCTCACCCAGGGCAGGCAAGAGGATCGCGATCAGCAGGGCGATGATGGCGATCACCACCAGCAGTTCGATAAGGGTAAACCCCTTCATGCGATCGATTCGGGTTCGGGCGCGAGCCTTCAATGACATCATGGCGAAGCTCCCCTTCGTTTCTGGCGCCCCGGACGAGATGATGCCGGGGGGCATGAGGCCTTGGACTGGGCAGAACTGCCTCAGGATCTCATATCAGACTACCAGAAAGCTGGGGCCATGTCCAGAGAATTTTTCATCAAGCGCGAACAAAAGCCCGCACAAAAGCGCGGGCTTTCTTCATGACTGGAATTTGTCAGGGTATTCAGAGCTGCCCGGTGTCGATCTCGGTGCCTCCGAAGTCGATGCCCTTGACGCCGCCACGGGTCCAGCGGATCTTGCCCGGGGTGGTATCACTCGTCGAGCCGTTCAGAGTCGGTGCTTCCCACGCTCGAGGCTGGTAGAAGATGTCGGTGGGGCGAGGCGATTGCGGCGCGTAGGGAATCCAGCCCGGGTTGTAGTCGTCGCTGAGCTTCACGTTGCACGAGCCGTCGAACGCGAGCACGGGCTGGCGGCATGTGTCATAGCCGTACCACACAGCTTGCTTGCCAAAGTGGCGGCCTTCGGCGTCATGCATCTGGACCTTCTGGGAGGGATGCTCGACAGCGGTCAGGCGGACATCGCCGAGCTTGGTTCCTGTGGTGCTGCCGTACGAATAGTGGGCGCCGCCCTGCCTGACGCGATCGGCCGCCCGGGCAGATCGGTCGTACGCGGCGGGCACGAGCTGATAGCTCGAGCTGTACGCCCAACGCTTGTTGCGAGCGGTGGGATCTGGCTGTCGAGGGAACCAGTAGCCGGTGTCGAACAGTTCCTTGGGGTTCTCCTGCCAGTTCAGGCGATCCTGATCGGCGGGCGAGACCACCATCTTCTCAGGAAGCTGCTGGGCCAGATAGTCGTTCACGACCAGGTGGCTGTAATAGACGTAGGGGATCCAACTGGTGACTCTGACCACGTCAGACGGAGTACGGGCCGCACGGCGGCGGATGATGTCGATGGCCTGGTGTGCGGCCTGCTGCATGGGATCGCCGCCCGCGCGGAGATCTGAGAACTCCGACTGTTGGGCGTGTTCCACCGTGTTCCAGGTGAAGCCCCACTGGCGGTCCTGGTAGTCGGCCGAGTAGGTTCCCGTGGCAAAGCCGAACTGCTTCAGGTTGCCCATGCAGATGGCCAGGCGGGCGGACTTGCGAGCCTCACCCAACGCGGGCAACAGGATCGCGATGAGCAGGGCGATGATGGCGATCACCACCAGCAGCTCGATGAGGGTAAAGCCCGGGCGATCGCTCGACCGGCGCGGCCTGATGTTCCGCATCATGTTCGTCCATCCTTCCTGGATGCCCATCGATCCGTGGGCGATTGGTGGGGCATTAAACCCCAGGGCTTTGTACCCCTACAACCCGGCGTACGGCTGATCGTGGCCCCACGAATGCCCAGGCTGGCCCTTGACGTATGAGCAGTGTACCCGATTATTCCGGGATGCTGCAAGCGATTTTTCATCCACCGCCTACGTTTTTTTCGCCGTCCGCTCGGTATTGTCGCTACATTTTCCTGTTTGGTTGCAGTTTGATTGGGTTGGGTTGCTCGGCCACTCAGCATGCCACGCAAGGAGATGTCAGGCCTCGCAGCGCACCGACCTCGTCTCGGGCCGCGTTGATCGATGGAACGCTGGTTTCTCGTGACGATCTCTGGCCACTGCTGGCCGAGCGTTCCGGGGCCGCGGGGCTCGAGGCCATCGCGCTGGATCGGGCCGTGCAGCGTGAGGCGGCGCGAGCGGGCGTTTCGGTGAGCGAGGCGGACCTCGTCGCGGAGCGTGAGATCGTGGAAATGGCCCTCGTGGGCGCCGGACTCACGGATCGCCAGCAGCGAGGGCGCGTGGTGGCCGAGGCTCGGGCCAGGCGCGGCTGGGGGCCGCAGTGGTTCGATGCGCTGCTGCGGCGCAACGCGCTCGCTCGGAAGCTGACAAAGGAGGCTGTTGGCGCGCCGACGGAGGCGGAGATCGTGCGTGCGCACGAGGCGCTGCATGGCGATCGTCGCGAGGTGCGCGTGATCGTGCTGGCCAGCGAGCGCGATCTCGCCCGCTATCGCGCCGACGTCATGGCCGCGTTGGCCCGATCCAGCGAGTTGGGCGAGGCGCGATTCATGAAGCTGGCCGCCGAGTTCAGCAGCGACGTGTCGGCCGCTCGCGGGGGGCTGCTCGACCCGGTCGGGCGCGTGGACATCGAGTATCCCGACGCGTTCCGCGAGGCCGTGTTCGAGGCCGAGGTTGGCGCTCTGACGCCAGTGATCGCTCTCGATGAGGGCTTCACGGTGGCGATGGTGGTGGGTCAGGTTGCCGGCGATGGCGTTTCGCTCGAAGACGCACGCACGGACCTGATCGAGCGGTTGCGTCTCGATGCCGAGCAGCGTGCGATGGCGGGGCTGTACGAGCGGCTGCGTGCCTCGATGCGCGTCGAGCCGCTCGATGACGCCCTGGAGTGGAGCTGGCGCACCAAGGCGCAGTGACGCTCAGTCGTCCGCCAGATCGTCCTCGTCGTCCTTGTTGATCATGGCCTCGTAGGCGCGTGCGAGGCCGGCCAGTTGCAGGTCGGGCACGATGTGCTCGACGAGCTCGTCGTTCTCGAAGAGCGCGAGCGCATCTCCGCCGGTGGCGATGACGCGGGGATATGCGCCGTAGGCGAGCGCGAAGCGATCGACCAGGGTGTGCACCAGCCCGACCGCGGCAGCGCGCACGCCCACGGCCATCGCCGGCTCGGTGTCTCCTCCCCATGGCTGGCTCTCAGGCAGGGTGACGGCGAGCGCATCGTGGGCGGTCAATTTCGGCAGGGCTGGGGCAGCGCCGGTGAGGCCGGCGAGCATGGCGCCGATGCCCGGAGCGATGGCGCCGCCGTGGTGCACGCCCTGGCCATCGACGAAGTCGACGGTGGTGGCCGTGCCCGCATCGACAACGATGCAGGCCTGCTCGGCCATCTTGAACGCGGCCAGGCAGCACAGCAGGCGGTCGACGCCCACACGCTTGGGCTGCGCGACGCTCGTGGTCAGCGGGACGGAGAAGTCAACGCCGGCGTAGGCGACCTGATCGACGCGGCTCTCGAAGAGCTGTGCGACAGCCTCGGCCGCGGGCTTGTTGACGCTGGCGATCAGCAGTGGTGCGCCGTGGTGGTCGTCGAGGAAGGGGGTCAGGGCCTGGAGGATGGCCTCGGCGTCTCCCGCGGCATGGCTGGTGGAGTGGTGAACGGCGCCATCGGCGTAGTGGGCGGCGCGGGCTCGGGTGTTGCCCACCACCAGCAGCGCGGCGGGCGGGGCCTGGATCTGGTCATGGTCATGGTCGTGGTTGTGCTGCACGCGGGCGGGTCTCCGGAAGGGTGGAACGAGAGGGTATGGGCCGGCGGCGCAAAAACCGACCCCGCCCACGAGGTGCGGGCGGGGTCGAAGACCCGACGGCACGCGGGCCGTCGGAGAGAGAGAGTGGGGCCTTGGTTGTGAGTGCTCGCCGTGCTTACTCGCAGCCGGCGTCGAAGGCGTTCTGGAAGGCGAGGAAGTCGAAGAGGGTGAGGCTGCCGTCACCATCGAAGTCGGCGGTCAGGTCGCCCGCATCGAAGGCGTTCTGGAACGCGAGGAAGTCGAAGAGCGTGAGCTCGCCGTCACCGTCGAAGTCGGCGATGCAGGCGTCGCTGGCGATCTCCATGGAGGTGAAGTTGATCTCCATCACGACGTTGTCGGGGAAGGCCTGCCAGAGCGTGAAGTTGAAGCGGGTGAGGCCGGCGTACTCGTACACGCCCAGTGCGTCGAGGATGTCGAGCGAGCCGAGGGTGGCGCCCTCGTAGCCCAGGTCATAGCCGAGCTGGAAGGGCGCATCGACGAGTGGCACGCCGCCGGACGAGAAGCGCGACGTGGAGAGGATGAAGCCGTCGGAGACCGGGAAGCCGTCGACCACGGTGAAGTAGGCCTCGGTGCCGGTCGCGATCGTGGTGGAGACGCTGGAGAAGTCGAGGGAGAACGAGTCGTTGTTGACGGTGTAGTTGCGCAGGTCGCCCGGGGCGGCGTCGAAGAAGACGTCCGAATCGACCTGGAAGGTGAGGGTCGCCGAGTCGCCGGCGAAGACGGCGGCGAGCGGGCCGGTCGAGATGCGGCTGGAGGCGACCTCGCCCTGGACGGTAATGGTCACGGGCTCGGCGGTGGCGGCGCCGGCGATGGCCAGCATGGAGACAGCGATCAGCTTGTTCATGTGTGTTCCTTCTTGTGTTGCGGTGGGGAGGTCGCGCTTACTCGCAGCCGGCGTCGAAGGCGTTCTGGAACGCGAGGAAGTCGAAGAGGGTGAGGCTGCCGTCGCCGTCGAAGTCGGCGCTCAGGTCGCCGGCGTCGAAGGCGTTCTGGAACGCGAGGAAGTCGAAGAGCGTGAGCTCGCCATCACCGTCGAAGTCGGCGGCGCAGGCGTCGCTGCCGATGTAGG
>JBITAB010000135.1:0-2605 GCA_044439825.1 Phycisphaerales bacterium JB064 | reverse complement strand
TCGAGGGCGGGATCGGGCGCGGTGAGCGTGGCGGCGGGCGTGTCGGTCGGGCTGGCGGGCATTTCGGCGGGTTTCCTCCGGGCAGGGGGCGAGGTTCATCCATTGTAGGAAAGCCGCCGCCCCGCCCATACCCTGCCAGGGATGCAACAGGTGCTGGAGACCATCTTCGGCCCGGCCATGGGGGCGCCCCTCCAGTGGCAGCAGGGGCCGCTGCGGCTGCTGCTGGCCGTGCTTCTGGGGGCCGTCGCGGGCTTTGAGCGTGAGAGCCAGCAGCACTTCGCCGGCGTGCGGACCTACGCCATGGTGGCGCTGGGCTCGGCCGGCTTCGCGCTGATCTCCTGCGAGCTGTTCGAGCACCTGCTCTCGCACGCCCCCGACACGGCCGGCCACGCGACGCGGATCGTCTCGGCCATCGTCGGCGGCGTGGGCTTCCTGGGGGCCGGGGCGATCATCCAGGCCGGCGGCCGGGTGAAGGGGCTGACCACCGCGGCGGGCCTGTGGGCCATCGCGGCGGCCGGGGCGGCGGCGGGGCTGGCCCTCACCGGCGTGGCGGTCGTTATCGCCGTGCTGTGCCTGGGCGTGCTGCTGGCCAGCCCGCTCGATTCGGCGGCCCAGCATGTGGGCGGCAGGGACGGGGACTAGCGAATTCCGCGGAACCAGCGAAAATCGCCGCGGCGAATCGCCCCGGAGCCGGTACATTGTGGAGATAGAGCCGAGGTACCCGGCCCGGACAGGGGAGCGTCAACATGGGCAAGCACTGGAAAGCCGCGCTGGCGGCGATCGGATGCGTTCTGGCGATGGCCGGATGGGCGCGTGGCCAGGCCGTGAGCGCCTTCCAGCGGGCCGACGTGGCCCCAGGCGGGCACACGGTGCTGTCGGTCGACCACCTCGCGCTCAAGGCAGCCGCTGGCGAGCGGCTGAGGCTCGACAACTTCCCCCTGCCCGGTGGCGGCAGCGTCGACCTATCGCTCGAGCCGTTCTCCTTCATCCCGCCCGATGCCAGCTTCGTCGTCGCCGACGAGGCCGGCGAGCGTGCGGCCGACTTCGACCCCGCATCGATCCACTTCTGGCGCGGCACGGTCGATGGGCTGCCGGGCTCGCACGTGTTCATCAGCGCAACTGATACGTCGAATCGCTCGGTCATGGGCCGCATCGAGCTCGGCGCGGGCCGGTCCACCTTCGTAGTCAGCAGCGAGGGTGGAGACCCAGCAGCGGGCGGCGTGGCGCTGGGCGAGGGGCAGGTCGTGGTGTTCGAGGGGCGGGGCGGCTTCGACCCGTCGTTCGCGCCGCACCTGTGCGGCGTGGGCATCCAGCCGATCGGGCCGCGCGAGCCCCTCGGCACCGACGAACCCGAGGCGACGATCACGCCCGCGTATGGCAAGGTGATCCCGGGCCTGCGCATGGTGCGCATCGCGGTGGACGCCGACTACGCGATGTCGACGCTGTTCGAGACCGAGCGCGAGGGTCTCACCTATCTCGTGCAGATGTACGCGATCGTCTGCGACATCTTCGTGCGCGATACGGGCGTCCGGCTCGACCTCGCGTTCATGCGCCTGTGGACCACGCCTGATCATCCGTACAGCGGCGGAGTCGGACGGCCCGTGATCCCAAGCGGCATCGACCACGACGCGGCCCAGTTGATGTCCGGCCGCAAGGACGCGCCATCGGGCGGGCAGGCCTACGGCCTCTGCAATCGCGCCTCGTGGGTGGGCTACGGCATCGGCCGGTTCACCGATCCGAGCGTACCCAACGTCTTCAACCAGGACATCGCCGTGGCGGCCCACGAGTTTGGCCACAGCCTGGGCACGGGCCACACGCACGACTACGGCATCGACGCGTGCGCCTCCACGACCACGCCGCCCCGCCGCGGCACGATCATGAGCTATTGCGCCACGACGTTCACCGGCGGCTCGGCCATCCGCGACATGCACTTCCACACTGGCGTGCGCCAGCGCATCCGCAATTGCGTCGGGCGTTACGCTCCCTTCGACTGCAACCAGAACCATATCGACGACGCCGAGGACATCGCCTCTGGCCGAAGCATCGACGCCAACGACAATGGCGTGCCCGATGAGTGCGAGGACTGCAACGCCAACGGCGTGCTCGACACCATCGACATCGCCACGGGCCTGAGCCAGGACCTCAACGGAAACCGCGTCCCCGACGAGTGCGAGCCCGATTGCAATGGCAACGGTGTGCCCGACGATAAGGATATCGTTGACCGGACGAGCCTGGACGCCAACGGCGACGCCATCCCCGACGAGTGCCAGCCCGACATGGACGGCAACGGCGTGTTCGACTGGGTGGACATCTTCAACGACATGGGCCTGGACCTGAATCGTGACGCCGTGCTCGACGCCGTGCAGGATTGCGATGGCGATGGCGTGCACGACATCATCACGCTCGCGCACGCGCACAACACGTGGACGGCCGACCCGGGCACGGACACGGTTGCCCAGCACCATTTTCTGACGGGCGTGCCACGCTCGGCGTCGGCGCCCGGCGTTCTCAGCGATCCGCTGGACGTGCTGGTGACGCCCGATCGCCGCGTGCTGGTCGCGAGCGCGGGCGATGCACGCATCGTTGAGTTCGCGCTCGATGGCTC
>JBITAB010000134.1:0-2615 GCA_044439825.1 Phycisphaerales bacterium JB064 | reverse complement strand
GGCAGGGTCTCGAGGATGGCCAGCAGGTTCTGCTCGCAGGTGAGCCGCTGGAAGACGCTGGGCTCCTGGCTGAGGTAGCCCATGCCCAGGCGGGCCCGCTTGTACATGGGCAGGCGTGCGACGTCCTGGCCGTCGAAGTGGACGCTGCCCTCGTCGGCGGTCAGCATGCCGATGGTCATGCGGAAGCTGGTGGTCTTGCCGGCTCCGTTGCGGCCCAGCAGGCCGACGATCTCGGCCCGGCCCACGGAGAAGCTGACCCCACGGACAACCTCACGCCCGTTGAAGCTCTTGTGCAGGTTGGTGGCTTCGAGGAGCGGCACGCCGGGGAGAGTTTAGCCGTTCGCGGCGGCGGGCCCAAGGCTGGCCAATACAGGTCAGGCGGCCTGGCCTTGCGGCGGGTTGTCCTGCGAGTCGTCCTTCTCGTAGGGGGCCTTCATAAAGCGGATGGTCATGGGGTAGCGGTAGTAGCGGCCCTTGGCCCCGGCGACGGCCGCCAGGATGGGGCAGAGCACGCCCATGACGACCAGGAAGGGCAGGTACACGATCAGGGCCGCGCCGAAGCTGACGATGCCGACCACCGCCGAGCCAACCGTCCAATAGATGAGGTAGGACACGCTGAAATTGAACATCTCGCGGCCGTGGTCGGCGACGAACGGCCGCTCCTTGCCCGGCATGTGCATGATGTACAGCCCCCAGACGATGCCCAGGGGAGCGAGCGTGCCGCTGCTGACGACGGCGGCCATGAGCGGGGCAAGGTGGGTCCACAAGGCCCACTGGCGGTCGCGATCGGTCGACTGCGGGTCGACGTAGAGCTTGCCATCGACGTGGGAAGGCGGCGCCTGCTGCTCGGCGTAGGTCTGGTTGTACCAGGCTTGGGCGGCGGTCATGGGCCCCTCCCGGGGAGCTTGGGGTGCGGTCAGGAGGATTGTTGGGCCTCAGCGGCGGCGGGTTTCAGGGGAGTCGCCAAAGACTCAAGGCCCGAGAACCCGAAGAATGCCCTGTGAGAGCCCTCTTTCCAGGCGTGATCGGTTGGCTGGCGGTGGTGATGGCCGGCTGCGCGATGAAGCCCGAGACGCCCAGCCGCTGGCCCGATGCCTCGGGCCAGACGGCCGCCGTGCCCAGGCCGGGGCTGACCCCGGTGCGGGTGGCGGTGGACCCCACGCTGGCGGCGCTGGCCCGGGCGCTCGAGCCTCTCTATGAAGGCCAGCGGCCGGGGCTCGATCTCGTGCTGTACGAGGGGGTTCGGACCCAGCGGCTCGACCAACCGGCGTGGCTTGCGATGAGGCTGGAGCGTGGGGCCGAGGCCGACGCCTATCTGACCGAGAGCGAGCAGCAGATCCAGGAGCTCACGCGGACGCCCGATGGGCACGCCGCATGGCTGGGCAACACGCTGGCGGTGGTGGCGCCGCGCGGGTCTTCGCTCGACGGCTCTCAACTGGTCGGGCGGAAGACGCCGGTGCACATCGCGCTGGAGCGGTCGGCCCTGGGCCGGTGGACGCGGGCGTCGCTGCGTGAGGGCGGGCTGTGGGGCGAGGTATCACTGGCGGCCGGCAACTTCGATACCGGCGAGGCGATCGTGGAGCGGGTCTCGTACTTCGCCCGTCGCCAGCCTCCTGAGGAGAGCTTCGGCATCGTCTTCGGCAGCGATATCGACACGCGTCGCGTGAAGCTCGTGGGCTACCTCGACCAGCCGCGCGGCGACGCGACCGTCCACCATGTCGCCTGGTTCAGCGACGCCGGGGCGGACTTTGCCCGGTGGGTGCTGACCGATGCCGACGCGCGAGCGTGGGCAAGCCGGGCGGGGTTCATCGTGCCAGAGGGTTCGGCCGAGGGCAAGCGGTGAGCGAGGCGGCTACTGGGAGGCTTTCCAGATCACTGGCGTTGCTGGTGGTGGGGGCGATGCTCGCCGGCGTGCTTGCGGTGTGTGCCATCGGCGTGGGTGGGGCGTGGGTACCGACTGTTGTGGGCGTGGCCTCGGCCTGGCTGACGGCGGGCGTGCTGGCCGGGGCGTACGTGGCGGGCGCGTGGGGGCTGGGCGCGGGCGCGTTGTGGAAGATGGCTGATCGCTCGGCCGCGGCCTGGCTGGCGCCGGCTGTTGGGCTGGGGCTGATGCTGGCGCTGAGCCACGCCATGGGCGTGCTCGGGGCGTTCGAGTGGTTTGGGGCCGGCGGGCGGAAGGTGATGGCCGGGCTGCCGTTAGGGGCTGGCCTCGTGCTGCTGGCGATGGACCTGATGAAGCGGCGATCGGGCGAGGGCGTCTCGATCAGCCCGATGGTGCTGGCCTTTGCGCCCGGGTTGGCGGTGCTCGTGGTGGCTGCGGCGAGCCCTACGGGTTGGCTCTGGGCCAGCGAGGGCTTTGGCTATGACACCCGCAGCTACCACATGCAACTGCCGGCCGAGTGGCTGGCGATGGGTCGGTTGTGGCCCGTCGAGCACAACGTGTACTCGTTCCTGCCGGGCTATGTCGAGGCGGCCTTCTATCACCTGGTGGCGATGACCGGCCAGCACCCGGCGGCGGGCGGTGGTGTTGGCGTGCTGGCGGGGCAGTGCCTGAGCGCGATCATGGCCGGGCTGGCGGCGGTGCTGGTCGGCAGGGTGTGCTGGCTGGTGGTGGG
>JBITAB010000133.1:0-2627 GCA_044439825.1 Phycisphaerales bacterium JB064 | reverse complement strand
GGGCGACGCCACGCTTGAACTGCACGGGCCCTCCATTCCTGGGGTCAACACGGCTGGGTTCGAGCCGATTCGCATCGAGCCGCTGGGCACGCGGACCGTGGACCTGACGATGGACCTCGGCGGCATGGGCCGCGGCGTGCACGAACGCTCTGTGGCGTGGAGGACCAACGACCCACGCCAGCAGTTAGTACTGGTCACGGTCGTCACGCGGGTGCGGCCGATCGTGTCGGTCGAGGTCAGGCCGATCGCCGCTCGGCAGTGAGCAGCATCGCGATACCGATGCGTGAAACCGACCAATGCGCAACGGCGTAGACGCTGGAGAGCCCGGAGGAGATCCGCCATGCGTCCATATCGCTTTGTCACGTTTGCCTCACTCGCCTCGCTTTCCATCGCAACCGTGGCTCTCGCCGATGAGACCGGCTTCGACGACTTCGAGGCCGGCTTCCTTGGCCTCTCCTTCGAGTCCGGCGGCATCACCTTCTCGGACAACCACCAGTTCAGGGGCGAGGAAGCGCTGCAGTTCGCCGTCACCGACAGCACGGGCACTTTCACCGGCGACCCGGCCTTCAGCCCGCGCAACACCATGAACTCTGGCCTGTGGACCACCGGCACCACCGGCTGGTTCGTGCGCAGCTACCAGTGGATCGCGACGACAGGCGAGATGGCCAACCACGCCTCGGTCGAGCTGTGGTACAACTCCGGCCCCGACTGGGACGGCATCGAGGTGTACCTCGAGGGCCTCGTGGGCGAGACGGTGGTCGTGAGCGATTCGTTCACGCACCGCGAGACGGCATCGAAGTACGAGCACGCACGGCTCGAGATCGAGGGCCCGGCCTTCGAGCGCATCCGCTTCATCTGCCGAGGCGTTGGGCCCACCGGTGATCGCGATGGCATCTTGGCATGTTTCGACAACGTCGTCATCGAGATGGCCGCGTGCCCCGCAGATTTCGACGGCGACGGCGAACTGACGATCTTCGACTTCCTCGCCTTCCAGAACGCCTTTGATGCGATGGACCCGCTGGCCGATTTCGATGGTGACGGTGAGCTGACGATCTTCGATTTTCTCGCGTTCCAGAACGCCTTTGACGCGGGTTGCGCCTGACGGCGTGAGTATTCACCCCACGTTCCGCTCTATGAACGAGCCGGAGCACGGAATCACACGCGGATCCGCGGCCTGGCCCGGCTGGCGGTCGCGTTGCCGCCATGGGCCGCGGCCGGGAAGGGACGCGTCGTGGCACGCTCCATCGTTCTGGTTTGCGGTTGTTCGCTCGCACTCTCGGCGGCCGCTCTGGCCGACGACACCACCGGCTCGACCAAGGCCGTGTTCGATTCGCCGCTGCTGTTCGAGGCGACGGGCGAGTTGCTGATGCACGAGTCTGGCGCCGATGGCTTCAATACCGCCGATCCGCTCAACCCGACCACGTTCTACGAGGTCCACGCCCACCACTGGAGCTTCGACCTGTGGTACGTCGTGGACGGATGGGACTTTGCGCCCGGTGGCCCGCCCGACGACGGCGCCCATATGGCCCGCATCGGGCTGCGGGGCGAGCACACCGTGCCGCCGGCCGCCCCGCCGCACGGCGAGGGCCCGCTGAAGCTCGATGCGGTGCTCGGCGGCGAAGCGATGGCCGGTGGCGCGATGGCGGCCGACATCCGCTTCGGTAGCGGCGCCATCCTGTCGGTCTCGGCCGCGAAAACGCACGGCAAGCACATCGATTGGTACGGCGCCTATGCCACCGTTCACGCGTACGACCCGGTGATCGCGCCGTTCGACCCCACCGATCCCACGGAGCGTCGCCACCTGCGCGGTGGGTACGAGATCCAGGGCCACCACACCGATGAAACGTTCGTGTCGCCGTGGAACGATGATGGCACGCTGGCCACGCCGGTCGATACCGTCGTGTCTTTCGACCCCGGCGATGGCGTGCTGCGTCTGCGGCTTGGCCCCGTGTCGGTGCTCGATACCGAGGGCGGACGAACCGGAGGCGTTGCGCCAGAGTTCGCCGACGATCCGCTCGTGGGCGTTCGGCCCTCGATGATCGAGATGCGCTACGCCGGCTTTGATCCGGATCGTGGAGCGCACATCTTCGCCGGCGGACGTCTGCTGATCGAGGGCCGCGATGGCTCGGCGGTCGCCATCGGCGGGGAGATCGGCGAGATGGCCATCAGCACGACCGTGCCCGGCGATGCGCTTGGCGCATGGGCGCCCTTTGATCGCCTGTGGGTGGTCGATGCGATCGATCCCGATGTGCCGGCATCCACGTGGGCTCGGGCCTTCGTGCGCGAGGGCTGGTTTGGTGAATCCCCACGGCTGTTCCCCGTGCTGAGCATGACCACCATCGACGGCGATCTCGTCGACTCGACCGACGGATTCCGTCGCCGGGCTGAACTGCCCGCGTCCGTCGCGCTCACGATCGCCGTGCCAGCCCCGTGCGCCGCGGACCTGGACGGCGACGGCGAGCTGACGATCTTCGACTTCCTCGCGTTCCAGAACCTGTTCGATGCGGGCGATCCAGCGGCCGATTTCGATGGTGACGGCGAGCTGACCATCTTCGACTTCCTTGCGTTCCAGAACGCGTTCGATGCGGGGTGCCCCTGAAACCGCGGCGGCGGCCTTGGTGTATACC
>JBITAB010000132.1:0-2628 GCA_044439825.1 Phycisphaerales bacterium JB064 | reverse complement strand
ATCTCCCCCATCATCGGCATCGACCTGGGCACCACCAACTCCCTCGCCGCCTACGCCGACGACAAGGGCCCGCGCATCCTCGGCGATAGCGCATCCGGCTCGGGTATCGTGCCCAGCGTCGTCCGCTACGAGCCCCAGCCCGATGGCTCGCTGGCGACCATCGTGGGCCTCGACGCCCGCGAGCGGGCCGTGGAGTTCCCCCAGCACACGATCGCCAGCGTGAAGCGGCTGATGGGCCGCTCGCTGCACGACGCCGCGGGCGATGCTCCCTACCTGCCCTACGAGATCGTCCAGGGCCCGCGCGAGATGGCCGCCGTTGCGATCCCCATGCCCGATGGCTCCGCCAAGACCTTCACGCCCCAGGAGGTCTCCGCCCAGGTCCTGCGAGCCCTGAAAGACAAGGCCCAGCAGGCCCTTGGCACGCCCGTCCACAAGGCCGTGGTCACCGTGCCGGCCTACTTCGACGACGCCCAGCGGCAGGCCACGCGCGACGCCGGCCGCCTCGCCGGGCTCGAGGTCGTCCGAATCGTCTCCGAGCCCACGGCCGCCGCCCTCGCCTACGGCCTGGGCTCGGCCCAGAGGGCCAAGACCGAGCCGACGACCGTCGCCGTCTACGACCTCGGCGGCGGCACCTTCGACATCTCCATCCTCCGCATCACCCCGAACGCCACCCCCGGTGCGCCGGCCATCTTCCAGGTGCTCGCCACCGACGGCGACACCCGCCTGGGCGGAGACGACGCCGACCACGCGCTGGTGGCGATGTTCCTCACCGAGATGAACGCTCGCTTCGATCTTGGCCTGCCCGAGCATCTCGCCCAAGGCCTGGCCGCCCTGCCACCGGCGACACGCCGCGCGTTGCTTGGCTTCGCACAGGACGTCAAGCACCGCCTCAGCCACGATCTGGTCGCAGCGGTATCGATCGATGTCGGCGCCGGACGCGTGTACGAACGAGCGATCACCCGCGAAGAGTTCGAGGCGCTCATCAGGCCCATGATCGAGCGTTCCCTCGCCGCGTGCGAACGCGCCCGCCGCGCAGCCGCCAAGCAACCCGGCGGGGACGCCATCGACGCCGTGGTGCTCGTGGGCGGCTCCACACGCATCCCAGCCGTCCGCAGCGCCGTAGGCGGCTTCTTCGGTCTCGATCCCTACACGGCGCTCGACCCCGACCGCGTCGTCGCCCTGGGCGCCGCCGTGCAGGCAGCCACCCTGGCGGGCACGACACGCAACAGCCTGCTGCTCGACGCCATCCCGCTCAGCCTTGGCATCGAGACCGTCGGCGGCGCGATGGCCAAGCTCGTCCACGCCGGCGCCACCGTCCCCGCGCGAGCCAAGGAGACCTTCTCCACCAGCGTCGACAACCAGACGGCCATCGTGCTCAAGGTGCTCCAGGGCGAGCGCGAGATGGCCGAAGACTGCCGGGAACTGGGCACGTTCAACCTGCGTGGCATCCCGCCCATGCCCGCCGGCGTGCCGCAACTGGTCGTTGAATTCCTCGTCGACGCCAACGGCGTGCTCAACGTCTCTGCCGTCGAAAAGCGCTCGGGCCAGGCCGCCACGCTCCAGGTCATTCCCAATCACGGCCTGACCAAGGACGAGGTCGACGCCATCGAGGCCCAGGCCATCGAGCACGCGCGCGACGACATGACGCGCCACCGCATCGTCGACCTCGTCGCCCACGCACGGCTCGACATCAAGTGGATCAACGAGGCCATGGACCGCGTCGAGGAAGGGCTGCCCGCGCACCTGAGGGCCCAGATCCGCGCCTCGGTCGATGCCGTGCAAGAGATGGTGGCCAAGGCGAGCGAAGACTGGCGAGCCGTCGATGCCGAGGCCTTCTATCGCGCCAAGCAGGGCATGGACGAGGCCAGCGTCCCCCTGCACGAGGCGGCCATCTCCCAATCCCTCAAAGGCATGCCAAGCCACACAGCCACACCCCCAAAGGGCGGCGGTTCGTGACGGGCCCGCCCGCGGCGATCATCCCAGTTCGTGGCTCGAACAACACGGTCCTCCCCCGGCTGCCATCAATCCGGGAAGGATCTGACGACCATGTCCACCCCCGTGCGCAATCTGGCGGCGCTCACGCGCCCGAGGCTTGCGGCATGGCCAGACCGAACTAAACTCCCCAAGGCCCCGTTGGAGCAGGGTCAAGGCTATCGGCCGGTCCAGCAGCAGAGGCACGAACGGAACGCAAATGTCCAGAGCAGCCAAGGGACCATCCCCATACCTCTTCCTGGCCTCAGGCCCCACGGGCGGCAAGCGCCTGGGCGTCCGCAACGCGGCCAGCGAGCGGGCCCTGGCCTCCACGCTGGGCCGAGAGCGTCGCGTGCTCGTGTGGTCGCGCCGCCTGCCAGCGTGGGTGGGCTCCTCGGGCCACATGGGGCTCAAGGACCAGGCCCAGTTCAACGCCGTCCTGGGCCAGCTCGTCTCCCGCGGCGTGCCGCTGGTCGAGGCCCTCGACGTCACCTCGTCCGCGGTCGAGGCCAAGCACGCCGATCGCATCCGCCGTGTCCGCACACAGGTTGCCGGCGGCTCGATGTTCGCCGACGCCTGCGCGAAGGTGGGCATCGTCGACCCGGTGACCTCGGCCGTCTATCGCGCGGCCGAGCGCACGGGCGACCTCGGCGGCGC
>JBITAB010000131.1:0-2666 GCA_044439825.1 Phycisphaerales bacterium JB064 | reverse complement strand
TCGTCGACGCGCCCGTCATGCCCGACGGCCGTGCAGACCTGCGCGCCATCGCCGCACGCTCACCCACAGAGATCTACGCCTCGGGCACCGATGCCGACGCCGACGGCTTCCCCCGCGCCCTGATGCTCAAGTACGACGGCGTGAGCTGGACGCGAGTGGACGTGGCCGACCCGACCGATGGCCACCAGCAATGGTTCCGCGCGATGTCGGTGACGCCCGGCGGCGACGTGTGGGCCCTGGGCCAGTACTACCGGCCAGCGGAGCAGGCCATCCACGTCGACGCCCAGCGTCTGAGCGCCACATCGTCGTGCCCGGCGGACTTCGACGGCGACGGTGAGCTGACCATCTTCGACTTCCTGGCGTTCCAGAACGCCTTCGACGCCGGCGATCTGCGCGCCGATTTCGACGGCGACGGCGAGCTGACCATCTTCGATTTCCTCGAGTTCCAGAACCAATTTGACATCGGCTGCGCGTGATCGCGTAGCGGCGTGATCGTGAACCCGGGCTCATCGATCCAAGGCCGGCCACGCGCCGGCCGTATTCTTTGCGCAATGGCACCCACGCCCGACGCACCGCTCGATCCCCCCCACTCCCATCCGGCGCTCGCACGCGTGCGGGCCCTCAGCCACTGGATGGACAGCCGCTACCGCCTGCCCGGCACCAGCTTCCGCTTCGGGCTCGACCCCATCATCAGCCTGCTGCCCGTGGTGGGCGACACGATCTCGCTGGCCATCAGCGTCTACCCGCTGCTCGAAGCACGGCATGCGGGCGTGCGGCGGTCGGTGCTGCTCAAGATGGCCGCCAACCTGGGCCTCGACTGGCTGGCCGGCCTCGTGCCGCTCATCGGCGTCATCCCCGACGCGTGGTACAAGGCCAACACACGCAACCTGAGGCTGCTCGAGAAGGAACTCGGGCAGCGCACGCAACAGCCCCCGGAACCCTCCTAAGAGCGCCGGGGGCCGATTGGTCCGGGGTATGTGACGCCCCGGTTTCGCCAGAGCGAGTGTGCGGCCGGAGGGCCGCTACGGAGCGCTCAAGATCACGGCGCGCAGCCGATGTCGAAGGCGTTCTGGAACGCCAGGAAGTCGAACAGCGTGAACTCGCCATCGCCGTCGAAGTCGGCGCGGGGGTCCTGCGCGTCGAAGGCGTTCTGGAACGCCAGGAAGTCGAAGATCGTCAGCTCACCATCATCGTCGAAGTCTGGCGGGCAGTCCTCGCACACGATGGTCGCCATCACGCCAGGCGTGCCGACCTCCCCCGTGCTCGCGGCCCATGAGCCGAAGGCGTCGCCCGATTCCGACAGGCTCCACGCGTACACGTCATTCACGCCGATGGCGCTGGAGCAGGCCTGACCGCTGGCGTCGCGCGTGCGAATCGATCCATCGAAGTCCTCGTCGCCATAGGTCAGGCGGTCGGCCAGCTCACCATCGGCGTTGAAGATGTTGATCTCGTCGTTGCGACCGAGGTTGTGGCCCTCGACCGCACCAAGCTCTCCGATGATCACGACGCTCGCGTCGAGACCCCACGCGGCGCGGAAGTCCTCGGCCAGCGCCTCGGTCAGGATGACGCTCTGCCCAGGATCGACAACGCCGAAGCCGGAAAGGTCGAACGCCCCCACCTCACGGTTGCTGTCGTCGAAGCTCCAGCCGGCCATGTCGATGGCCTCGTCGCTCGTGTTGGTGAGCTCGATGAATTCGCCGCTATCGACCGAGTACGCCCACTCGCTGATGCGCATGCCCGGGCCCGTCGCCGCCTGGTACTCGATCTCCAAGGCCGCCCATTCGGTGCCAGCGGGAGAGAAGCTCAGCGACTCGTAGGCGTTGTCCGCGGTAGCGCCTACGTAATAGAGCACCCGCTGGCCGCCCACGCCCATGATCGGCAGCACGGCCTCGTAGTCATCGTCGCCGATCCACTCCATCTCGATGCGCTCGAACCCGGCCGTGGGCGAGGGCCGGTAGTACAGGTCGACGCCCTGCACCGGCGAACCATCGGGCAGCACGGTGGCGGTGATGGTCACCGGTTCGCCCGGTGTTGGCGTCTCGTCGCTGACGACGACGCCGGCGATGTTCGGCCCACTGGCCATCAGTTCGTCGTTGCCGCCCAGAAAGCCCAGGCGCGTGTCCACGAACTGCTGCAGCCCAACCACCGAGCCGCCGAATGGCCCGCCACCGAGGCTGACAGTGGTGAAGAAGTTGTCCTCGAATTGTGCATAGGTATAGATCTTCTTGGGATCGGCCTGCACGTGCGCATCGATGCGATCACGCATCGCCAGGAACTCGGGCCCCAGTTGGTCCCACGAGAATCCCTGCATCGCCGCGCGATAGTGGGCCATGTAGCGCTGCCGCAGCTCGGGCACGCTCAGCACATGGCTCAGCACGGGCTTGGAGCTCGAACCGAAATTGAGCGTGGGCGACCAGGTCGAGTGTGTCCACGTCTCGTTGGCGTCGCGCTGCAAGAGGTGGGTGCGACCATCGACCGGATCGCGATAGGTCATGATGTCGCAGCCCTTGTTGACGTAGCTGTCGTCATCGCTCAGCAGGTTCTCGAGCACGACCGACCACGTCGAGGGATCGATCGCGAACACGGTATCGATGGCTTGCCAACTCGTCAGCGGCCAGTTGGTCACCGCATCGCACACCTCGATCAATGCTGCGTACGGATCGGCC
>JBITAB010000130.1:0-12729 GCA_044439825.1 Phycisphaerales bacterium JB064 | reverse complement strand
TCTGGAAGGCCAGGAAGTCGAAGATGGTCAACTCGCCGTCGCCGTCGAAGTCGGCCACGCAGGTTTCGGATGGGCAGCCCTGCCACTTGGCGATGTAGGAGGACTCGATGTTGTCGCCCACATACTGGAAGTCGCCGGTGATGAAGAGTGCGGGGCCGGTGCCATCGTCATAGGTTTCCATTGCGATGCTGGTCGTCCGGCTCGATCCCACGCCTCCGCCCAGCGCTTGCCAAGCGTCGCCGTCCCAAACCGCGGCCCTGTTGGCCGGCAGGTCTCCGATGCTCTCGAATTCACCGGTCAGATAAAGCTTTTCGCCGCTGCCGTCGTCGTAGACGTGCAGGCCCCGCACCGTATCTTCGGGCCCGCCGCCGGGGGTGGGCAGCGCCGACCACGCAACTCCATCCCACCGTGCGATGCGCTCGCAGGGCTGGCCGCCGGCCGTAGTGAAATCGCCGGCGACGTAGAGCGCCGGACCATCGCCGGCGTCGTAGACCGCTATCGCGTATACGCGGCCGTTCACGCCTTGCGATCCCATGTCACCAAGGGCCGACCAGTCCGTGCCGTCCCACCGTGCGATGCGTCCGGCCTCGAGGCCGCCCGCCATGGTCAGGTCTCCACCCACATAGAGGGCCGGGCCATTGCCGTCATCGAAGGTCGCGATCGCCCGAATCGTTGAGTTGACTCCGACACCCGCGGAACCCTCGAGGGGGAGCCACTCGCTGCCGTTCCAGCGCGCGATGCGGTTGACGGTTTCGCTTCCGGTGCTGGCAAAACTCCCCGCCGCGTAGAGCGAGCCCTCGTGCTGGTGCATCACGTAGGGCTCGGCGGAGAAGCCCTCGCCCATCGCGCTCCAGTCTTGTCCGTTCCATGAGGCTACATTGTTTACGAGCACGCCGCTCGCCAGCGTGAAGTTGCCGCCGACGGCCAGCAAGGTCTGGCCATCTTGCGTGTATGGGCTCATGCCGTTGGCGCCTCTACCACCGGTGAGGCCGCCGCCCACCGTGTGCCAGCGGTCGCCGTCCCAGGCGGCGATGCTCTTCGCGGCGGTCTGCCCGGCCGAGGAGAAACCGCCGGCTATGAAGAGCCGCGGGCCGTTGCCATCGTCGTGGACGACCAGGTCTCCGGCCAGTTCGATCAGCCCCGTGGCGACCGGGGCCCACTCGTGGCCGTCCCATTGGGCCAGGCCGTCTACGCGCGTCTCGCCGCTGTCTGAGAAGTTGCCAACGGCGTAGACCCTGTCTCCGTCGCGGCCTCGCACCAGCGCGAGGTCATTCACCGTGCTGTCCAGGCCGAAGCCGGCTTGTTGCCACTGCCCGTCCCAGATCGCGACGCGCTCGAATCCGATCTCGCCATCGGCCGACCGGAAGCTCCCGGCCACCAACAGCACGGGGCCATCGTCGGAAGGGACGACTTCCAGGTCATAGACGGTTCCACCGACGCCGCCACGGACCTCGCTCCAGGTCGAGCCGTCCCATCGGGCCACGCGTGACGCGGGCGTCGCGCCCGAGGCGGTGAACTCGCCGCCGGCGTACAGGGCAGCGCCCGTGCCGTCGTCGTAGCTGGCTAGAGCGTGCACGCGCTGGTCCAGACCCAAGCCGACGAAGCCCCATTGCGAGCCGTCCCACTTGGCCACGCCGTTGACGATCTCGTCACCGGCGAGGGTAAAGTTGCCGCCGACGTACAGGGCCGGCCCGGTGCCGTCGTCGTGGACCGTCAGGGCGTAGACCCAGTCGTCGGTGCCCTCGCCCAGCGGTGTCCATCGCGTTCCATCCCACTTGGCGATGTGGTTGGCCTGTTCGCCGCCGGCGGTGAGGAATCGACCGCCCGCGTAGAGCGCAGGGCCAGAGCCATCATCGAACATTGCCAGGGCGTGCACGCGGCCGTCGAGCCCGTTGCCCAGCCGCTTCCATGTGCTGCCGTCCCACATGGCGATGTTGTTCGTGGGGTATCCGTCGATCATGCCTACCGACGCGCCCAGGTAGAGTATCGGCCCCGAGCCGTCATCGAAGGAGAGCATCGCCTCGGCGTTCTGCGCCTGCACGCCTCCCACGTCGGACCACTGCCTGCCGTCCCAGCGTGCCAGCCCCTGGATCTGTTTGATCCCGAACCGATCAAAGTTGCCCGACACGTAGGCTTGCGTGCCCGTTCCATCGTCGTGGCCGATGGCGGCGGTGAAGTCGCGCTCGAAGTATGGGCTGGTGAACAGTCCTTCTGCCCACTGGGGCTCGCACTGCTGGGCCGAGGTCGGTGCGGCCAGCGCATTGACCAGAACCAGCACGGTCAGGGGTGAGAGCCAGAGCTTTGGAACGCGTCGGATCGGCATGATGAAACTCTCCGAGTACATCAGTAAACGCTTCAGCAGCCCCGCGCGAACGCGGTCTGGAAGGCGAGGAAGTCGAACAGGGTCAGGTCGCCATCGCCATCGAGGTCGGCTCGGGGCTGGCCGAGATCAAACGCCGACTGGAATGCGAGGAAGTCGAAGATGGTCAGTGCGCCATCGCCGTCGAAGTCGGCCACGCATGGCGCGGGCTCGCAGCCAAAGCGGCCGATGGCCATGGATTGCCGGTCGGCGATCAGGTTGAACTCGCCGCCGGCGTACAGGGCCAGCCCGCCTCCATCGTCGTGGAGAGCCAGTGCGCGGATGGTGTCGTTGGGGCCCGCGGGAAACAGCTCGAAGCTGTACGGGTAGTAGTACGCGATCCGCTCGCGCTGGAACGCGCCAGGATCGGTGAAGCTACCCGCGATGACCAACGCGGGGATGACGCCGTTGTCCCACGCGAGCATGTCGTGTACGACCAGCCCATCGCCATCACCCAGGCCGTCGCCCAGTCTTGTCCAGCTCAGCCCGCTCCAGCGGGCGGCGTTATACGCGGGGCTGCCGCCGGCTGAGTTGAAGCTGCCGCCCACGAACAGGGCCGTGCCGTTGCCGTCATCGAAGACCGTCATCGTGGCGATCAGCCCGTTGACGCCCGAGCCGAGGCGCGACCACCTCGCGCCGTCCCACCGCGCGATATTGACCACGTCGGCGTCGCCGATCACCTCGAACTGTCCGCCGGCGTACAGGGCAGGTCCGGCGCCGCTGTCGAATACGGCCAGGGCATGGACGGGGCCGTTGGCGCCCCCGTCAACCGATTGCCATCGCAGGCCATCCCAGCGGGCGATGCGGGCCACGGGCTCTGAGCCCGAGAGCGTGAAGTCGCCGGCGGCGTAGAGCGATGGGCCCGACCCGTCGTCGAAGATGGCCAGATCGCGCACAATGCCATTGAGGCCATCGCCCATGGCCGTCCAACTGGTCCCGTTCCAGCGAGCGATGTTGGCCGAAGGCAGGCCGTCGGCCATCGAGTATTGACCGCCGGCAACGAGCCATGCGCCAGAGCCGTCGTCGTGCTCGATGATCGCGTGCACGGGCCCATCGAATCCACCGCCCAGGGCCTCCCATGCGCCATCGCGCAAGGCGGCGATGTTGTTGGCGTGTACGTTGCCGACGTACTCGAAAGCGCCGCCAGCGACGAGCAGGGGGGCGCCGGCGTCCTGCGCGGAATGCAACGCGTAGATCTCGGTGTCGCTGGAGAGCCCTTCCACCAGCGACGACCATTGGCGGTCTTGCCAGCGTGCGATGCCCACCGCGCTGGTTTCGCCCGCGCGGCGGAATCCGCCGCCAGCGTAGAGCGCCGGGCCCGAACCAAGATCGAAGCTCTCGAATGCGTACACGCGGTCGCCTATGCCCGACGCTGCGGGGAACCAGAACCTGCCGTCCCAGATAGCCACGCGGGTGGGGCGTGCGCCGCCTGATTCAAGGAAGTCTCCGCCGGCAAAGAGCCGCGGCCCCGATCCTTCGTCGTGCACGTGCAGCGCGAAGACCTCGTTGTCCAGGCCCGGCGAGAGCGGGGCCCACAAGTCGCCGTTCCAACTGGCGATATTGGTGGCTGCGGCGCCGCCCGCTTGGGTGAAGCGGCCGCCGGCATACAGCCTTGCGCCGTCGCCGCTGTCGTACACCGCCAGGGCGTTTATAGAGCCGTCGACGCCAAGGCCCACGGTTGACCACTCGAAGCCGTCCCACTTCGCGATTGAGTTGGCCGGGACCGTACCGGCCGCGTCGAATGAGCCGGCGGCGTAGAGGGCCGCTCCGGCGCCATCGTCATACACGGCCAGGCCTCTGGCGCCTCCATTCTGGAGCCCATCGCCCAGGTTCGACCAGTCGCTGCCATCCCACCGAGCGACGTGTTCCATGGGGATGCCGCTGGAACGGTCGAACTGGCCGCCGGCGAAGAGGGCGGGCCCGGTGCCGTCGTCGAAGACGGCCAGGCACTCGACCTGCCTGTTCAGCCCGCCAGCCATGCGTGTCCAGGAGGTTCCATCCCAGCGGGCGATGTTGGCCGCCGGCATGGTTCCGGCTCGGCTGAATTCTCCCGCGGCGATCAATTGGGGTCCGGCCCCGTCGTCGTACACCTCGAGGGCATACACGCCTGCGCCGGTCCACTCTCCTCCGACTGTGGACCAGGCCTGTCCGTCCCATCGGGCGAGGCCTCGGTACTCGGATTCGCCGGGGAGTTGGAAGCCGCCTGCCACATAGAGGGCGGGGCCCGAACCGTCGTCCCAGACCAGGAGGTCGCGCACGACGCCATTGAGGCCTGACACGAAGAAGTCGGCGTGGTCCCAGGTGCGTTCGCAATCCTGAGCGAAAGCCGTGGGCGTGAGCAGCGCGCACATGAAGAGGAACGGGCTTATGAGGAATCGAATGGTGGGCGTTGTCATGGCGTGTTTCACGGGCACCCCGCATCAAACTCGTTGGAGAACAGAAGGAAATCGAACACGGTGTACCGGCCATCGCCGTCGAAGTCGGCGCGCGGATCGCCAACATGGAAGGCGTTGGAGAACTCGAGGAAGTCGAAGAGCGTGAGCGTCCCGTCGCCGTCGAAGTCAGCCGGGCACAGGCCCTGGCAGCCCTTCCATGCCGCGGTATAGTCCGAGGGTGAGCCCGAAGACCGGGTGAAGCGACCGCCCGCGATGAGCAGCGGGCCCTCACCGGCATCAAAGGCCGCGAGCGCCCAGACGTCGCTGCCGGTGTGGGTTCCCAGGCCCGAGCCCGCTGGCGTGGGCATCGCTTCCCAGCGAGTACCGTCCCACCGGGCGATGTTTCCTGCGGTAATGCCGCCCGCGGTCTGGAACAGGCCGCCCGCATAGAGCTTGAGGCCCGATCCGTCGTCGAACGAGAGCAGGGCGTTGACTTCAACCTCACCGACGCCGATCTCCAACGGGCCGGACAGCGGTTCCCAGTCGGCGCCGTCCCAGCGGGCCACGCGGTTGACTACGCGGCCACCGGCGAGGTCGAACGCGCCACCGACGTAGAGCGCGTCTCCGCGACCGTCGTCGTGGATTTCGAGTGTGAGGCCGTCCAGACCGCCAGAACCCGATCGGTCGAGGCCTTGCCCCATGGGCCCTTCCAGCACGGACCATGCCGAGCCGTCCCAGCGGACGATGCGGTTGGCATCGATCTCACCTGCGGTGTTGAAGCTGCCGGTGATGAACAGGGCCGGACCGCGACCGTCGTCGAAGGCTTTCAAATCGTTCACATAGTCGTTCATGCCGGCCACGCCATCGACCGCGAGGGGCTGCCACGCCGTGCCGTCCCATCGCGCGATGTGGTTGAGGATCTCATCGCCCGACATGTGGAAGTGGCCGCCGGCATAGAGCGCCGGGCCGCTGCCGTCATCGAAGACCGCGAACGAGCTAACAACCCCATCGAGGCCCTGGCCCAGCGGCTGCCACTGAGCGCCCGTCCAGCGGGCGACGTTCAGAGCGTCACGCTCACCGGCTCGCGAGAACCTGCCGCCCACGTAGAGCGCGGGCCCCGATCCATCGTCGAAGGAAGCCAGCGCTCGGACGATGCCCTCGACGCCTTCGACGTTTTCTTCTTTTACGCTTGTCCAGACGCGACCATCCCATCGCGCTACGCCGCGCGAGGGCTCCTCGCCGGCGATCTCGAAGTCGCCACCGGCGAACAGTCGCGGGCCTTCGCCCTCGTCGAAAACGGCAAAGGCAGCAACGTCATCGTCGAGGGAAGTCAGCAAGTTGCGTTCGGCACTCCAGGCTCCGTCGCTCCAGCGGGCCACGTTGCGCACCGCGCTTCCGCCGGCACGATCGCTGGTGCCCACGACGAAGAGTGCGGGTCCGGATCCGTCGTCGTAAAGAGCCATGTCTTCGACAATGGCGGCGCCGGGCGTCTTGTCCAGACCGCTGCCCATGGTTGACCATCCCATAGTCGTCCATCGAGCGATGCGGGCGGCGGGCTCGCCTCCGGCGCGGATGAAGTTTCCTCCAACGGCAAGCGTTGGCGTGCCGTCTTCGACAAATGCCTGCAGGGCGTACACCCTGCCGTAGATTCCGAATTCGGTTCCTGATCCGAAGGGCGACCAGCCTGAGCCATCCCAGCGTGCGATGTTCTCCACAAGCACGCCCGACATCACCTGGAAATCTCCGCCTACGTACAGGGCCGGGCCAGCGCCGTCATCAAACACTTCCATTGCGCCGACGTCGCCGCTCGTACCCGAGCCGAGCGCCGACCAGGTTGCGCCGTTCCACTTCGCGATGCTCCGGGCGAAGATGTCGCCGGCCATGGTGAATTGGCCGCCGACGTAGAGTGCGGGGCCCGAGCCATCATCGAAGACCGCCATGGCGCCAACGCCCGCCGAGCCCGTGGTGCTGTAGACACCGAGCCCGAGCGAATCCCATTGGGCGCCGTTCCAGCGGGCGATGTTGTTGACGCGCTGGCCATCGATGGTGTCGAAGCCGCCCGCCGCATAGATGGCAGGGCCGCTGCCGTCATCGAAGACCGCCAGTTCGTTCACCTGGCCATCGATGCCTCCGCTCAGCGCGTGCCACTGCGTGCCGTCCCACTTGGCGATGTTCAGTGCGGGCACGCCGCCCACGGATGAGAATCTGCCGCTGACGTACAACGCCGGGCCCGAGCCATCGTCAAAAATGACCATGGCGTTGACCTCGCCCGGCACGCCGCCGCCCACGTCGCTCCACGTGGCGCCGTCCCACGCGGCCAGGGCGCGCACGGAAGTGCACCCGGCCGAATCGAACCTGCCTCCGATGTACAGCAGGGGCTCTCCATCGCCGACGACGCCGCTGGTCGTGGTGTTGACCCGGTCGTCGGTGCCCGGTTGGCAGAAGACGCCTTCGAGCCACCCGGGCTCGCATTCCTGGGCCGCGACACCCTGGGTGGCGCCAAAGAGCGCCAGCACAGCAGTGAACGCCAGGGCCCGCCATCGCATCGGCTTGTGCATCAGCACGTCCTTTCTGGACTTGACTTGAATCATTTATGGACACCCGCGTGCGAACGCGCTTTGGAAGGCGAGGAAGTCGAACAGGGTGAACTCACCATCGAAATCGAAGTCGGCTTCGGGAGCGCCCATCGCGAACGCGCTCTGGAACGCGAGGAAGTCGAACACCGTCAGCACGCCGTCGCCGTCAAGGTCGGCCGGGCACGGGTTGGGGCACACGGGAAGCTCGGCGATGCCCGCGGACATCACGCCATCGATCGTTCGAAACCGTCCACCAGCCATGAGCGAGCGACGGGCCGAAGTGCGATACTCAGCCAAAGCGAGGATCTCACCGCTGACACTCGCCGTGACCCCGCGCCAGCCCCCGGAGGTCCACTCGGCCAGGCCAGCGGCCGGGATGCGGCTGTCGACAGGTCCGACGCGTCCGAACGGACCGGCCACGTACAGACCGGGGCCGGCGCCATCATCGAACACGAGCAACGCGTTTGCTTCGCCGTCGACGCCGTCGTCCATGTTTGTCCATGCCGTGCCGTCCCATCGGGCGACGCCCTGGACCTGTACGGGGCCGGAGGCGAAGAACTCTCCACCGGCGAAGAGGAACGTGGAACCATCCTGCTCGAATGTCGCCAGCGCGTTGACCTGACGGTTCAGACCAGAGCCCACTGGCGTCCATTCGGCGCCATCCCAACGCGCGATGTTTGCGGCCGGTTCGCCACCGGCGCTCGTGAAGCGGCCGCCGGCATAGAGGTCTCCGTTCCATGCGGTCAGGGCGCGGACCTCGCCGTTCGGCCCTGGTGTTCCTGGCGATCCGATCGGCTCCCAGCGCACGCCCGTCCACTGGGCGACCCGCTCAATGTCTCTGTTGCCCGACTTGGTGAACTCGCCTCCCGCGTACAACCGCGGGCCGTCGCCGGCGTCGTGTATGGTGAACGCGTGGACGGACCCATTGAAGCCCTCACCAAGTGCGTGCCATCGATGGCCGTCCCAACGGGCCACGTTGAGCGTCTCGGCCCGATTACCGGCCTGGTCGAAGTTGCCTCCGACGAAAAGGGTGGGGCCCGAGCCGTCGTCAAAAACCTGCATGCACGAGACCGAAGGGAAACTGGAAGACCGCAGTGCGGGCGTGGGGTCGAGCCACTTGGACCCATCCCATCGCGCGATAGCCGGCGACGGTCGCCCGCCGACGGACGAGAAGTTTCCGCCGACATGCAGAACGGGGCCCTGGCCGGCATTGAAGGTTGCGAACGCCTGGGGTCCGTCTGGAGAGAAGCCGTTGCCGAGCGAGCGCCAACCATCGGAGGCCCAGGTGGCGACATGGTTCATCCGTCCGCCGGCGCGGGTCCACTCGAATCTGCCGCCCACGACCAACCGGCCATCGAACTCGGCCAGCACGTCCACGAACGGAGATACCCCGCCATCGAGGACTTTCCAGGTCTGGCCATCCCAACGCAAGATGCCCGCGTCCTCCCCCCTCGAGCCAGGTTCGTCCAGCGAGCCGCCGACCACGATGGAAGGGCCCTGACCATCATCGAAGGACAAGATGGTTTGGACCGATGTGCCCTCAAGCCCCTCGCCAACCTGCCGCCAGTCGTTGCCGTCGTATCGCGCGATGCGCGAGGCGGGAACGCCACCAACCGCGCTGAAGGCTCCGCCGATGTACAGGTAGTCCTGGTCGCCTTCTGTGATCGTGCGCAGGGCGCTCACGCCCCCGTCGGCCCCGCTGCCCACGCTGGACCATTCGACGCCGTCCCAACGGGCCAGATAGCGCGCCGTGGCAACACCTGTCGCGGACGTGAATCCGCCTCCGACGTATAACGCGGCGCCGTCGCCCGCGTCGAAGGTCTCCATGGTAAACACCGCGGCATCGACGCCGGCACCGATGCCTCGGCCGAGCCTCGACCACTCGGCGCCATCCCACTTCGCGATGTTCGAGGCCGAGACCCCTCCGGCGTTGCTAAATTGGCCGCCGACATAGAGGGCGGTGCCGGTCGTGTCGGTGTGGACATGGAGACAATCCACGCGCCCGTTGACGCCTTCGCCGAGAGAACCCTCGACCTCCCGCCAGGTCCGGCCGTCCCACTTTGCGATGTTCGACGCCGTCAGTCCTCCGGCGCGAGTGAACGATCCGCCTGCGAAGAGCTCGGGACCTCCTCCATCGTCGAACACGGCCAGCGCGCGCACCTGGTCACCCAGGAGTTGGTCGCCGGTGATGCTTGTCAATGACTCCCAGGTTTGTCCGTCCCACCGCGCAACCAGGGCGGTGCTCACACCTCCGGCAGAAAAGAACTCGCCAGCGATGTACAGAGCCGCACCACGTCCGTCGTCCCACACCACGGCATCACGGACGTCGCCCGTGACGCCTGGCTGGAGGAAGAGGTTCTCCACCCACTCCGGCTCGCACTCCTGCGCGTAGCTCGGTGAGCAACACGCGGCCACGAAGCTCGCGATCGCTGTACAAACCCATAGACGTGGGCCCCAAGGGCCTGCCTTGATTCGCATGAAACGTTCTCCCTCACCACAAACCGCGCGAGAAATCGGCGGTCCATCGAGGTTACAGCCTTTCCTCAGCCTTGGTTGCAATAACACAAGATTTTGTGCGGAAACTCCTCGAAATCCTTGTATTGCCCAAACAAGAGCGGCCCCGATCAATGATCGAGGCCGTTCACAGAACTGAGCTATTAGATGGTCTATGCCTGAACAGGCTTGCTGTGGCCGGTGAGCTGGTCGAGCAGCTCGCGGTTGATGTCGCGCACGCCCTCGAAGGTGCGGCGGGCGGCGGCGACGACCTGCTCGAGCGTATCGGGTGTCAGGTCGAGGCCATCCAGGCGGCTCTTGAAGCGGGCCCAGGTCTCGCGCTGGGCGGGGCCATAGCTGACCAGGTAGCGGATGCCGTCCTGCTCGAGGCCCAGGGCCGGGCCGATCTTGCGGGCGATGAAGCCGTTGCCGTTGGTCGAGCCCTCGAGCACGTACTGCACGCCGATGAGGGCGGTGGGGTTGGCGCCGGCGGTGGCGTCGATCCAGTCGTTGAAGCTGGCCGTAGCGGGCACGGGCTGCACGCTGGCGGGGGCCGTGCCCAGGTGGGTGAGGTCGGCCTCGAGGTTCGAGACGTGGCGCAGGTTGTCCTCGTTGAGTGCCTTGACGTGCGGGCAGGTGCCGCAGGCCTCGTCGAGCCTGGCCTCGAGGGTCTTGTGGACGAGGTAGAGCTGGCCCAGGTGGGCGGCGTACTCGTCCTTGCCCAGCTCACCCTTGACCAGCCGCTTCTGGAGCTCGCCGCTCTCGGCCTGCTGGTGCAGGTCCCAGGTGCTGTCCTTGAGGGTGGCGGCGATGCCGGTGGCGGCCGCGTCGGGCCCGTGATTCGAGCTTGTATGGACGGTCGGATGCTGCATGGTCATGGGCTCCCAGGGCTTGAGAGAGGATAGGGCTCAGCCGGCATCGAAGGCGTTCTGGAACGCCAGGAAGTCGAAGATGTCCAGCGTGCAGTTGCCGTCGAAGTCGGCCAGCGGGTTGCCCGCGTCGAAGGCGTTCTGGAACTCGAGGAAGTCGAAGAGCGTCAGCTCGCCGTCGCCGTTGAGGTCGGCGTCGTCGAAGCGGATCACCGTCAGATCGAGCTTGGGCGAGTAGCCCAGCAGCGGGCTGATGGGGTTCTCCTTGGTGAAGAAGGAGGGGTAGAAGGTCGAGCCCATCTCGGCCGTGTGCATGCTGGTGACGGTGAAGTTGAGCTTGCCCGCGTTGAAGGAGGCGTCGAAGAAGGCGGTGGCGCCCGGGGCGCAGGTGTTGACGTCCATGGTGAAGACCGTCTCGACGGGCACGGGCTCGCCCGCGGCCACGCCGGTGGTGGTGGCGATGGCCAGCGGGGTGCTCTCGACGCGCGTGCGCACCTGGCGGGAGAGGTCGATGACGTCGTCAAAGCCCGAGTAGAACGCCGCGAACGCGTTGCGCGCGCCCTCGGCCGGGGGGACGATGGGCGCGCCGCCGAAGACGCTGGTTTCTTCCCAGCTCTCGATGGTGAAGCCGTTGCGGTAGCCGGTGGCGTAGAGCTCGATGGGGCGGCCGGGCGTGGTGTCCTCGACGTAGTCGGGGTCGGCGGGGTCGAAGAAGCTGGCCAGCGGGTCGGCGCTGTCGTCGTAGACGAACTGCAGGTCGTTCTGGATGACCAGGGTGAGGCGGGCGCTGACGACGCGGTAGACGCCCGCGCCGACGCCGGCGGGGATGTCGGCGTCAGTGTCGTAGCCGACGATGAACTGGCCGTCGCGGTCGTCGAAGCCATCGATGCCGGTAGCGCCGAAGATGGTGGCGTTGGTGCGGACGCCCGGGGTGGCGCTGAAGGGGTAGTTCCAGCGGTCGCGGTCGGGCTGGTCGAAGCTGACCGAGATGGGGCCGCTCTGGGCCAGGGCGGTGGTGGTGACGGCGCCGGCGGCGAGCACGAGGGTGGCGACAGCGAGGCGGCGGGGCATATCAGGGATCTCCTGGTAAACGCGTTGGGCGAGAGGGCCGAAAGCACTGTCGGCCGAGTTGCGATTGAGTCTCAGTTGCGTAGTATTGAGCCCGATTGGCTGTCCGTCAAGAATAATTCCTGTCTCGCAGCACGAACAGGAGCGCTGACCGTGCCCCACGATGCCTGTAATGCCATCCCAGATGCCCGGATCGCCCGCCAACGCCGATGCCCGCTGCGGGTGCTGCTCGAGCAGCCCGGGCGTGCGTTCACCCTGATCGAGTTGCTGGTGGTGATCGCCATCATCGCGATCCTGATCGCCATCCTGCTGCCCAGCCTGGGTGCGGCCCGTGGCGTGGCCAAGGCCACCCGCGAACTGGGGGCCGCCCAGCAGACGATGGTGGCGTTCCAGATGTACGCCCAGGACAACGGTGGGCGGTATCTGACGGGCATGCCGCGGGTGCAGGACGTGATGGGGCGTGATGCCCCGATGGACGACGCGGGCGATCGCATCACCGACCCGCTGATCGCCCAGCGCTACCCCTGGCGGCTGGCGCCGTACTTCGATTACAACTTCCGCGGGTTGTATGGCGACGACAAAGCGCTGGCGACGCTGCGCGAGCGGCGAGCCGACTTCGCGTACGTCGTGAGCCTGTACCCCAGCCTGGGCATGAACGTGGCCTACGTGGGCGGCAGCGTGAACCACCTGGGCGACGTGACGAGCCAGCGCATCTTCGGCAAGGTGTTCCTGGAGCGTGACGACCAGGCCAGCCGGCCGACGGAGGTCATCGCCTTCGCGTCGGCCCGTTTCCGAGGGCCGGGAACGATCGCAGAATTGCCCGAGCCCGAGGGGTTCTTCCGTGTCGAAGCACCGACGTTCGGTGCAGGGTGGCAGGACAGCTACGACGACCGGGCCGCGAATCCGGGCATCAACAGCGGGTTCATCAGCCTGCGGCATGGCAGCAAGTCGGTGACAGCAATGCTCGATGGGCATGCCGAGGTGCTGGG
>JBITAB010000129.1:0-2716 GCA_044439825.1 Phycisphaerales bacterium JB064 | reverse complement strand
TGCAGCACGTGGAAGCGGTGGTTGTGCCGCGTGGCCAGGTCGATGGCGCGCGCGGTGGCGATGCGCGCGGCGGCGTGGTCGCGGATCTTGCTGTGGTCGTGGACGGTCTTGCCGCCGCCCAGACGCTCGGCGTTGGCGCGCACGGTGGCCTCGTCCTCGCAGTGGGCCGTCAGGGGCAGGGTGGTCTCGGCGAAGATGCGCTCGAGGGCTTCCTGCTGGTCGACGAGCAGGTCGCCCGTGCTCGAGCCGATGAAGATCTTGATGCCCGGCGTGCGCGTGGCGGTCTTGAGGTCGTCGATGTTGTTCGGTGTCGCACCAATATAGAAGCCGTAGTTGACCACGCAGCGGTCGGCGGCCAGGGCGAGCTTGTCGTCGATCAGCGCCTGCGTCGTCGCGTTGGGCACCGTGTTGGGCATCTCGAGGAAGGTGGTGACGCCGCCCTTAGCGCAGGCGAGGCTGGCCGTGTGCAGGTTCTCCTTGTGGGTCAGCCCGGGCTCGCGGAAGTGGACCTGGTCGTCGATGACGCCTGGGATGAGGTGCAGGCCGCTGGCGTCGATGATCTCGCCTGCTTCTGCTGTCGGCGCTGGGTCGATGTCGAGGATTTTGCCGCCCTCGACGAGGATGGTGGCCGGTCGCGTGCCGTCGGGCAGCACGCAGGTGGCGTTGTCGATGCGCAGGCGAGAGGCGGGCGTGGTGGGGGTGGTGGGCATGGCGGCTCCTTGGTCGATGCTCGAGAGCTCCCTACCCTAGGAACGAGGACCGAACGCATGGCACCAAGCACCCGGCGCAAGCCCGCACAGACGCCCATTACCGACGCCCACATCGACCTGGCCGCCCAGGCCGCCCGCTGCGTCGTGCAGACGCACGAGGCCATCGTCGGCTTCCTGAAGCACGGCCAGACGCTGGCCGAGATCGACCGCTTCGTGGGCCAGACGCTCGACCAGCTCGGCTGCAAGAGCTGCTTCAAGGGCTATCGCGCGGGCCGGCACCCGCCCTTCCCCGCCCACGCCTGCCTGAGCGTGAACGAGACGGTCGTGCACGGGCACCCGGGCAGCTATCAGGCGCCGCTGACCGAAGGCGACGTGCTGAAGGTCGACATCGGCGTGACCAAGAACGGCTGGATCGGCGACGCGGCCTACACCTACAGCTTTGGCGAGCCCGACGAGACCACGCGCAAGCTCATGGACTGCGGCAAGGAGGCCCTGCGGCTGGGCATCGAGGCGATGCAGCCCGGGGCGCAACTGCTCGAGTGGGCCAGGGCCATCCACCCGTATGTCGAGAAGGCCTGCGGCTTCCACATGGTGCGCGGGCTGGGTGGGCACGGCATCGGGCGCAGTTTGCACACGCCGCCGTTCATCTCGAACACCGTGCCGACGGTGGCCGCACTCGAGTGGCGCG
The DNA here is from genome assembly GCA_044439825.1 of Phycisphaerales bacterium JB064. GTDB lineage: Bacteria > Planctomycetota > Phycisphaerae > Phycisphaerales > UBA1924 > JAHCJI01. The sequence goes on along the minus strand of JBITAB010000129.1, from coordinate 1,318 downwards.
AGGCGCACGACGTGTTCGTGCCCGGCATGCTGCTGGCGGTAGAGCCCATGATCGCCGTGGGCACCGGGCGCATCAAGCAGGACGGCAACGCCTGGCCGCTGAAGATCGCCGACGGCAGCCAGAGCGTGCACTACGAGGCCGACGTGCTGATCACCGAGGACGGCCCGCGGAACCTGACGGCCGGCCTTGAGAAGCTGCCGGATGTGATCACGAAGTAGCTTGGAAGGCTTGAAAGGGAGGACGAGATGCCAAGGGTTGGAGTCATCCTCAGCGGGTGCGGCGTGTTCGATGGGTCGGAGATCCACGAGGCCGTCGCCGTGCTGCACGCGCTCGATCGCCACGGGGCCGACATCGTGTGCCTGGCGCCCGATGTCGAGCTCGACGAGATCGATCATCTCTCTCAGCAGCCCACGGGCCAGAAGCGCAGCGTGCTGAGGGAATCGGCGCGCATCGCGCGCGGCGAGATCACGGCGCTGGCCAAGGTCAGGGGGAGCGAGTTCGACGCCATCGTGCTGCCCGGCGGCTTTGGCGCGGCCAAGAACCTGTGCGACTTTGCCAGCAAGGGCCCGCAATGCACGGCAGAAGAGCAGGTGTCTCGCGTGCTGACCGAGGCTCAGAAGGCCGGCAAGCCGCTGGGCTTCGCGTGCATCAGCCCCGCGCTGGCGGCCCGCGTCTTTGGCAAGGACCTGGGCCCGAATCTGACCATCGGCAACGACAAGGGGACCGCCGACGGCTTGGAAGCCATGGGTGCGACGCACCAGGATTGTGATGGCGAGGGCATCGTCGTCGACAACCGCCACCGCATCGTCTCGACGCCGGCGTACATGTACGACCAGCGCATCACCAGCGTCTTCACCGGCATCGGGAAGATGGTGGACAAGGTGATGGAGATGGCGAGCCAGCCCGCGGCCGTGTGATCGGGCTTACTCGCTGTCGGCCTCGATGACGCTGGCGTCGCCCATGTTCGCCTGGTCGCCGTTGGCCTCGCGCAGCTTGGCGCGGATGGCGTCGCTATCGACCCTGGCGATCCACATCTGGCTGCTGGGGCGGTCTTCGCCCTCGGCCAGGGGCCCGCGCTGGGCGGTCCACATGAGGTACTGGCCATCGGGGCTGAAGACCGGCAGCACGTCGGCGCCGTCGGCGTGGGTGATGCGCACGGGCGTCGCGCCCTTGGCCGGGTCGGACCAGATGGCGAAGACCTCGTAGTTGCGGTGGCTCACCTGGCTGGAGGCGTAGACCAGCAGGTCGCCATCGGGGTGCCAATAGGGCGCCCAGTTGACGTGCTCGTTGTCGGTGAGCTGGGTTTCGTTGGAGATGC
>JBITAB010000128.1:11410-12852 GCA_044439825.1 Phycisphaerales bacterium JB064 | reverse complement strand
CCCAGCGGGGCCCCCAGCAGCACCACCGGGGCGGCCGCCAGCCACTTGGCCAGCACCGCCTGGTCGATCTGGCCCATGGTCGCCGCGTTGAGGGCGCCCACGAGGGAGGTAAAGGCCATGACCACCACGCTGGTGGCCACCGCCGTCCGCAGGTCGGCCCGGTAGATAAGCACCAGCACGCAATAGAGCACCATGTCGATGCCCACGCCCGTGGCCGAGGCAGCCAGCCCGCCGATGACCCCGACGACCACGCCCACCACGGCGTCGAAGAGCCCCGAGCGGGCGATCCGCGGGTGGTCGGTCAGGATCTGCCGCAGCTTCACCAGCGTCATGATGCCAAAGCCCGCCCAGATGACCGCGAAGACCAGCTTCACCAGGTCGTCGGGCAAGAGCGGCACCAGCGTGCGGGCCGAGACGGGCACGACGATGGCGGCGGTGGCCATCGTCCACAGCAAGGGGCGCAGGGCCAACGGCAGCCGCCCGCACAGGATGAGCATGGTGGCCGAACTCATGCCCACGCTCTGGATCAGGAAGCTGAAGTTGCGGCCCAGGCTCACCGGCTCGTGAAAGAGCAGGACCAGGATGGGGAAGCCCACCGTGCCCCCGCCCATGGGCGTGCTGCCGGCGACGTAGCTGCCCACGGCCATGGCCACCGCGATGGGCCACTCGCGGGCGATCGTGGGCCCCAGGCCCAGGTGCACGACCGCCAGCGTCCACGCGACGAGGAACCACCCCGCCCACCAGGCGAAGGGCGCGTACTGGACCGCGCGGTCACGCAGCGCGAGCGACGATGTGCTCAAGAGCCGGGCCCCTCTCCCAAGAGCCGACGCGGGCGAAAACGCCGGCGAATCGGCGGGAAGATGCTATGCGTGGAGGCCCCAGGCCCGGCCGAACGGGAGGGCGTGCGCGCGGCAGGGCACTACACTGTTTCAATGCCCGAAACGACTCGCGACAGGCTCTATCTGGACAACGCCGCCACCAGCTTCCCCAAGCCCGAGGGCGTCTACGAGGCCATGGTGCGCTACGGGCGCGACATCGGCGCCTCGCCCGGCCGGGGCGGCTACCACGAGGCCAGGCAGGGGGCGGCCGTGCTGGGCGAGTGCCGGCGGCTGATCTGTCGCCTCATCGGCGCGAACAACCCAGACTCGGTCGTCTTCACCCTCAACACCAGCGACGCGCTCAACCTGGCGATCAAGGGGCTGGTCTTCAACCGCCTGCGCCGCGACCCGGACGCCCGCATCCACGTCGTCACGACCGCGATGGACCACAACTCGGTGCTGCGCCCGCTCAACGCGTTGAGCTCGATGCTGCCGGGGCTCTTCCGGTGGACCCGCGTCCCGGTCGATGCGCTCGGGCTGGCCGATCCCAAGGACATCGAGGCGGCGATCACCGACGACACCGTGCTCGTGGCCGCGGTGCACGCCTCGAACGCCACGGGCGCC
>JBITAB010000128.1:0-11310 GCA_044439825.1 Phycisphaerales bacterium JB064 | reverse complement strand
CACCGACGACACCGTGCTCGTGGCCGCGGTGCACGCCTCGAACGCCACGGGCGCCATCCAGCCCATCGCCGACATCGGGGCCCTGTGCAAGCGCAGGCGCGTGCCCCTGCTCGTCGACGCCGCCCAGAGCCTGGGCCACCTGCCGCTGAACGTTGCTCGCGACGGCATCGATCTGCTCGCCTTCCCGGGCCACAAGGGCCTGCTGGGCCCGCTCGGCACGGGCGGCCTCTGGCTTGCCCCAGGCATGGAAGACTCGATCGACCCGCTGCGCGAGGGCGGCACCGGATCGCGCAGCGAGCACGACACCCAGCCCGCCGACCTGCCCGACAAGTACGAGCCAGGCTCGCACAACACCATCGGCATCGCGGGCCTGATCGAGGGCGTGCGATACCTGCTCGATCGCGGCGTCGACACGATGCGAGAGCATGAGGTCTCGCTGATCGAGCACTTCGTGTCAGGGCTGAACGACATCCCCGGCGTGCGCCTCGTCGGCCCGACCGACGCCGCCCGGCGCGTGGCGGTCTTCAGCCTCGTGTTCGACGGGCTCGACCCCAACGAGGCCGCCGACACGCTCGAGCGCGAGCACGGGCTGCTGGTACGGGCCGGGCTGCACTGTGCACCGGGCGCTCACGAGTCGATGGGCACGACCGCGCTTGGCGGCACGGTGCGTCTTAGCTTCGGGCCCTTCACCACGCCGGCAGACGTCGAACGCGCCCTGGCCGCCATCGCCCAGGTCGCCCTCGTTCCTGCAAGCTAAGAGAAGTCAGCCGCGAGCGGCGGGCCTGCGACGCAGCAGCCACACCGAGGCCAGCCAGCGCACGCTCCAGCCCAGGCGGTGCAGCTTGAGCTGCACGTCCAGGCGACGCAGCGAGGCGTCCTCGGGGTCGACCGCGACGCCCTGCTTGAGCCAGTAGCGAGCGCGGGACCACTGCCCCTCGCGGAGCAGAGCAAGCGCGATGTTGTGCATCGCCGGCACGAAGCGGGGGTCGAGCCTCACGGCCTCGCGTGTCGCGTCGATGCCCGACGCGCGATCGCCAGCGTGGAAGTGGGCCAGGCCCAGCCAGTGCCACAGGCGTGCGTCGTGCGGACGCATGCGCACCGCGCGGCTGAGCACGCGAATGGCCTGCGTCTGGGCACCGGCGTCGATGAGCAGCTCGCCAAGCTCGGCCAGCGCGGCGCCGTCGGTGGAGATCTCCTCCAGCCCGTCGCGCTCGGCGGCGCGGTGCAGACGCTCGACCTCGGCCTCGAGCAACTCGATGGTGCGCTGGCGATCCTCTGCCTTGGGCGAGCCCAGCAGCAGGCGGGCGAGGCGACGGGTCACCTCGCCGTTGTCGGGCTCGAGGCGGCGGGCGACGTCAAGGTGCACGATGGCCTTGGCGTCCTCGCCGCGCTTCTCGTGCAGGAAGCCGAGCTCGGCGTGGGCCTCGGCGTGGTCGGGCTCGAGCTCGAGCACGCGGCCAAACTTCTCGCGGGCCTCGTCGAACTTGCGCATCTCGACCAGCAGACGCCCAAGATTCATGAGCACGCCTACGTCGCCCGGATCCTCGCGCAGCTCGATCAGGAACAGCTGGCGGGCACGCTCGTGGCGGCCGGTCTGCCAATAGGCCTCGGCCAGCTTGGCCTGCACGCCCGGCAGTTCGGGATCGAGCCTGGCCGCCTCACGCAGGCACCAAACGGCACGGTCATGAAGCCCGCGTGCCAGCAGGCTGGCGGCGATGGCCGAGTAGGCCTCCGCGCAGTCGGGCTTGCGCTGCTGGAGCATGTAGAAGGCAAGCTCGGCCTCGTCGTGCTCACCAAGCTGAGAATGGGCCTCGATTCGGGCGATGGCCGGGTAGACCTCGCCCGGCTCGGCGACCTCGGCCTTGTCGAACCACTCCAGAGCCTGGCGCACCTTGTTGGCCCGCACGAGGTTCACCCCGGCGGCCATGGCGGCGTTGAAGTCGCCCGAGCGGAGCTGGTAGCTCTCGCCGAACGCATTGGCGGCTTCTTCATACCGGCCATCGGCCTCGAGGGCGACGCCGAGGTTGAAGAGCCAGTCGGGCTGGTAGGGATTCAGGGCGATGGCTTCGCGCAGAGCGGCGGCGGCTTCGGCCCACCGGCCGGCCTCGTACAGATCGTGCGCCCGCTCAACGTGGGCCTCGGCATCGATCCAGTCGCTCATGGTGCCCTGGCGTCCTCCGCGGGCCGGCCTCGCTGCATTCCGCCCCGCGACTCCATTGTATCGTCGGCCTGCCCCGCTTCTCTCCGCAAAGCGCGGCAAAGGGTGGCTTGCCCGATGTTCTCGGGCCCGCACACCCCATTTGGGACAAACCGACAGGAACCGACAGCCGGGCCATTCCCGGACGTGCGGCTTACGAGTATTAACGCTCGTACGTGTACATGGGTTCGGGCACCTCAAAGACCACGAACACCGAGTCGCGCGTCCGCGGCATGGTCATGGTGCGGGCGTCGTCTGGGGTATGGGTGGCCCGCTCGAGCATGGCCTCGGAGGCGTCCAGCGCGATGTGGTCCTTGCCGATCCAAGCCACATCGAAGGGCACGGCCCGGTGGCCGTCGTCAGGGCCCCACCAGTCGCCGCCGATATCGACCGAGAGGATGGCCACGTTGCCGCCGGTGAGCTCGATGAAGGCATCGTCGACTTCACCGATCTCGTCGTCCGTGCCGCCGCGGACCACGTCCTGGTCCATGATGTCGGTCAGCAGCACCATGGGGCCGGGCTGGGCGCGGGCGCTCTCGGAGCGCATCACGCGGTTGGTCCACATGGGCTCGAAGTTATCGTCGCGGTACTCGACCTCGTCACCGCCAAAGGTCGCCCGCTTGGCGTGCATCATGCTGCCAAAGCCCTCGAAGGCCTCGACCTCGATCTGCTCGCCGCGCACCGGCGCGCCCACGCCACCGACGGCGTACCACGACGGGCCGAGCACGATCCACTGGCCGTCCGCTTGGGACATGCCAGTGGTCTGGCTTTCCTGGTTGCCTTCACCGTTCTGGCCGCCTTCGCTCACGCGAACGGCCAGCCAGTGACGCTGATCGCCAAGGTCAACACGCTTGATCTGCGTGATCGTGCCGCTGATGTTCCGGGTTTCGGTGCCCTTGTCCACGCGGGGCAGCTTCTGCATCAGGGCCTTCTCGGAGGCGACGAGTTCGTCGAGGTTCTCGTCCCAATCGTCCTTGAGACGTTGCCAGCCGTCGGGCAGGCGTGCGTCCTCGCCCTCCAGCATGTTGGTAGCCGCGTTGAGGGTCAGCGAGGCGGTGGCCGTATCGGTCGTGAAGGCGCCCCACGGCACGGCCACGTGCGTGCCACCAAAGCCCAGGAAGCCCCCCTCTCGGATCACCACCGCCTCGACCTTGCCGGTGCCGCGATCGACGATCATGTCATCGATGGTGGCCAGGTCTTCGCCCTGGGCGTTCTTGAGGGTCTTGCCGAGAAGCTCGTCGGCGGACTGGAAGACGTAGACACGCTGCTCGCCCTGCTGGCGTTGCTGGGTGCGCTGCTCTTGCTGGTTCTGGTTGTTGTTGCGGTCCTGGGTCTGCCAGGCCAGAAGGGCCGGGGCCGAGACGGCAAAACCGGCGATGGCGGCGATGGTCAGCGTGGTGTTGCGATTCGTGCGAAGCATGGTGTGGCACTCCTTGGTCTCTCGCTGGAGCAATGGCCCCACACAGGCCAAGGGCTTCCAGCGTGCTCACCAAGTAGCTTCTCTCGGGCCACTGAGCGCACGGTGACAATCCGGTGAATCCGGGCTCATTCTGCCGGAAACACCGCGTTGCACGTCAAGAACACGACACAATCAGGAATGACCCCAACGGGATTCGAACCCGTGTCGCCGCCGTGAAAGGGCGGTGTCCTAAACCACTAGACGATGGGGCCGCCAGTGAGGGGGAGGGTAGGTCGATTCACGGGTGAGGCCAAGCCGGCAGGCGTCTGGAGCATTCCAAAGCCCAACAATGCCCGATGGCCAACAGCCCCACGCCCCCCATCACAACCGACATCAGTACCGCCACTACCTCCACCACCGTCGAGGCCAACTTCGACAGCCTCGTCGGCCCCACGCACAACTACGCCGGGCTCGCACACGGCAATCTGCTCAGCGCCGAGCACGCCGGGCTGGTGGCCTACCCGCGCCAAGCCGCGCTGCAGGGGCTGGCGAAGATGGACCGCCTCCGCTCGCTGGGCCTGACCCAGGGCGTGCTGCCGCCGCAGGTGAGGCCCGATGTCGACTTCCTTCGATCGGTAGGCGTGGGCGGCGCCAGCGATGCGGACGTGATCTCCACCGCCGCGCGGCAGGCCCCTCGCCTGCTCGCCGTGGCCAGCAGCGCCAGCAGCATGTGGGCCGCCAACGCCGCGACCGTCTCGCCGGCAACCGACACGGCCGACGGCCGGGTCCACCTGACCACGGCCAACCTGGTGACCAACGCTCACCGCGCCATGGAGCACGCGCAGACCACGCGCACGCTGCGGGCCATCTTCGCCGACGAGAGCCGATTCGCCGTGCATACTGCGCTGCCGGCAACTCCAGACTTCGCCGACGAGGGCGCCGCGAACCACACGCGTTTCTCGGGTGAGTATGGCCAACCCGGAGTCGAGCTCTTCGTGTACGGTCGCCTGGGGCCGGGCGAGGGGTCGATCACCATCCCCCGCCGCTTCCCGGCTCGCCAGACGCTCGAGGCCAGCCGTGCGATCGCGCGATTGCACGGGCTCGACCCCAAGCGGACGGTCTACGCCCAGCAGCATCCCGACGCGGTCGACGCGGGCGTCTTCCATAACGACGTGATCGCCGTGGGCAATGGCCGCGTGCTGCTGGCCCACGAGATGGCCTTCGCCGATCGGGACGCGACGCTGGGCGATCTGCGCCGCGCGTGCGAGGCGCAGGGCTTCGAGCTGCTGCACGTCGAGATCGGCGAGGCCGCCGTGCCGCTCGCGCTGGCGGTCAAGCGGTACCTCTTCAACAGCCAGCTTGTCACCCTGCCCGCCGGCCCCGCCCTGCCCGACGGCTCGATGGCTCTGATCGCTCCCAACGACTGCCAGGACGAGCCCGAGATCGTGCGTGCCATCGACACGATCGTGGCCGATGCTGGCAACCCCATCAGCCAGGCCCACTACGTCGATGTCCGCCAGAGCATGCAGAACGGCGGTGGGCCTGCCTGCCTCAGGCTGCGGGTGGTGCTGGGGCCGGACGACCTGCGGGCCGTCTCACCCGGCGCGATTCTGACCGACGAGCTCTCGGCCAAGCTGGAGGGCTGGATCGAGCGGCACTACCGCGAGACCCTGGCCCCGGCCGATCTGGCCGACCCCACACTGCTTGAAGAGACCCGGACGGCCCTGGACGAGCTCACGGGCATCCTGGGGCTTGGTTCGATCTACCCATTCCAGCAAGATTCAGTGACTGTCTGGTAGGCCATAATCCTATCAAAAAAAGTTAAAAATGGCGCGTGAGCGACGCTCGCGGCCTGCGCTTCTCGCATGGGAGGGAGTGGCAGTGTTCCCATCGCCCGTTCTACCCCACGGGCTGATGGAGGGAGGGCGCTGCCGTCTTGTCCGCCGGCTTACGGGCCGGCTAGGGCCTTTTGGAGGGCCGCTTCTCGGATCCGAGGGAGAGCGGGGCGGCCGGCCGGTGCATGCATCGGTCGGTCGCTCCCGTGCGCGCCTCGGTCGATTGCGCTAGTACTCGACAATGTAGTAGAAGCGGTCGACGGCGAACTGCCTGAATCCACCCGTGGTCAGGTCGCCATCGTCGAGGATCGAGTCCACGACGCTCATATATGCGGCGTCCTTACGCTCGGCCGCCACCTGGAAGTGCACGCCGATGCCCAGGGTGATGTCATAGTCGGGCCGGGTCTCGCTATCCCACGAGCCATCGATGGGCGTGCCGTTCTCCCACTGCCCGGGGTCGATGAAGTCCTCGAAGCCTGCGGGGATGGTGCCCGAACCGCCGTCGCCAATCCACGCGCCCGTCTGGGCCCGGTGCATGACCGCGGCATCGGCAAAAGACTTGCAGTTGCGGGCGAAGGCTGTCTGGGCGGCGTTCCCTGCGGCGTTGGCCGCCTGCGGCACGACGATGGCCGCGAGGATGCCGAGGATGACCACGACGATGAGGATCTCGACGAGGGTAAATCCGTTTCGGACGTGCCTGGGCTGCATGCAGGTGCTCCGTGCGGGTCGCTCCCATCGCGATCGCCCGCCACATGCAGCATCGAATGCGGATCGCGTCGAGTTCAACCCTTGCAGAACGACACCCCCCGATCGCAACGATCGGGCGGTGTAGGGTGTGACGCTTGGCTTATCGGAGTGTGGCGAACGCCCGATCACTCGCAGCCGATATCAAACTCGTTCTGGAAGGCCAGGAAATCGAAGATGGTCAGCGAGCCGTCGCCGTCGAAGTCGGCGATGAGGTCGCCCGCATCGAACAGGTTCTGGAAGGCCAGGAAGTCGAAGATGGTGAGGCTGCCGTCCATGTCCAGGTCGACGCGGCAGCCGGGCGCACCGCTGAGCACCAGATTCATCATGTTGGCCCACACCGCTTCGGCCTCGGTGCTGCCGTCCCACACGTCCATCAGGAACGTGGCGATGGTGCGACCATCGTTGGCGAGGATCTTGACCGGACCAGACGCGTCGCTCACGGTCGCGAGGCCTTCGGTCTCGGGCATGATGTCAAAGGCAACGCCATCGCTGCCCCACGCCGCCTGCCAATCGAACCAGGGCATGGGCACGCCGTCGAACACCGCATCGGCGGCGGCCGTGCCGGTGGTATCAACGAAGTTGGTGCTCAGCGAGATGCTTGTGCCGCCGGTGGCGCCGAAGGCATCGAACAGCGCGGGCGTCTCGTTGTAGATGCCAAACCAGGTCGACAGGATCGCGCGGCCGCCCGCGTCCACGTAATCGATCAGGGGGCCCACGCCCGAGTCGGGCCTGGTGCTGGGAAAGTCCATCACGACCAGTTCCCACTCCTGGCTGGCCAGCAGCGTGCCGAAGTCGGCGGCGACCGCACGCACGACCTCACCAGGGCGCACCTGCTCGGCGGCGTTCAACGCGTACTGGTTGTTGGTGTTCTGGTCATACACCAGGATCTGGGCCTGGGCGGGGACGGCCGCGGCCAGAGCGAGCAGGCCGGTGATGGTCATGGTCGTGCGCATGGTGTTTCCTCCACGAAACGGGGTGATCGGTCCAGGACCAATACGAACGCCCGGCCCGCGCGTGTTACCGCACGGGCCGGGCAGAGGGGTGTATCTTCACTCCAGGGTCGGTCGATGGCAGGGCCATGACCGGATCATGACCGGCCCATGACCATCACAGGATGAACCTGCGATCAGTCGCAGCCGGCGTCGAACTCGTTCTGGAAGGCGAGGAAGTCGAAGATCGTGAGCGAGCCATCACCGTCGAAGTCGGCGCTCAGGTCGCCGGCGTCGAAGGCGTTCTGGAAGCCCAGGAAGTCGAAGATCGTCAGGCTGCCATCGCCATCGAAGTCGGCGCGGCAGGTGACCTCGAGGCTGATGGGCGTCTCGAAATCGCTGTACAGGAAGTAGAAGCTGGCGTCGCGCAGCTCGCTGGCCTCGCCGAACACGTCGTCGCCGAAGGCGAGCACGCGCGTGTTGACCACGAAGACGCCCTTGTCGGCGTCGTAGTCGTAGTTGGCAAACGAGACGTCGGGCACGCCCGCGGCGCCGGGGGTCTCATCGGCGATCTGCAGGCTGACGCTGCCCGTGGTCTTGTCCTTACCGGCGACCTCGATCTCGTAGACGCCCGCCTCGACGCGCGTCACGGTGATGCCGCTGCCGTTGATCACGCGACCGCTGATGCCGTCGATGTAGCCACCGACGAAGTTGGTCGCGTCGAAGGGCACGTACACGAAGCCGAAGCGCGACTGGCCCTCGAGGGCGCGGATGCCACCGCCGGTCGTGTCGATCGTGTCGTCACGACGCATGGCGAACTTCCAGCCGTCCATGTCGGGCAGCACGGCGATGAGGCTGGCGTCGTTGGTGTCGCCCGCGTAGCAGGTGAAGAGCATGCCGTTGTCGGGGTTGGCCTCGCCGGGCAGGTCGATGCGGCCGCTGGTCTCGAAGAAGGGCGCATCCCACGTCACGACGTCGGGGCTCAGGCCCTCGCTGGCGTACTCGCCGCCCGAGCCGGAAACCCACGCGGTGTCGCCCGTGCCGGCGGCCTGCGCGGTGCTCACCCAGCCACCCAGCCAGCCCTGCTCGAAGGGGAACAGCGTGCTGGAGAAGTCGATGACGGCCTCGGTGGCGGTGCCCACGAAGAAGAAGCCCAGGTAGCCCGAGCCATCACCGTTGCGGTGGGTGCCATCGATGGGGCTGTAGGCGCTGCCGCTGCGGAAGCTGTCGATCGCGAAGCCGCCGTGGGCGTAGAGCGTGCCGACGGGCAGGCCGAAGACGGTGTTGTCGTTGTCACGGCCGTTGTTGGCGATGGCGACGGTCATCACGCCAAGAACGGGGTGGGCGGCCCACGAGTAGGTCGGGGGGCCGTCGTTCAGGCGCAGCGGGCCCGAGCCGGGCGTGGAGGCGGGCGGGTTGCCGCGGAAGGCGTCCCAGAAGCCACCGGCGCCATCGAGGTAGCTGCGGGCGTCATCGAACAGGCCCGGGCCGAAGTTGGCGTCGAAGTCGCCCTCGTTGGTCCAGCCGCTGGTCCAGCGCACCGGGCCGCTGGCCTGGTCGTCGATCAGCAGGCGATCGGAGCCCGCGCCGTCGAGCACGGTGCCCGGGGCCAGCGTGATGTGGAACCACGCGCCCGAGACCGTGGCGCCGGGCCACGCGCCGGGCGCCTGGAACGACTCGCCCAGCACGTCGGTGCCGGTGGGGATGGTGACGCTCGGGGGGCCCTGGCCGAAGGCGGTGCCCAGGCCACCGGCGACGGCGGCGATAGCGACTGCAGAACGGAGAACGCTGCTCTTCATGGGAAATACCTCTCTCGCGCGATTGGGGGGAAACCAAAAGAAAGGGAGCCGAACGCCGGAAACGGGGAGAGATTCCGACGAAACGGCTACCTGGGGTTGTTGATCCAGCCCCAGCCGCGGCCCGAGATGCCGCCGTCGAACTGGTGCCAGAAGGGGTCGTTGGGATGGCCCTTGACGTAGAGGTCGTTGGCCTCGAAGTCCTCGTCTTCCTGGAATTGCTCGCCTCGCGCCCCCTTGGGCGACTTGAAGCGGATGACGCTGCCGTCGAGCATGGCGATGTGCCCGCCCATGTCGTGCCGGTCGGTCACCTGGTCGCGGTTGCCCCAGAGGCCGTCGATGATCTTGTCGCCGTACCAGTACACGCTCTCCTCGACGAACAGCGGCATGCCTGCGAAGTCGAGCAGCACGTCCTTGGCCAGTTCATTGCGGATGCGCGGCAGGCCGCCGCCGAGCCTTGGGTCGGCGTACTTGAACGTGACGTTCGTGTGCGGCGTGGCGCCCGCCATGCCCGCGACCATGGTGTAGTCGAAGTCGATCTGGCTGTAGAACAGTGTTGACTTGTCCGAGCCATCGCTGCTGCGCCGGCGGTTCTTCGGGCAGGCCGTGCACTCGTCGGCGGATTCGAGATATTCATAGAGCAAGCCGGGCGTCGCCACGCCCTCGGGCGCGTCATACCTCGGCAGCCGCGCCCATTGCGCGGGCGGCCAGAACTCGTCCTTGCGATCATCCTGCGTGTACAGCAGGCTGGCCATGCCGATCTGCTTGCAGTTGCTGCTGCACACGGCGGTCATGCCGACCTCGCGTGCGCCTGCAAGGCTCGGCAGCAGGATGCCGATCAGGATCGCGATGATGGCGATCACGACGAGCAACTCGATGAGGGTGAAGGCACGGGTCGCGGGCGGGCGGCTGGCGATCATGCGCAATGAAAGCTGGAGTCATTCCGATGGACAATGGCGCATGATCCGGTTTCACCAACTCCTCATCGAGCCTTCGCCGCGAGATGACATGCAAGCGATGCTTCACGTTGTGTTATGAGAAACTTCATGCTTCTGCGCGTCGACTCCTGCGCTGCATTTCCAACAATCGGCCATGAAGCGAGCGTTCACACTCATCGAACTCCTGGTCGTCATCGCCATCATCGCGATCCTGATCGGCATCCTGCTTCCAAGCCTGGGCGCAGCGCGTGAAGCGTCGCAAACGACGGTGTGCGCTTCGAATTGCAGGCAGATCGGCGTCGCGTGCCTGCTGCACGCGAACGACAACGACGAGCAGGTCTGGAGCGCGAACTCGTGGCTGCGATCGCCCGATCACCTGGGCGATCAGCCTGGCATCATCTGGGAGTACGTTCAGGAAGCCGACAGCATCCTGGGCTGCCCGAAGAACAAGCGTCGCGCGCCTAATCCGAGCGAGGTGCGCGCGACCTTCGGCTCTGGCACCGACCTCGACACCGACTACACCATGGTCGCCCACACGCAGGGTGTCCGGCTGTGGACCGACGTCACCGTGATGTCGCTCCGCAAGCCCGAGTCCGGCGGCCTCACCACGCTCCACCTCGATCTCGCCCGCGACAACGACCTGCTCGAGCCGATGCCCGGCGTGCCGATCTTCGTGGAAGAGAGCACCTATGTCCAGAACCAGCGGTTCGTCGACGCCCGCTGGCTCAACATGGACCAACTCACCCAGCGGCACCAGGGCGGCGGGCACCTCACCCTGCTCGACGGCCGGGCGGCGCACTACAAGCCACCGATGGGCGACGACGAAACCATCGAGCAGGCGGAGGACTGGCACCACTCGAGCATCTATTGGTTGGGCAGGGACCGCCGAGGACGGAAGTCGTGGATCCAGAACCCCAAGGTGGGCAGCCCGGCCCCATATGGATGGCTGAACGCCCCAGAGCCCATTTGATCGTATTTTGCTAGGGCAAAATTGGCTTGGGCTATGTCAGGGCATCAGGTATACTGACGGCAGGAGATCAAGATGCCCGTGACCCGCTCGGCCCGCTCTGCCTTCACCCTCATCGAACTGCTCGTCGTGATCGCGATCATCGCGATCCTGATCGGCATCCTCTTGCCCAGCCTGGCCGGCGCACGCGACGTGGCGCACACCACGATCTGCGCGCAGAACCTGCGGCAGATGGGTGTGGCCATGACGGTCTACGCCACCGATTACAAGGACCAGATCTGGCCCGCGGAGGACTGGGCCTTTGACCGCACGCCGGCCGGCGCCATCGATCGCTCGCAGCCCGGCATCATCTTCGATTATGTGGACGATGCCCACGAGATCTGCGGCTGCCCGAAGAACAAGCGGCGCTCGGGCGACGGACGCAGCGGCGGTACGCTCTATGGCGCTTTCACCGACCTGAACTTCGACTACACCATGTTCGACGAGACCCAGGGCTATCGCC
>JBITAB010000127.1:0-2743 GCA_044439825.1 Phycisphaerales bacterium JB064 | reverse complement strand
TCCCGCTTCAAGGTAAAGACGTCCTCGACGTAGCGGATGATGGCCTCGACGGACTCGGGCACGCTCTGTGTTGAGGTGTCGACGACGAGGTCGGCGGCCTCGGGGGGCTCGTAGGGAGCGGAGATGCCGGTGAACTCGGGGATCTCGCCGGCGCGCGCCTTCTTGTAGAGGCCCTTTGGGTCGCGCTGTTCGCAGGTTTCCACGTCGGCCTGGATGTAGATCTCGTGGAAGCGCCCGGGGGCGGAGGCGCGGGCGCGGTCGCGGTCGACCCGGTAGGGGGAGATGAAGGCGGTGATGCAGATGATGCCCGAGTCGGCGAAGAGCGCGGCGGCCTCGCCGACGCGGCGGATGTTCTCGGTGCGGTCCTCGGGCGAGAAGCCGAGGTTGGCGTTGAGGCCGCGGCGCACGTTGTCGCCGTCCAGCACGTAGACCTGGTAGCCCTTGGCGAAGAGCCGCTGCTCGACCTCCATGGCCAGCGTCGACTTGCCGGCGCCCGAGAGGCCGGTGAACCAGAGGACGCCGCCGTGGTGGCCGTTGCGCGCGGCGCGGCTGTCGGCGGTCAGGCGGTGTTCCACCGAGATGACGTTGGTCGACTTCACCTCGACGGCCTGACGCTGGTCGGGCAGGCCCTCCATGGAGATGACGCCGCCGCCCACGGTGTCGTAGTCCTCGATCAGCACGAAGCGCCCGGTCTTGGGCAGGTCGCCGTAGTCGTCGAGGCCCAGCACGCTGCGCGAGCGCAGGGTGACCTCGGCCACGGCGTTGCGCTCGACCGTGTCGCCGGCCGAGTTCTCCAGGGTCTGGGTGTCGACGATGCGCTCGATCGACTGCACCGTGACCTCGGCCTCCTGGGTCAGGAGCTTCAGCTTGTAGCGGCTGCCCACGGTCAGCGGCTTGTGGCCCAGCCAGAAGAGCCGGGCGTTGAACAGGGTGGAGAGCTTGGGCGGGTTGTCGACGTGGCTGGCGATCTCGCCGCGCTCCAGGAAGAGCTGCTCGTCCAGGGTGATGCCCACCGACTGGCCGGCGCCCACGCTCTCGGGCCGCCGGTCCTCGGGCCAGGCCTCGATGGCGCGCACCCGCGCGGTCTTGTTGGAGGGCGAGAACAGGAGGGTGTCGCCCACCGAAAGGCTGCCGCTCTCGATGCGCCCGGCCAGGATGCGCCGGGCGTCGAACTTGTAGATGTCCTGGATCGGCAGGCGCAGCGGCTGGGCGCCCACGCCCGGGTGGCCGTGGAAGCCGTCCAGGGCGGAGAGCACCGTCGGGCCGTCGTACCAGGGCGTGCGCTCGGAGCGCCGGGCCATGTTGTCGCCGTCGCGCGCGGAGATCGGCACGATGACCATGGGCTCGGCGCCGATCGAGCGCAGGTAGTCGGTGATCTCCTGGGAGACCTCCTCGAAGCGCGCCTGGTCGAAGTCCACCAGGTCCATCTTGTTGACCACCACCGCGACCTGGCGGATGCCCAGCAGGTGCAGCAGGTAGGCATGGCGGCGCGACTGCTCGCGCACGCCCTCGGCGGCGTCGACCACGACGACGGCGGCATCGGCGCTGGCCGCGCCGGAGACCATGTTCTTGAGGAACTCGCGGTGGCCCGGGGCGTCGATGATGACGTAGTCGCGCAGCGCCGTCTTGAACCAGATCTGCGTGGTGTCGATGGTCACCGCCTGGTCGCGCTCGGCCTGGAAGGCGTCCAGCACGAAGGACCACTCGATGGCCATGCCGCGGCGCGCCGAGATGGCCTCCAGTTCCTCCACCTTGCCCGGCGGCAGGGAGTCGGTGTCGTAGAGCAGCCGGCCGATCAGGGTCGACTTGCCGTGGTCGACATGGCCGACGATCACGATACGGTGCAGCGCGCGCTCGCCCGCGCTCTCGGCTTCAGTCAAGGCCTCGCCTTTCAGCTGCTCGGCGGTCAAGGAAGAGGTGCCGTCGTCTCTCATGGGTCGCCTCCCGCTCACATGTAACCCGTGGCGCGCAGCCGCTCGAAGGCGTCCTCGCGCTCGTGGTCCATGGCGCGCCCGGCGCGCTCCGAGGTGTTGGTGGTCTGCAGCTCGGCGATGATGTCCTCGATCGAGGACGCCTCGGACTCCACCGGGAAGGTGATGTCCTCGTCGCCCAGCGAGCGGTAGCGCTTGCCCTCGCGCGAGAGGTAGAGCGGCACGATGGGGATGCCCTCGCGCTGGGTGTAGAGCCAGATGTCCAGCTCGGTCCAGTGCAAGAGGGGATGGATGCGGATGTGGGTGCCCGGCGGGAAGTCGGTCTTGTACTGGTCCCAGAACTCCGGGGGCTGGTCGCGGAAGTCCCAGGCCCCGCTCTCGCCGCGCGGCGAGAAAACCCGCTCCTTGGCGCGGGTCGCCTGCTCGTCGCGGCGGATGCCGGCAATCACGGCCTTCAACTCGTGCTTGGCGATGGCCCGGCGCAGGCCCTCGGTCTTGCGCGCCGCCGAGCGCGCCGCCGGCGGCAGCGAGGGGTCGATCTCCTCGATCGGCGGACAGACCTCGCGCAGGAAGTCGAGCTGCCACTCCGCCGCGTAGCGGTCGCGGAACTCGTACATCTCCTTGAACTTCTTGCCCGTGTCCACGTGCATCACCGGAAAGGGCACATGACCGAAGAAGGCCTTGCGCGCCAGCCAGATCATCACGTTGGAATCCTTGCCCAGAGACCACAGCATGGCCAGCGGCTCGATCCGCGCGTAAGCCTCGCGCAGGATGTAAATCGACTGCGCCTCAAGAGCGTCCAAGTGATCCAT
>JBITAB010000126.1:0-2770 GCA_044439825.1 Phycisphaerales bacterium JB064 | reverse complement strand
CGCGCTGGTGGCCAACGAGGGCGAGCCCAACGACGAGTACACCGTCGACCCCGAGGGCAGCGTCAGCGTCATCCGCATCCGCCCGCATGGTCGGATCCGCCAGCGTGACGTGCGCACCGCCGGCTTTGGCCACCTGCGCGCCCGCGACCTCGACCGCAGCATCCGCATCTTCGGCCCGGGCGCCAGCATCGCGCAAGACCTCGAGCCCGAGTACATCGCCGTCGACGCCGACAGCCGTACGGCCTACGTCGTCTGCCAGGAGAACAACGCGATGGTGGAGATCAACATCCCCGCCGCGCGCGTGACGGACATCTGGGGCCTGGGGATCAAGAACCACGCCCGCGCCGGCAACGCGCTGGACGCCAGCAACCGCGACGACGGCATCAACATCACCAACTGGCCCGTCTCGGGCTTCTACATGCCCGACTCGATCGCGGCCTACCAGGCCGGCCGGCGCACGTTCATCGTGACCGCAAACGAGGGCGACTCGCGCGACTATGACGGCTTCAGCGAGGAGGCCCGCGTGGGCGACCTCGACCTCGACCCGGACGCCTTCCCCGATGCCGCCACGCTGCAGCTCGACGAGAACCTCGGTCGCCTGAACATCACGACGACCGCGGGCGACACCGACGGCGACGGCGACTTCGACCGCCTGTTCAGCTATGGCGGCCGCAGCTTCAGCATCTTCGACACCACTGGCCGCCTGGTCTTCGACTCGGGCGACGACCTCGAGCGCATCACCGCGATGCTCATTCCTGACAACTTCAACAGCACCAACGACGAGAACGACAGCTTCGACAACCGCAGCGACGACAAGGGCCCCGAGCCCGAGGCCCTCGCGCTGGGCACGATCGGCAGCAACACGTACGCCTTCATCGGCGCCGAGCGCGTGGGCGGCATCTTCGTCTACGACATCACCGACCCTCGTTCGCCCATCTTCGAGAGCTATACCAACAGCCGCGACTTCTCGGGCGACCCCGAACTGGGCACCGCGGGCGACCTTGGCCCCGAGGGCATCGTGTTCGTTCCCGCCGAGGACAGCCCCACGGGCGAGGCCCTGCTGCTGGTGGCCCACGAGATCTCGGGCACCACGGCCATCTACCGCGTCACCGGCGGCGGTTGCAGCGTCTTCGGCGACGTCACCGGCGATTGCCAGGTCGACGTCCAGGACCTGATCGCCGTGCTGCACGCCCTGGGCCCCTGCGCCGGCTGCGCCGAGGACCTGAACCAGGACGGCCGCGTCGACCTGATCGACGTGCTGCTGGTGGTGCGGGCGATCCGGGATCGGTAAAGCGATCCAGAACCACTGACACGAGAGCCGGCGGCGCCGATCGCGTTGCCGGCCCTCTTTCGATTTGTCGCCTACCATCTCGACCCACCTGCGGGCCCGGCCCGTGCCGGAACCAGCCCCCGACCAGCAGGCAGGCTCAGAAAACCAGACCCAAAGGAGCATCCAGTGGTCCGGATCCGCATGCAGCGCCTCGGGCGCACCCATCGTCCCTTCTATCGCATCGCCGCCGCCGAGAAGCGGGTCAAGCGCGATGGCAAGGTCCTCGAGAACCTGGGTTGGTACAACCCCGTCGAGAAGGACCCCGAGAAGCAGCTCAAGCTCGAGGCCGAGCGCATCAAGTACTGGCTGAGCGTCGGCGCCCAGCCTAGCGACACCGTCATGGACATCCTGGGCAAGCAGGACCTGCTGACTCCCAAGCTCAAGGAGAAGTGGGAGTCCAAGCGTGAGGCCGACCGCAACCGCGTGAGCTGCAAGGTGGCCGTCACCACCGCCGAGAAGGCCCAGGCCGACATCAACGACATCCCGGGCCTGGCCGACGTGGACGTCGACACGGCCGGCTACAGCGCGACCATCGCCGAGGCCCTGAAGGAGGCCAAGGCCGCCGTGGCCGCCGCCGACCCCAAGGCCGCCGACGCCGCCAAGGCCAAGGCCGAGGGCGCCTTCAACGACGCCAAGAGCGCTGTTGACAAGGCTGTCGCCGACAAGAAGGCCGCCGAGGAGGCCGAGGCCAAGAAGAAGGCCGAGGAAGAGGCCGCCGCCGCTGCTGCCGCTCCCGCCGAGGGTGGCGAGGGCGAGGAGAAGAGCGAGTAATCCACTCGTTCCGATTCGAAACGCTCCGAACCCACATCGCCAGATGTGGGTTTTTCATAGGCTTACACGATGCGCATCGACGTCCTCACAACCTTCCCCGAGATGTTCGGCCATACGCCGCCCGCGGCCCTGGGCGTGAGCATCCCCGGACGGGCGAGGGCGGCGGGGCTCGTCGAGTGGCAGGCCACCGACATCCGTGGGTACGCCGACAACAAGCACGCCAAGACCGACGATCGTCCCTTCGGCGGTGGGCCCGGCATGGTCATGATGTGCCAGCCCATGTGGGATGCGGTGATGGCGGTAGAGGCCATGGACCCACGCCCCGCCCATCGCGTGCTGCTCACCCCCCAGGGCCGGCCGCTCACCCAGCAGGCAGTCGAACGGCTGAGCGTCATGCCCCGGCTGCTGCTCATCTGCGGCCACTACGAGGGCCTCGACGAGCGGGTCATCGAGAAGCTGGCCCCAGAAGAGATCAGCCTGGGCGACTACGTGCTCAGCGGGGGCGAACTAGCCGCCATGGTGCTCATGGACGCGGTCATCCGCCGCCTGCCCGGCGTTCTGGGCCATGAGGACTCTGCCGGCCAGGACAGCTTTGGCCTGCCCCCCGACAAGGACCCCAACGGCGACCCCATCGACGCCAAGCTGGCCCGCAAGGTGGGTGTGCCCGAG
>JBITAB010000125.1:0-2772 GCA_044439825.1 Phycisphaerales bacterium JB064 | reverse complement strand
CCTGCTTCGACGAGGGCGTCGTCCTCTTCTGGTGCGGCCACGGCCCCTACCACGTGCGCATGCTGCCGCCGATGGGCGTGATGAAGATGGAAGACTGGCCACGGGTGTTCGAGGTCGTGGAGCGGGCGCTCGCGAAGGTCGCTGGGTGATTCGGTTCTGAGACAAGGACGTGTATGCACATCATCCGCCGCGCCAAGATCGAGGACGTTGACACGCTGCTGAAGCTGTCGAAGATGGTCCACTTCATCAACCTGCCGCCCGATCGCGAGATCATCACCGAGAAGATCCTGCGCAGCCGCGACTGCTTCAAGCACGTGGGGCGGGGCGAGCCGCTGGAAGACGAGCCCAAGGGCGGTCGTGGCCGCAGCGGCGCGGGCGAGGGCCTCAAGAAGACCCTCAGCGAGAGCGAGCTGTTCGTCTTCGTGCTCGAGGACACCGAGACCGGGGCCGTGCTGGGCTCGAGCCAGCTCGTCAGCGCGATGGGCGGGCCGGGCAACCCCAACGTGGGCTTCAAGATCACCGAGCGACGCTTCTTCAGCGAGAGCCTGCACACGGGCATGACCCACACGGTCGCCACGCTGCACCTGGACGAATCGAGCCCCACCGAGATCGGCGGGCTGATCCTCCAGCCGGCCTATCGCGCCCACAAGGCCAGGCTGGGCCGCCTGCTCAGCTTCGTGCGCTTCCACTTCATGGGGCTCTATCGCCAGCACTTTGCCGACCACGTGCTGGCCGAGATGATGGCGCCCATCAGCGACGCGGGCGACAACCAGTTCTGGGATGCGCTGGGACGCCGCTTCATCAACCTGAGCTACGACGAGGCCGACCGCTTCTGCCAGTACAGCCGCGAGTTCATGTTCACCATGCTGCCGCGCGAGGACATCTACCTCACCCTGCTGCCGCCCAAGGCCCGCCAGGGCGTGGGCCAGGTGGGCAAGGACACCGTGCCCGCGCGGAAGATGCTCGAGAAGCTGGGCTTCCGGTATCAGGGCGTGATCGATCCCTTCGACGGCGGCCCGCACCTGCAGGCGATCACCGACGACATCCCCCTCGTGCGAACGACACGAACGGTGAAGCTCGGCAAGGCCGCCGCGCCGTCGGTGTGCAAGGGGCTTGCGATCCTCAGCGTGCTCGACAGCGAGGGCGAGTACCTGGCCATCCAGTCGCCCTTGGTGCACCGCGGCGAGAGCGTGAGCATCCCCAAGGACGCCATGACGCTGCTGGGCGCAAGCGAGGGGGACGAGGTGGCCATCACCGTGATCGACCCGATGCCCACGCTCGACACGCACGAGCCCGAGGCGCCTAAGAAGCGCGCCGCGCACAAGAAGACCTCGAAGAAGTCGACCAAGACTACCAGCAAGACCAAGACTCGGAGGAAGAACGCCGGATGACCACGACCGCGCCTGCCGCCCTGACCAACCCGCCCAGCAACCTCTTCGCCGGCCGATTCGAGGCCATCGAGGGCGAGGGGCTGGTCTCGTTCGATCCGTCGCAGCGCGGCCGAGTGGTGTGGTCGGCCTCGCCCGTGCTCGAGCACGTCGACCGCGCGGTGCAGTCCGCGCGTGACGCGCTCAAGCCCTGGAGCCGGTGGAACATCGAGAAGCGCGCCAACGTGCTGCTCAAGTACAAGGCGCTCGTGCAAGAGCGCGCCGCCGACATCGCCGACCTGATCGCCCAGGAGACCGGCAAGGCGATGTGGGACTGCAAGCAGGAGGCCGCCGCCCTGGCGGGCAAGGTCGACATCACGCTCGAGACCGGGCCGCACACCGGCCGCCAGCGCGTGAGCGGCTTCTCGCTCGACCTGGGCGAGACCAAGGAGGGCCGCTGCTGGTTCCGCCCGCACGGCGTGATGGCGGTGGTGGGGCCCTTCAACTTCCCCGCGCACCTGCCCAACGGCCACATCGTGCCCGCGCTGCTGACGGGCAACACCGTGGTGCTCAAGCCCAGCGACAAGGCGCCCGCCGTGGGCCAGCTCATCATCGAGCTGTTCCAGCAGGCCCTCGACGACGCCGGTGCGCCCAAGGGCGTGGTGAACCTGGTGCAGGGCAAGGCCGATGTCGCCCAGAAGCTGGTGAACCACGAGGGCGTCGACGGCATCGCCTTCACGGGCTCGTGGCCCGTGGGCCGCAAGATCCTCGAGAGCAACCTCGATCGGCCCGGCCGCATCGTCGCGCTCGAGATGGGCGGCAACAACGGCGTGCTGGTGATGCCCGACGCCGACCTGCGGCAGGCGGCCATCGAGATCGCGCGCGGCGCGTTCGTCACCACGGGCCAGCGCTGCACGTGCGGCCGGCGCCTGATCGTCCACGAGGCCGTCGCGGGCAAGCTGATTCCCGCGATCCTGAAGGCCGCCGCATCGATGGTCATCGGCCCGCCGAGGAGCGAAGCGCCGGTCTTCATGGGCCCGATCATCGACGACCACGCGCGCGACGCGGTGCTCAACTTCCAGGCCCAGGCGGCCAAGCGCGGCGGCGAGGTCCTCATGCAGGCCACCAAGCCCGCGACGCTCGACGATGGCTCCTACATCTCGCCCAGCGTGATCAAGGTCGACCGCTTCGTCGCCGGAGACACGGGCGACGCGGGCTGCGACGTCGAGGTCTTCGGCCCCATGCTGCGCATCGCCACCGTCGCGTCGTACGAGGAGGGCATCGAGCAGCTCAACGCCACCCGCTACGGCCTGGCGGCCAGCATCTTCACCCACGACAACGACACCATCGCCGACTTCATGGCCGACGCCCGCGCGGGCTGCGTGAATCTCAACTGCGCAACGGC
>JBITAB010000124.1:0-13097 GCA_044439825.1 Phycisphaerales bacterium JB064 | reverse complement strand
GAGCTCACCTTCCAGCTCACCACCACCGATGGCGAGCACACGGTCGTGGACACCATCACCGTTACGATCACCGGCCAGAACGATGCCGCCACGCCGACCAACGCGACCACCGTGCTCGTCGAAGACACGACCGCTCCGGTCATGCTGGCAGGCGTCGATCCCGACCTGGGCGACGCGGTCGAGAGTGTTCGTGTCGATTCGCTGCCAGACGACGGCACGCTGTTCCTCAATGGCATCGCCGTCAACGCGGGCGATGTCATCTCCTCGGCCGATGTCGCGAGCGGAGCACTCACCTATGAGCCGCCTGCGGACTGGAGCGGGACCACCGAGTTCCAGTTCAGCGTGTCGGACGGCGAGACATGGTCGACCACGACCGGAACGCAGTTCATCACGGTGACGGGCCAGGCCGACGCGCCGGTGCTGACCGCCGACCCAGCGTCGGGCACCGAGGACACGGCGATCGCGCTGTCGGTCTCGGTGCAGCTCAGCGACACGGATGGGTCGGAAGAGATCACCAAGCTCCGCGTCACCGGCGCACCGGCGGGCAGCATCTTCACCGATGGCGTCCACACCGTGACCGCATGGGATGGCAGTGCCGACGTTACGGCGCTGGATCTCTCGTCGCTGAGCATGATCCCCGCGGCCAACCACGATCAGGACTTCACGCTGACCTTCTCGGCCACCTCGACAGAGACCGACAGCGGGTCGCAGGCTGTCGGTGCGACCACGCTGAGCGTGCACGTCGATCCGGTCAACGATGCCCCGCTGCCGCAAGACAGCACGATGACGACCGCCGAGGACACCTCGGCCATCGTGAACCTGCACGCCCTGGAGCTCGACACCGGCGACACGATCGAGAGCTATCGAATCGAGTCGCTCCCAACATCCGGGCAGTTGCTGCTCGACGGCGCGGCCGTGCAGGCTGGCCAGGAGATAACGGCCCAGGACGTGCTGACGGGCAAGCTCACCTTCGAACCCGACGACAACTGGAACGGCTCGGTTTCCTTCGAGTTCAGCGCTTCGGACGGCGAGGTCTGGTCGGCCGACACGGGCACGTTCACGATCAACGTCACCGGTGTGGCCGATGCCCCGATCGTGACCGTCCCGGACATCTACATGGACGAGGACGGTACGGCCCAGCTGGACATCTCCGCCGTCCTCGCGGACACGGACGGGTCGGAATCCATCAGCGCCATCAAGCTCAGCGGCGCGCCGGTCGGCACCGTGTTCAGCGATGGCGTCCACAGCGCGATGAGCGTCGGGTCTCCCATCGACGTGACGAGCTGGGACCTCGATTCACTCACGATCGCGCCCGCCGAGAACTACGACAGAGACTTCAACCTCACCGTTCGCGTGACGGCCCGCGAGGCGGACTCAGGCCATCAGGCGACGACCACGACGGTCGCAACGGTGCACGTCACGGCCATCAACGACGCACCACTCGTCGAGGCGGGCTCGATCACGATCGCCGAGGACGTCCCCACCAGCATCACGCTGAAGGCCATCGATGTCGATCAGGGGGACGCCATCGAGCACTTCCGCATCGACAGCCTGCCGGAGCATGGCACGCTGACGATTAATGGGGCTGCCGTCACGACCGGTCAGGTCATTGACGCCAATGATGTCAGCAGCGGCAAACTCGTCTTCACGCCCGATGGCGACTGGTCGGGGCAGACGTCCTTCACGTTCAGCGCCTCGGATGGCCAGGCGTGGTCCGAATCCATGGGACAGTTCCAGATCGGCGTGCAGGCGGTCGCCGATGCTCCCATCGTCACCGCGTTGGATGCGACAGGCTCTGAAGATTCCGCAATCGCCCTTGACGTTTCCGCTGCCCTCGCCGACACCGACGGCTCGGAGACCATGAGCCTGACGATCTCGGGCGTGCCCACAGGCGCCACGCTCAACCATGGAACGGATCTGGGCGGAGGCAACTGGTCCCTTTCACCCGCTGATTTGGATGGCCTGGCCGTCACGCCCGCCCAGGATTCCGATCAGGACTTCACGCTCACGATCACGGCACGCTCCACCGAGGCCAATGGATCGACCGCGACGACGACCGACACGCTCCATGTCTCGGTGAGCGGCGTGGCCGACGCGCCGTCGCTGAGCGTGAGCGATGCCGCCGGTATCGAAGACACCGCGATCCCGCTCGATCTGTCGGCTACCTTGACCGACACCGACGGCTCGGAATCGCTCAGCATCACAATCTCTGGCGTGCCCGCTGGCGCACAACTCAGCTCGGGCACGCATCAGGGTGGAGGCGTCTGGACGCTCGACCCGGCTGAGCTGCCCGGGCTCACGATCACGCCGGCGCAGGATTCCGACGCAGACTTCACGCTGACGGTCACCGCCACGTCGAGCGAGGCCAACGGCAGCACGAGCAGCATCACATCCACGGTCTCGGTGTCTGTGGACGCCGCCGCCGATGCCCCGCTGCTCTCGGTAGCCAACGCGCAAGGGTTCGAAGACAGCCCGATTGTGCTCGACATCTCTTCCGCCCTGACGGATACGGATGGCTCCGAGACCCTGGCCATCCGCATCTCGGGAGTGCCACAGGGCGCGACCCTGAGCGCCGGAACAAGCGAGGGCAATGGCGTCTGGAGGCTCTCGCCCGATCAACTGTCCGGGCTTGCGCTCACACCTCCAGCAGACTTCAGCGGCGAGTTTGACCTCACCATCACGGCCCAGGCGACAGAGGCCACCGGCGACAGCAACGTGCAGATCCAGAGCATGCGCGTGAGCGTGGATGCCGTTGCGGATGCTCCCGACCTCGCACTCTCGAACGCGAGCGGTTTCGAGGATCTGCCGATCGCCCTGGATATTTCTTCCGCTCTCACGGATATCGATGGCTCCGAGTCCTTGTCGCTCGTGATCTCGGGCGTGCCCGACGGTGCGACGCTGAGTGCAGGAAGCGATCTGGGCGATGGCTCGTGGTCGCTCTCGCCCCAGCAACTGCAAGGGCTGACCATCACGCCACCGGCCGACTCGGACGGCGACTTCACGCTGTCCGTCACGGCAACATCCCACGAAGGCAACGGCAGCACTGCGGAGATCACACGCACCATCGACGTCCATGTGCAGGCTGTGGCCGACGAGGCAAGTCTGATCGTGACCGATGTCACAGGGCTGGAAGACACTCCAATCGCCTTGAACATCCAGGCGTCGCTGGCCGACACCGATGGGTCCGAGGACCTCACGATCCGAATCGCCGGCGTGCCGTCTGGTGCGAGCTTGAGTGCGGGTGTCGACGAGGGCAATGGCGTCTGGAGGCTCGAGCCGGATCAGTTGGATGGGCTGACCTTCACGCCGCCGCACGATACAGACGGCCAGTTTGACCTCTCGATCACCGCGACAACTCGGGAAGCGAACGGCTCGATCTCGCACACCACGCAATCCGTCCGCGTCTCGGTGGACGCGGTCGCCGACGATCCGACGCTCTCGGTTTCTGACACGTCAGGAGCCGAAGACACAACGATCCCCCTGGATATCTCAGCTGTCATGAGCGACCTCGATGGCTCGGAGTCCCTCACCCTCAAGATCGCCGGCGTGCCCGACGGCGCGACATTGAGCGCTGGCAACAACCTTGGGAACGGGGTCTGGGAGCTCACGCCCGGGCAACTGGATGATCTCACGATCACACCCGCCGAGGACTTCGACGAGTCGTTCACGCTGACCGTCACCGCTACCTCGACCGATGCAGGCGGCTCGCACGCGTCGACGACCCAGCAACTCCATGTCTCGATCGATCCCGTGGCCGAGACACCGGTATTGCAGGTGATGCCTGCGGCCGGCGTCGAAGATCAGCCCATCCCGCTCCACATCACGGCGGCGTCGGCCGATCCCGACGGCTCCGAGACAATCTCGGTGGTCATCCAAGGCGTACCCGATGGCGCGACGCTGAGCGCGGGCGAAGCGCAGGGAGACGGATCGTGGCAACTGACTCAGGACGACCTTGCAGGGTTGACCATCTCGCTTCCCGCAGACTCGAGCGATGACTTCACGCTGACGATCACAACGACAGCAGAAGAAACCAACGGCAGCGTCCGAGATACCACAGCAACTCTCGACGTATCGGTCGCGGGTGTGGCCGACGCCCCGGATCTGTCCGCCAGCGGCGTGCAGGGATTCGTCGGCGCGCCGATGGACCTGGACATCGCCGCCGGCCTCGCCGACACCGATGGCTCCGAGACGCTCACCATCACGATCTCTGGCGTGCCCGACGGGGTCACGCTCAGCGCGGGCGCCCCCACTGGCGACGGCGTCTGGACCCTCTCGCCCGAGGACCTCGATGGCCTGACCCTCACCGGCGATACCTCGGCCGAGGGGCAATTCACCCTTGTCGTAACGGCGGTCTCGACCGAGGCCGACGGCGACAGCGTGCAGGTCTCTCACACCATCCAGGTGCGGATCGATGCGATCCCGACCGACGCGGAGGATACTGAGGACGAATCAACGCCCAACACCCCCGTCGCTGCACCGCCGCAGGTTGCGGTGGCCGACCCATTTGCGGCGCCATCAGAAGCCTTCGATTGGACCGACGAGGCGGTCGATGGACTGGAGGACTTGGCCGAACAGGTGGACGCCATCACCATGGAAGCGTCCACCGCTGGCACGCCTCCGCCGATGGCGCAGCTGCAAACACTCGAACTGGACGCGGTGCAAGACGACGACACGCTCCATGCGCCCATCGCCGCACCCACCAAGCCACTCTTCACCCTGACCGAGCCTGGCCATGGTGCTCATCGGGATGCGCCAGAGCCCGGCCAGTCGCTTCGGCACGAGCCCAACGCCATCGAAGAAGCGCCAGCCATCGCCAAGACGGCAGGCGAAGCACCATCCACGAACACCACCATGTTTGGTCTCCTGTGGGCCATGGTCCGATCGATCGGGCCGGGCAAGCAGGACAAGGACCGGGATAACTGATCCCCACCCCACAAGGACCCATCAACAGTGCCACCGACCCAAAAGCAAAGCCTGGACTCCGCGGTCCCAAGCGAAGAGCTCATCTCCGAGCTCGCCGCGAACACGCAGGACGCCGCCCGCGCGATGCGGCAGACGACGCGCCTTGTCGTTCGCGCCAAGGTCACCGTCGAGCCGGGATCGTTGAGCATGCGCGAGGGCAAGACCCTTCGCGGCTTCACCGGAGACGTCTCGACCGGCGGCACACAGCTCCTGCTCCCCAGACCGCTGGGCATCGGCGACGTCTATCTGCTGAGCTTCGACCGCTCGGAGCTCGATCTGCCCCCGGTCTACGCCCTGTGCCTGCGCGGCCGGCAGGTCCGCACCGACGCGTACGAGGCAGGCATGCGATTCCTCGAGCCCGTGCAGCTGCCATCGAGCGCCAAGTCCTCAGATTCGCTGATCTAAACATACGGAAGACTCGTCTGCGTTTGAACCACATGATCGATTCCAATGCCATCCCTGACTCGGCCGACACGTCTCGCGAAACCGCGAGCGCCGGTGACCGCGTGTCCGAGATGCTGGCGCGGCTGCGGCGGCTGGAGGCCGATCATCCATCGGTTGCCTCACGTGCCCAGACGCTCTTGGAAACCCTCCAGCACGGGCACGGCGCGATCGCGGCCGCCCTGACGCTCGGCGTTCGCGACCAGGAACTCGATTGTGTGAGCGATGGTGGACCAGAGGGCATCGAGGCCTGGCATGGAGAGATGAAGGCCGCAGCCCTGGACGCACGATCGCACGGCTATCCGGTCGGGCGTGTGTATGGCGATGGTGACAAGCCCCGGTGGGCCGTGCTCTCGACGCCGCTGGAATCGAGTTCCGGCGAACCCATTGGCGGTGTCGCGTTGCTCTTGCCATGGCAGGACGAGGCCCACGCACGCGCGATGCAATCGCAGCTCCGCTCGATCGCCGCGATCGGCGCGTCGAGCTTCGCAAAGCCCCCTGTCCAAGCCGCCCGAGTGGAGATGGACGACTTCGCACGCGTGCTGGCCCGTGCGGGAAGCTACAAGACCGTCCAGCAGTTCGCATACGCCCTGACGAACTCCGCCAAGCAACGCTTCGGGTGCGACCAGGCGGCGCTGGGCCTGGCCACGGGCGGCAGCGTGCGTGTCGTGTGCATCTCAGGGCTCGACCACGTGAAGGAGCGCAGCCCGGGCGTGCACCACATCCAGCAGGCCATGGGCGAGTGCCTCGACGCGCAGGCTCCGCTCATCGCCCAACCAAAAGAGCAATGGGCCGACGACGCCTCAGCAGCGACCGGCCTGCTGCACGAACGTTGGCGCAGCGCGTGCGCCGGCAGTTGCGTGCTCAGCGTCCCGCTCGTGGCCGGTGATGTCCCGGTCGGCGTGCTCTCGCTGGCACGCCACGCCGACGATCCGTTCAGGCCAGAGGAGATCGAGGCACTCACCAAGCTCGTCGCGCCGCTCTCCGCGGCGGTCCCGGTCGTGCACAAGTCCACACGCTCGCTGCCATCGCACGCCAGGTCGACCATTCATGATGGCTACCGCTGGCTCACGAAGCCGGGCACCCGGCCCCGCCAGCTCGCGATGGTTGCGGCGACGCTCTTCGTGCTGTGGTTCACCTTCAAGCCCACCATGTACCGCGTGACCACCCAGGCATCGGTCATCGCTGGCCGCGAGGTCGTGGTCGCATCCGGCCTCGATGGGACCGTCGCTCAAGTGCTGGTGCGATCCGGCGATCGCGTGATCGCGGGCCAGCCGCTCGTACGGCTGGACACCAGCACGATGGTCGCCCAGAGGGCCCAACTCGCCAGCGAGGTCGAGAACGCAACGCTCCGATTCAACAATGCCATCGCCAACTCCGATCCCGCGATCGCCGCCATAGCGCAGGCCGAACGGGACGCGAGCGCTGCGAGCCTGCAGCGCATCAATGAGCAGATCGACTTGGCCACCGTCGTCTCTCCGATTGACGGCATCGTGGTTTCTTCGAACATCTCCGACCTCACGGGCAGCCTCGTGCCCGTAGGCGAGGCCTTGTTGACCATCGCCGACGAGAGCACGCTCGAGCTGGAACTGGAACTCCCCGAGCGACGCGTGACCGACCTCGCCGAGAGCGCCCGCGTCCGCTTCGCCAGCCATGCTCGCCCCGAGGACGCCGCCATCGTCACGCTCACGCACGTCGAGCCGGCGGCCACGGTGCGCGACGGACGCTCGGTCTTCCTCGCCCAAGCCGATCTGCCCGCGGGACAGGGCTGGCTACGTCCCGGCATGGAGGGGGTCGCCATCGTTGAAGCCGGCCGCAAGCCCAACTGGTGGCTGGGGCTGCGGCGTGCCATCGATTTCGCACACCTTAACTTCTGGATCGAGTAGCGATGAGTAGCGTGCCTACCACTCCAGCCTTGGCCGACCAGCTCCGCAACGTGGTCGTCTCGCCGCGCGCCGAGCTCGGCATCACCCGGCACGTGTTCCGGTCCGGGCCGGCGTACGTGCTACGAGACCCCGTCACCTTCAAGACCCACCGATTCGATCCCTCGGACTACCAGATCCTGTCGCTCATCGATCGCTCGACGACCCTCGGTGAGACCTTCCGGTCCTTGGTCGAACGTGGTCTGCTCGATGCCGATGACGAGGAGCGCTACTACCAGTTCGTAGTCGATCTGCACCAACGCAACCTGCTCTCGCTGCCGCTCGGCGATGGCTCGGTGCTGTACAAGCGATACGAACGTAGGCTGCGGGCCGAGCGAGCCTCCAAGGCCCTGGGCATCTTCTTCCTGCGCGTCCCGCTCTTTAACCCCAACCGATTCCTCGACCGCACGATACCGCTGTTCGGCTGGCTGTTCACTATGCCGGCGTTCATCGCCTGGTGCGTGCTGGCAGCCGCGTCGTTGCTCATCGTCTTCGCCCGTGCGGATGAGCTGGCCTCGCCTGTGCTCACCATGTTCTCGGGCGGCAACCTCGTGCTGCTCTGGGCCGTGCTGATCGGGCTCAAGGTCGTCCACGAGTTTGGCCACGCCTACGCGTGCAAGGCTTTTGGCGGGCAGGTGCCCGAGATGGGCGCCTTCCTCGTGCTCTTCACGCCTCTGGCATACGTGGACGCGACCGATTCCTGGTCGTTCACCACGGCACGCCGGCGGGCCATCGTCAGCCTTGCGGGCGTCTACTTCGAGTCCATCATCGGCACGATGGCATTGATCGTGTGGGCGATGACCGAACCATCCACGCTTAACACCATCGCGTACCAAACGGTCGTGCTGGCCACGATCACGACGGCGCTCTTCAACCTCAACCCGCTGCTGCGCTACGACGCCTACTACCTGGCGAGCGATCTCGCGGGCATCCCGAACCTACGCGGCCGATGCGAGGCGGCCGTAGCCCAGTTCGCCAAGCGGCTCTTCTTCGGCATCCGCGAGGACGAGTTCGGCCAGCCGGTCCGGCATCCCTGGCCACTGGTCGGTTTCGGGCTCGCCCAGCTCGGCTATCGAGTCGTCATCATGACGACCATCGCGACGGTCATCATCCTGAAGTTTGGCGGCATGGGCATCGCACTGGCCACCGTCATTATCGGCATGACGCTCGGCAAGGCTGTGCTGGGCCTCGCTCGATTCATCTCAAAGTCCGAACAACTTGCCGATCGACGGCTGCGCAGCGCCACCACGGTCGCGACCATCGCGGTCGCACTGATCACGGGCGTCCTCTTCGTACCCCTCCCCTGGCCTGTGCACGCCAAGGGTGTAAGCACGTTCGCGTCGATCGAGACCATCCATGCCCCGAGCGATGGCGCGTTGCGAGAAACAACCCTGCGGCCGGGCGACACCTTCAAGCCCGGCGACACCATGCTGTCGCTCACGAGCACCGATCTGGACGCCCAGCACAGCGTGCGCTCGGCCGAGCACAAGGCCGCCTCCACGCAGGCCATCCTCGCTTCGGCTACCTCCCCAGCCGATGGCGTCTCCGCTCAGTCAAGGGTTGACGCATCTGGCGCAGCGCTGGCGAAGGTCGATACCGATCTCCGGCACATGGACATCACCGCGATCCAGCCGGTGCACGTCGTCTCGACCCAAGGGCTTCGTGAGGGCTCGCATCTACGCAAGGGTGAACCGCTCATGACGGTCGGGAGCGGCTCGCGCGAGGCGTTGGTGGTTGTTCCTGAGCAGATCGCCGATCGCCTGGCGTTCTCGGTTGGTGACAAGATCGCGTGCCGCTCGCCTGCCCAGCCAGACAAGCAACTCATGGCCACGGTCACGTCCATCTCCCCATCGGCAACCCGACACTTCGATTCCAGCGTCGCACCATTCGCGAGCGCGCTCTCGATCGCGGTCAATCCTGCGACCGGCCTGGCATCGGAGCCCTACATCGCCATCAGGCTCGCCCTGCCCGAGCACGCGGCACCGCCAGCCAATGCGTCGATCATTGCCCGCTTGCCCGTACGCCCGATGACCACCGCATCGGTCATCCATCGTCGCTTCTCGTTGTTCATGAACAAGGTCAGCCGAGGCTTCAGCGAACGCTGACCTTGATCGGGGTCGTCCCATGACACACATCGTCATCTGGCTCATCTCGATGTTCCTGGCTCTGCACGCTGACGACGTGCAGGCATCGGATGCCGCGCATGACGCCGGAGTTTCCGTCGAGATCATGCAGATCCCCGAGGGCACACGCGTGCTCCCGGGCGTCGCCAAGCCCCGCCGGGCAGTCACACTCGGTGCCAGCTTCGATTCGCAGGTGCTCGAGCTGCTCGTCGAAGAAGGCCAGCGCGTGTCAAAGGGCCAGCCCATCGCACGGCTCGACGACCGCGTCGCACGGGCCTCGCTCGAACTGGCCAAGCAAGAGGCAAACCAGATCGCGCGGGTCGAGCGGGCCCTGCTCAGGGTGTCACACACCCAGCACGTGCTCGAACGCACGCAGATGGTGCACGAGCGTGGCGCTTCGAACAGCGAAGAGATCATCAACGCCCAGAGCGAAGCGGATATGGCTCGGGCGGAATTCGCCGAGGCGACCGAGCTGATCGCTGCCGCAATGCTCAGGCAACGCCAGGCCGAGGCCCAGGTCGAGCGTCACCTCATCCGCGCCACCTTCGACGGTGTCGTCCTTCGCGTTCCGATGGAAGAGGGTGCGATCGTCCGCAGCGGTGATGCGATCGCGGAACTGGCCGACATCGACGCCCTGAGTGTCGATCTCTTCCTGCCCGCAACGGTCGCAGCTGGACTCACCAGCGGCGACCACTACGCCCTGCACTTCCATGCTCCCACCGATCATGTTCTTTGGGGCGCCGTGCGGTACATCGAGCCACGCATCGAGCCCACGTCGGGCACGGTGCGCGTCAGCTTCGACCTGCCCGTCCCTCCCGGCGTGACGCTCGCGGGCACGCTCGTCACGCCAGCCACGCGTGAGCCAAGCGAAGCCGAGATCGCACTCATGCGTCCGGCGGTGCATGACGAGGCGTACGCAACCCAGAACGACGACGGCTGAGCTCACCCCGTCGACTGCATCGCGGCCGCGATCGCGTTGATGCTCGCCTGCAGGATGTCCTTGATCGCCTCTCGCTCGCGTTCGCCGCTCCCGCGATACCGCCCGAGCAACTCGATCTGGGCGAGGTTCAGCACGTCGGTCCACGGATTGCGCTCGTGGATCGACCGCCCCACCACCGGCGCGTGGGCCATCAGGTCGTCGCGACCAGTCAGCGACACGATCGCACGCACCGTCCGCTCGTGCTCCGCCTCGATAGTCGCCAGCATCGCCTCGCCCTCGGGCCCTGCCATCGCGTACCGCCGGAAGATCGGCATGCGGGCCCGGGCCAGCTCCTGAGCGGCGTTGTCGAGCACGGTGCCGAGGAACGCACGCCCCTCCGCCGCATCGCGCAGTTCGGCGATCTGCGACTCGCTCGCCTGCTCGACGGCAGAACCAAGCCCATACCAGCCCGGCACCAGCGCCCGCATCTGCACCCACGAGAACACCCAGGGGATCGCCCGCAGTTTGTCGAAGACCAGCTTCGAACCGGTCGCCCGAGACACCGGCCGCGAGGCGATGCGCATGTCGCCGATGTGCTCCACCGGGCTCGCGCCCACGAACCATGGCCAGAACGCCGCACCATCGATCAACTCGCGATACTTCACCCGCGCGTGGCCGGCGAGCCCGAGCACGAGCGACTCGAAACCCTCGCCGCCCGCCGATGGCTCCCGCGACGCCTCGGCCAGCATCGCCGCGTGCACGATCTGCTCCAGGTGCCGCCGCGCCATGTCGGGCAGGGCATAGCGGAAGGTGATGACCTCTCCCTGCTCGGTGAACCGCAGCCGTCCGCTGCGCGCCGCGGGCGGCGCAGCAAGAATCGCCCGGCCCGCACGCCCACCGCCGCGCCCGATCGTCCCGCCCCGACCATGGAAGTAGCGGAGCGAAACGCCGTGCTTGTCGAACACCTCGGCGATGCGTCGCTGGGCGGCGTGCAAGGCGGCATTGGCCATCAGGAATCCGCCGTCCTTGTTCGAGTCGCTGTAGCCCAGCATCACCTCCTGCTCGGGCGCACCCTCGCTGGTGGCCTGGACATGGGCTCGGAAGATCGGGTCGCCCAGCGCCTCATCCATCAAGCGCGGCGCGTTGGCCAGGTCGTCGACGGTCTCGAACAACGGCACCACCTGGATGCTCAGCCCGACCTCGTGCATCAGCAGCAGCAACGCCAGCATGTCCGACAGATGGCTGGTCATCGAGATCACCCAGCACCGCACGCTCGCCGGCTCGCGGGCCACGGCATCGCGCACCACGCGCAGCGTCGCCATCAGCTCGGTCGTGTCCTCGCTCAGCTCGGCGCTCTCACGCACCAGCGGTCGCTTCGACGCCAGCTCCTGGCGCAACACCGCGAGTTTGCCCGCCTCGTCGAGCGCCTGGTAGTCCTCACACACGCCGGCCAGCTTGAAGAGCTCGGCAACGGCCTTGGCGTGCACGCCCGAGTGCTGGCGGATATCCAGCGTGGCCAGGTGCAGTCCAAACGCCTTCGCCCGCGTGATGGCGTCGGCGAGCAGCCCCTCCTCCGCCACGCGCACGAGGCCAGGCAACCCCGTCGCGTGCAGGGCACGCCGAAGCATCAGCAGATCGTCAAGCAACGCCTTCGAGTCATACTGCCCGTCATTCGCGACACGCTCACGCATGGTCGAGACGTGCACGCGCAGGGGCTCGTGGCGATACTGCCCCTCGTCGCCATCCTCGGCCAGCACGTCCCCGAAATCCACACGCTCGCTCGAGACCGAGAGCGCGTCGTGCAGGCGTGCAAGCTCCGTGTCCCACAGCTCCCGTGCCGTCTCGCGCATCAGGCCCAGCGTGCGTTGCGTCACGTCGCTGGTGACGTTCGGGTTGCCGTCACGATCGCCGCCGATCCAGCTGCGATACTTCAGCATCGCGGGCAGGTCGTTGGCCACGATCGCCTTCTGATCCTCACCAAAGGTCCGCCTGGCCGCCCACGCGACGTCTCGCACGAGCCGGGGCGCCGACTTCCAGATCGTCGTCTTCAGGAAGTACAGCCCGTTGCGCACCTCGGCCGGCACATCGAGCCGCTGCACGCGCACGTCGTCGGTGGTCAGCAGCAGCGCGATGGCACGCTCGAGCCGGCCGAGCGTCTCGCTCCGCTCGCGCGGCGTCAGCCTGCCCTGGCCCAGCCGCACGATGCTCGCCGCCACGTCGGCCTGCTTGTCCAGCACGGTCCGCCGCCTGGCCTCGGTGGGATGGGCCGTCAGCGTGGGGCCGATGTCGAGCCGGCCCAGCAGCGCCGCCACGCCCGCCGCGTCCAAGCCCTGCGACGCCAGCCGCTCCATCGCCTGGTCGATCGACTCCGCCCGCGCCCCACCATCGGCCGAGGCCATCTCACGCTGCCGATTCACCCGCACGATGTTGAGCTGCTCGGCCTTGTTGAGCAGGTGGAACCGGGCCGCCCCGACGCGCACCAGGCCGGCGAGCTCGTCCAGATCCAGCCGGGCCAGCTCGGCAGCCGCCCAGTCCAGGTCGGCCTCGCTCGCGTCGGTGCCGCACCGCTGGGCGATGGCCTGCCCGATCTCGAAGAACCCGCCAACGCCGACCCTGTCGGCCGCCTGGGCCAGGGCGTTCAAGAGCATCTGCTGGTCGCGGGCGAGCGGCGGCGTATCGGTAGTCGGCATGCCCGATTCTTCGGCGTCCGGCCACCACGTCCCATCACAC
>JBITAB010000123.1:0-2813 GCA_044439825.1 Phycisphaerales bacterium JB064 | reverse complement strand
GTCATCACGCTCGCGATAGTTGATCGTCGGCGGCACCCACCCCGTCTGCATCGCGCGAACGCACGTGATCAACTCCACCGCGCCCGCGGCCTGGATGAGGTGCCCGAGCATGCTCTTCACGCTGCTCACCGGCACACGCGACGCATGCTCGCCAAATAGCCGCTTGATCGCACGCGTCTCGATGCCGTCGTTCTCGCGCGTGCCCGTGCCATGGGCCGAGATGTAGTGCACGCCAGGCCGCCCATCGCCATCGAGCTCAGACGGATCGATCCCCGCCTGCTCCAGCGCTCGCGCCATCGCCCGCCACGCGCCCTCGCCCTCGGGGTCGATGTCCGTAATGCGATACGCGTCCGCCGAACTCCCATAGCCGGCGATCTCCGCCAGTGGCTTCGCACCACGGGCCAGCGCATGGTCCAACTCTTCGAGCACGAGCATCCCCGCGCCCTCGCCCATCACGAAGCCGTCCCGCGTGCGATCGAACGGCCGGCTGGCGCCCTGCGGATCGTCGCTGCGCCGGCTCATCGCCGTCAGCCGCACAAACCCGGTCATCCCCAGCGGATGGATCATCGAGTGGCACCCGCCGCTGACCATCACGTCGGCGTCGCCTCGGGCGATCACCTCGGCCGCCTCGCCGATGGCCTGCGTGCTGGCCGCACACGCCGTCATGCAGTTCATCGCCGGGCCACGCAGGCCCAGCAGGCCCGCCACATGGGCCAGGGCCATCTGCGGCTCCTGCTCCACCTCGCTCATCAGGCCCAGGGCCGCCGCTTCCTGAGCCCATTGCCCATCATCCAGCCCACGAGCCGCCTCGTCCCAGGCCGCGATGCACATGCGGCCAAAGGCCTCGCTGTCCGGGCTGCTGTCGCCCGCACCGAGGTACAGCCCCGCCCGAGCGGGGTCAACGCTAGTCTTGTTCAGCTGGGCTTGCCGCCATGCCATCGCCGCCGCCGCAACACCAAAGGCGGTCCCGCCTCGCGCCGAAGCGTGCCGGCCGGCCAGGTCGTGCCCCACAAAGTCCGCTAACTCAAACCCCTTCACCTCGCACGCGAAGCTCGTCGCAAAGCTGCCCGCCTCAAACCGCTCAACTGGCCCGGCCGCACTCCGGCCCGCCATAAGGGCTTTCCATGTGCTCTCCAGGTCGTTGCCCAGCGGCGTCACCCACCCCATGCCCGTGATCACCACGCGCCTGCCGCCGCCAATCGATCCAAGCATGCTCCGCTCCAAATCTTCCGCCCCTTCATGAAACCGTGTTGCGCAAAGGTCGCCGCGCACCCGACGCTAGCCCCTCAGAGTGAGGTCGGGCGTGCACTACATGCGCCTTTGGAGCCCTCCTCATGCGTACCAATGCCGACACATGAGGTTTGATGTGCGAAAAACTACGACATCGTCATCAGATTTATGCAACGGCGACGCAATTTCCTCTTGACAAGTACCAGCGCAGGCGTCATTACTAGAAAGGGAGATTGTCGGATTGGCTCGTGGGGAGCTGGGGGGAAGACTTTCTCTGACCAAGACCGAAGGAAGCGTTCCGACCTTCGGCCGCCCCCCGGCAACACTCGCAGCGTCTCCGGCTTTGCAATGAAGCCGTCCGGTGTATCGTGAGCACCGCGCGCTAGAAGTGCAAGCCGAAGGCCTGCAACAGGAGGGGTTGCGGTACTGGCATAGAGAGATTGCTTGTTCCCGCGATTTCGAGTGTAGTGAAGACTTGCTGACCCCGGATTCCCTCGTAGGGATCCGGTAGTTTGTTCCGTTTCGTCGACGAAGCGGTCGGTGCCGTATCGGCCGCATACAGCTGTAGTTCCTGATGATTTGGGGGCTTGTAGAGATGAATACCCAGAAGGTTCTCGCCGCTTCCGCGATCCTCGCGGCCGCCGGCACCACGTTCGCCCAGGTCACCCCTGGTCCCTTTACGCCCGACGCCGTGGAAGACTTCGAGGCCACCGGTGGTGGTCGCGTCTTCCTGACCAGCATCTTCGGTGGCGATGTCGCCGTCGGCGGCGCCCTGAGCTTCGCCGCCGTCAATGAAGGCGACTGGATCGACTTCCGCGGCGGTCTGCCCGTGCAGGCCACCAGCGGTGGCATCTTCGGCGCCATCTTCGGCTTCGGTTCCATCGAGCTCGACTTCTCGGGCATCGGTGGCATCAGCGGCTTCCAGGCCAACGCCACCGCCGCCGGCGTGGGCGTTGACACCGTCGAGTTCTTCGACCTGGACGGCAACAGCATCGGCGTCTTCACCGACGCCGACGGCTGGGGCCCCGGCGATGGCTCCATGGAAGCCATCAGCTGGACCTCCGACGTGGCCATCGGCCGCGTCCGCCTCGATGGTCCCGAGACCTGCTTTGATGACATCGGCTACACCCAGGGCTCGCTGCCCGCGCGCATCGTGCTGTTCTCGGACAGCAACGGCGACTTCCCGGCTCAGGCCGCCGCCGACAACCTCGGCCTCAACTACGACTTCATCGATGGCGACTACGCCGCGCTCAACGCGGCCCTGGCCAGCGGTCAGTACCGCTTCGCCATCATCCACAACCCCGCCAACAACTTCGCAGCTGGCTTCGCAGCCGAGCTCGACAGCTTTGTGAGCGCCGGCAACCGCGTCCACTTCTCGTTCTGGAACACCGACGCCGACGCCTCGATCCAGGGCACCCTGGGCATCGACAGCGCCG
Organism: Phycisphaerales bacterium JB064; assembly: GCA_044439825.1. Taxonomy (GTDB): domain Bacteria; phylum Planctomycetota; class Phycisphaerae; order Phycisphaerales; family UBA1924; genus JAHCJI01. The sequence continues at coordinate 147 of JBITAB010000123.1, read as the reverse complement.
TCGACTTCTTCGCCCCGCGTCCGGTCTTCAACAACGCCAGCCACCCCTCGTGGGGCGGCGCCGCCAGCCCTGTCACGGTCGACGCCGATGACTGGAACGACAACGGCGACAGCCTGACCGGTGACGAGGTCGTCTCGACCTTCGACA
>JBITAB010000122.1:0-13178 GCA_044439825.1 Phycisphaerales bacterium JB064 | reverse complement strand
AACGATGCCGACGTGCAGGCGGTCTGGGACAGCCGATGGTTCTACGCGCCGCACAGCCTTGATGCCCGCGATGCTGGCGGGCTGATGAACGGATGGCAGGGTTGCAAGCTCCTTGCATTCCACATGGTGAGCTCGGGAGCTGTCGGGCAGGATGCGGCCGGCCTGATGCGCTCTTGGGTTGGCGGGCCCGTGTCCGAGCACAACGTGCCGATGCTGACTCGGCCAACCGAACTCGCTCCTGGGTTCCGAGGCTTGTTTCGCAGTGCCGGGCGCGCCCAGATCGCAGATGGCCTGGTCTTCAGGAGTAGGCTCGAGCCGGGCATGGACGGCTTCTTCGCGATCAGGCTGCCTGACTACAGGACCGATGCGCTGCCTGCGGGCGTTGCGAATGGTCCCGTGCGTCAACTCGTGACTGGGCCCGAGGGTCTCGTTCGAGTCCTGGTCAGTGCCAACAGCCGCGGCACGCGCGGGTCGATCGCTCCGCAGCCCAGGCCCGAGAGTCTCGCGCATGGATTGGCCGAAGCCCTTCGGCCGCAGCTTGCCGGGGTGCTGATGCGCCCCGCAGCAATCATCGATGTGCGGGGTGGCTGGCTCGGCTTCGATACCGCGCGGCAATCTCCCGAGATGTCGCTGGTCAGGCCCCTGCACACACGCGATGATGCGTGGGCGACATTCACGAGGATCGGCTCGGGCACGATGCCCGATGACAGCCTCGGGCCGGGTTCGCCCGCGAGCATCAGCGACGGCGGCATGTATCGCATGCTCTGCGAGCCGATCGATGGCAGCCTGATGACGGCTGATGCACCACTTGTGGTGCAGGCCACCGTGCTGGCCTTTCCGGGCTCATCAGAATTGCAATGGGCGCCGGCGGTCGCCACATCGCAAGGCGCGGACGGCGATCTGGTCGATGTCGCGCGGATCGAACAACTCGATACGACGCGGCTGAGCGTCTTCTGGGGCGATGGCGACGCGCTCGCCGAGCCGACGCGGGTGGTGCTGGCTGGAGACGTTCAGGCAGAGGCCGGTGAGGCCATCGTGATCATCGACGGCCCGTCACGCGGCGGTATCGGTCACATCACGTCCGTCGAGCGCACCAGCGAGCAGACGACGCTCCACTTGTCGCACCCGCTCGGTGGTGAGCCACGGCGCGGCAACGAGCTACGCATCGGTCCGTACCGCTTCGTTCAGGTGGAATATCGATTCGATGCGGTGGCGTCCGGCGACCAGCGTGTGTGGCGAGGGCTTGAGCTTCGCTCCGTTGGAAGCAGCATCGGCGTGATGGTCTATGGACACAGCGCATGGCGTCCAGATGTCGACGGATTCATAGTTGGGTCGGCGGGCAAGGGCGCCAGCGGATACACCGTGCAACTGGATACTGCGTTCCCAGGCGCCACGGGCGAGTGGGCACGCGTGTCGGACGTTGATATCTGGATCGCTGCTCTGGCCCAGCAAGGCTCCGATGAGAGCGCGATGAGCGATTATGTCGCCGCGGTGCGTGCCGGATTGAAACCGGGGGCCGAGGTCATGTGGGCTTCCAGCGCCGTGCACGGGCATGTCGATCACCACTCATGGCACACGTACATCGCACAGAATGCCGACGCCGAGGGGCTGGCCGCCGTCAGCGGCGTCAACCACCCAAGGGTTGGCGACTTCTTCGAGCAGCTCGCGAGCGGTATGCGCTACGACGATTCACACTTCACACCCTTCGGCAACACGGTGATCGCCCAGGCCTGGCTCGATCAGCTCCAGACACTCGTGCTCGGGGATTGCGCTCTTGCCGACTACGACCAGGATGGTGAGGTCACTGTCTTTGATTTGCTGGTCTTCCAGACCGATTGGGAAGCCAGCGTGCCCCGGGCGGACCTCGACGGCGATGGCCAGTTCCTGATCTTCGACTACCTCATCCTGCTGACCGCGATGGACGACTGCGGCTGAGACCCCCGTCGAACCCGTCCGCACGCTCTGGCATATATCCTCGCCAAGCCCGATAGCCGATGATGCCCCCGGGGCGTCCGGCGTTCGGTAGTGGCAGGGGAGTCCAGCGGCCTATGGGCATCGAGGCGGTCATCGTTCTGGGCATCATCGTGGTCGTCCTGCTGGCGCTCATGCTGACCCGCATCGCCGCGGACGCCATCCTGGTCTCGGCTCTCACGCTCCTGCTCATTGTGCCGGTGCCCACCGACGCGGGTTTAAAGCTTGGCATCCTCTCGCCTCGTGAGGCCATCGGCGGTTTCGGCAGCACCGGCCTGGCGACCGTCGCGGTCCTGTTCGTCGTCGTGACCGGCCTGAAGGAGACCGGCGGCATCGACTGGATCTCCGCACGCGTGCTGGGAAGGCCCAAGACGCTGCGGAGCGGCATGTTCAGGCTTACGGCCCCCGTTGCCGGCATGAGCGCATTCCTGAACAACACGCCGGTTGTGGCCCTGATGATCCCCGCTGTCTCGGACTGGTGCAAGCGCACGCGGCAGTCGCCTAGCAAGCTGATGATCCCGCTGAGCTATGCGGCCATCTTGGGTGGCACCTGCTCGCTCATCGGCACCAGCACCAACCTCGTCGTCGCGGGCATGGTGATCGATCAGACGAACCTCGAACCGCTGGGCATGTTCGACATCACATGGGTGGGCGTGCCGTGCGTGATCGTGGGGCTGGGCTTTCTCTTGCTGCTCGGCCCGAAGCTCTTGCCCAGCCGCGGCTCGCCCGCGAGCGTGCTCTCCGATCCGCGAGAGTACACGCTGGAGATGATCGTGCCCGAGGGCAGCACGCTGGCGGGCAAGAGCGTCGAGGACGCGGGCCTGCGAAACCTGCCCGGATGCTTCCTTGTGGAGGTCGAGCGCGAAGGCGGCGTGCTGGCCGTTGCGCCGACTACGGAGCTGGCCGCCGGTGATCGACTTGTATTTGCCGGCGTGGTCGAGGCGATCAAGGACTTGCAGGCCCTGCGAGGCCTGACCCCCGCGACCGATCAGGTCTTCAAGCTCGATTCGCCGCGGTATCGCCGGCGTTTGTTCGAGGCGGTCGTCTCGCGCACGAGCCCAGCCGCGGGCCGCACGATCCGCGAGGGCCGCTTCCGCAACACGTACGACGCCGTAGTTATCGCCGTGGCGCGCGAGGGTGAGCGATTGAAGGGCAAGCTGGGCGACATCGAGCTACGCCCTGGCGACACAGTGCTGCTCGAGGCCGATCCCGGGTTTGCCGAGAGGCATCGCAACTCGCGAGACTTCCTGCTGGTCGGGGCGCTCGAAGATTCGGCGCCGCGTCGGCACAACCGCGCTCCCCTCGCGGTCGTGCTGCTCGCGGGCATGGTGGCGCTGGCGGCGCTCGGCGTGCTCGACATGCTGGCCGCGGCGCTCTTTGCGGCGATGCTCATGGTGCTCACGCGCTGCTGCACGATCACCGAGGCCAGGCGCAGCATCGACTGGTCGGTGCTCATCGTCATCGGCGCCGCCCTTGGGCTGGGTCAGGCGCTCGATGCCTCGGGTGCGGCCGACGCCATCGCCAATGGCATCCTGGGCATCGTCGGGCAGAATCCATGGCTGGTGTTGCTGGCGGTCTACGCGGTAACGAGTCTGGCCACCGAGGTGATCACCAACAACGCGGCCGTGGCGCTCGTCTTCCCGATCGCGCTCAAGGCATCGGAGACCCTGGGCCAGACGTCGGGTGAGCCGGTCAGCTTCTTGCCGTTTGTGATCGCCATCATGATCGGTGGGTCGGCGAGCTTTGCCACACCCCTGGGCTACCAGACCAACCTGATGGTGTATGGCCCTGGTGGCTATCGCTTTGCCGACTTCATGCGGGTAGGCATCCCGATGAACATAGTTATCGGGCTAACGGCCGTGATTGTCACGCCTCTGGTGTTCCCGTTCTGAGACGATGAACGGCAGCGACTTCGGGTTGCTCCTAGGCTGCATCCATGTCTGGCTTGCCAGACAATGGAAAGAGCACTGGCGGGTTGTTGCCAGACGGTGTCAGGCCGATCGTTGTCGCCTCGCATCGTCGCTCGGGCACGCACCTCATGCTCGACCTGCTCCGGCGGCAGTTTCCCGCGTGCCGGCCGCCGTTTCGCTTGGGCGTGAATCCCCATCGCTACCTCTACTTTGTGCTCGATCGTTTTCGACCGACGCATCGTTCGCACGTTGGGATTGGAGCGTGCCTCAACATGATGGCGACGGCGAAGATGCCGTGCCTCAAGACGCACAGCACGCCCGAGTTCAAGGAATTCATCGAAGAATCCAAGCCATTCTGCGAGCAGATCTTGCGCGAGAGCGTGGTCGTATATTGTGTGCGCGACGTGCGGGCCGTGCTGGCCAGCCTGCACGCCTTCGAGGCGGTTGCCGAGGGTGGGCCTCGCGTGCCGTTTCGCGACTACATCCGCGAAGAGGTCGGCGGCAGGCCGCGGCCGCTGATCTGGGCCGACCACGTCAGGGCGTGGCTCGAGGGCCACCCTGAGCGTCACGCCGTCCACTACGAGGATGTTGTGGGCGACCCTGGCGCAGTCCTCGAAGATCTTGCCTCGTGGCTCGGCGAAGAGCCCGAGCGAGTCGAGCCCATCCTGCCGCCCAAATTGCGGTATCGCCAGCAGCTCTGGATGGCCAGATTGACCGGCGTGCCGAAGAGCACCAATGTTATGGGACGCAAATGGCGTGTCAGGCCCGTTGACTGGCGAACGGCCTTCTCCGATGCCGACCTGGCCTTCCTGGAAGAGCATGCCGGCGACGCGATGCGGCGACTGGGCTACATCACGGGAGACGACTGGTCGCAATCGGCACGGGACCGCGCGGCGAGGTACTGAACTTCGCACTGGTGACGGGCGAACCACCGTGCTGGGGCCATTGGGCCCCGTCCCGGGATTGTGCCGCCGGGGCGAATAGCATCTTCCTCGCCCCGGACCACGCCCGCCGGCCGGAGCGATGCGGGAATCCACCGAAGACGGATCGAGTGATGGCGGGCCCAGAGGAGCGGACATGGCCGGTGAGTTGGTAGTCGTTGCGGGCGGTGGGGGGTTCATCGGCGGTCATCTGGCGGCCGACCTGATGCGCCAGGGCTTCCGTGTGCGCTCGGTTGATCGCAAGCCCATGGACCAGTGGTACCAGGTGCACAACGACGCCGAGAACCTGGTGGCCGACCTCAACGGCATCGACGCCTGCCGGCAGGCCTGCCAGGGCGCTGACAGGGTCTATCAGCTCGCCGCCGACATGGGTGGCATGGGCTTCATCGAGACCCACAAGGCCGAGTGCATGCTCAGCGTGCTCATCAACACCCACATGCTGATGGCCGCGAAGGACGCGGGCGTGAAGCAGTTCTTCTATAGCTCGTCGGCGTGCGTCTACAACGGTGACAAGCAGGTCGACGAGGACGTCGTGGCGCTGAAGGAAGAGGACGCGTATCCCGCGCTGCCCGAAGACGGCTATGGCTGGGAGAAGCTCTTCAGCGAGCGGATGTGCCGCCACTTCCGCGAGGACTACGGCATCTACACCCGCGTGGCCCGCTACCACAACGTGTACGGACCCTTTGGCACGTGGGAGGGCGGCCGCGAGAAGGCGCCGGCCGCCATGTGCCGCAAGGTGATCGAGGCCAAGCTGACGGGCGACCACTCGATCGAGATCTGGGGCGACGGCAAGCAGACGCGCTCGTTCATGTACATCGACGACTGCGTCGAGGGCAGCCAGCGCATCATGAACAGCGACTGCCTCGAGCCGCTCAACCTGGGCAGCAACGAGCTGGTGACCATCAACGGCCTGGTGGACATCGTCGAGGACATCGCGGGCATCAAGCTCGACCGCAAGTACAACCTCGACGCGCCAAAGGGCGTCAATGGCCGCAACAGCGATAACACCATGATCGAGCGTGAGATCGGCTGGTCGCCTTCCGTCCGTCTGCGTGACGGCATGGAGAAGACGTACAAGTGGATCTACGACGAGCACATGAAGAAGTACCAGGGCAAGGTGCCCCAGCGCGAGGCGGCCCCACAGGGCGCCCACGTGCGCAAGCACGCCACGGCGGCGCGATGAATCGAGCCGCCCGAGGCTCTGGTGAATCCAGGCCGCGTCCGAGAGCGATGCGGCCGCAACGAGGGAGCGAATGTATCATGTCCAAGAGCATGTTCACGAAGTCGATGCTGACCGCAAGCCTGGTTCTGACCATCGCGGGCTCCACCGTGCTGGCCCAGAACAGCAACGGCAACACTCAGCAAGAAACCAAGCCGGCCCAGCCCGCCATGCAGCCGGCCCAGCCGGGGATGCCCAGCTTCGACGAGGTGGCCGAGAAGGCCGTCGAGTTCGTCGGTGGCCGTGAGGCGATCGACAAGATCAAATCGCTGCACACCGTGATCGCGATGGAATTCATGGGCATGGAGATCAAGATGGACTCCAAGTGGCACCGTGATGGCGGCCGCCTGGTGCACACCGAGACGCCGCAGGGCAACAGCGACATGGGCACCGACGGCAAGACCTCGTGGATGGCCTTCCCAGCGGGCCCCACGGGTGAGCAGCAGTACATGCTCGTCGAAGGTTCTCAGGCCGAGCAGATCGACAGCCAGTCGTCGCTGCACATGAACATCCTCGATCCCAAGCTCGTGCGCAAGAACATGAAGAGCCTCGAGGTCGTGGGCAAGGAAGAGTTCGCCGAGCGCATGGCATACAAGGTCCGCTTCGAGCCCAATGAGGAAGAGGGCTACGGCTTCTTCTACTTCGACGTGAGCTCGGGCCAGCCCCTTGGTCTGCAGCAGACCATCGGCCAGGAGATGTCCACCATCACGCTGAGCGAGTGGAAGACGGTGGACGGCCTCAAGTTCTTCCACAAGATGGCCATGAAGTCGCCCAGCGCACCCGGCGGCGAGGTCACCATGAACGTGCAGAAGATCGAGGTCAACAAGGTCGAAGACAGCGCGTTCGAGCTGCCCGAGCAGGTCAAGGAGCTGGTTGCCGACGCCGAGCAGGACGAAGAGGCCGATAACACCGGCGGCGACGCTGCCGGCAACGAGAACGGCAACTCCGGCGAGATCAAGCTCGAGGACCTGCCCGAGATGTACCGCGAACGCGTGAAGATGACGCTCCAGCAGCTCAAGAGCGGTGGCCAGGAGGCCATCAACCGCTCGCTGCCGCAGTTCGAGCAGATGCTCGGCAGCATGCCCGAGGGCGACGACAAGCTGGCGCTGCAGTACATCATCCAGGAACTCAAGAAGGGCAAGTAAGCGGCCGATACACGAGCACGTGACTGGAGGACGGCGGGCATGATCGGACGCATAAAGGCGGCCCTGCCCGCTTTTCTTATCAAGGCGAATCGGGTGTCGCAACGCTTCGGCGCCACGGTGCTCCCCAATCATTTCTACAGCGAGATTCCCGACTTCAACGAGCTCGCGCAGAGCACGGGTTGGCGTCGGCCGATGTCGATGTTCGGCATCGACCATGCGACTACCGCGGCGCAGCTTACCACGCTGAAGGCATGGGTAGACGCCGGCAAGGCGGCGGGCGACATGGCTGGTGTGCATGGCCGAGCCTGCGAGGCGAACGGCGAAGCCGGCTTTGGGCCGATGGAGGCTCAGGCGCTGTACTCGTTCATCGTGCGTGAAAAGCCGACGAAGATCGCGCAGGTGGGCTGTGGTGTTTCGACCGCCATCATCCTCGAGGCCGCGAAGGCGGCCGGCTACACGCCAGCACTCACGTGTGTGGAGCCCTATCCGACGTCGCTGCTGCAGCGGTTGGCTCGGGAGGGCAGCATCACGTTGCACAATGCGAAGGCCCAGGACGTGCCGCTCGATGAACTGGCGGCGCTGGCCGACGGGGGATTGCTCTTTGTTGATTCAACGCACACGTTGCGCCCAGGCAGCGAGGTGATCGTGCTGATCAGCGAGGTTTTGCCCCGCTTGACACCCGGCACATGGGCGCACTTTCATGACATCTACTTCCCGTACGACTACGGCCCCGCCTTGCTCGAAGAGGGCGTGTTCCAGTTTCGAGAGAACACCTTGTTGTACGGCTTCCTTGTCAATAATTCGAATTGGCGTATCGAGGTCTGCATGTCGATGCTCCACCACGCGGAGCGTGATGGTCTTGGACAGGTGCTGCTTGGATACGAGCCAATGCCGATGCGCGATGGGCTTCGTGATGGGCCCGGGCAATTCCCGGCGTCGATCTACCTTCGATCGGTCGCCGGCCCGGATTCGAGGATTTCATGACGGCGTCACAAGGCGACAGGCCTGCCATCATCATGATCAGCCAGGTGTACGTGCCTGATCCGGCCAGCGTCGGCCAGCACATGCACGACGCGGCGGCCGAACTCGTCCGGCGGGGCTACCGCGTCATGGTGTACGCTTCGGCCAACGGCTACGAGGACGCGTCGGTCCGTTATCCAAGCCGAGAAACCCTCGATGGCGTCGAGGTGGTTCGCCTGGGTCTCTCGAGTTTTGGCAAGAAGGCGCTACCGATCCGGGTGTTGGCTGGTGTGCTGTTCGTCATCCAGGCGATCGTGCGAGGGTTCTTCGTCAGGCGTGTGGCGTGCGTGTTCGTGAGCACGAGTCCGCCCTTTACTGGCGCCTTCGGGGCGATGCTGGCGCGATTCAAGCGTGCCGCGCTGTTCTTCTGGGTGATGGATCTGAATCCTGATCAGCTCATCCAGACGGGCGCCATAGGTCCAAAGCACCCAGCGGCGATCGTCTTCGATGCCGGCAATCGCATGACGCTGCGTCGCAGTGATGGGGTTGTGGCCCTCGATCGCTTCATGGCCGAGCGTGTGAACCGCAAGGTCGACGTGGCCGATCGCATGGACATCCTACCGCCCTGGCCACATGAAGATCATGTCGAACCGGTCGAGCACGAGGACAACGACTTCCGCAAGCAGCACGGCCTTAACGGCAAGTTCGTGGTGATGTACTCGGGCAACCACGGGATGACCACGCCGGTGACGACCGTGCTCGAGGCGGCGCTCAAGCTGCAGCATCACGAAGACCTGGTCTTCATGTTCATCGGCGGTGGCGTGGGCAAGGCCGACGTGCGTCGGGTGATCGAGGAGCACAAGCCGACCAACATCATCGACCTGCCCTACCAGCCCTTCGAGCGGCTGCGATACTCGCTCTCGGCCGCCGACGTGCATCTGGTAACGATGGTCGACGCGGCCGTGGGATGCATCCACCCGTGCAAGGTGTATGGCGCGATGGCGGTGGGGCGGCCCATCCTGTTCGTGGGCCCCAGACCCAGCCACGTGACCGACCTGCTCGATGGCCAAGACGTGGGCTGGCAGACGCCCCACGGCGATGCCCAGGCGTGTGCAGACCAGATCGAGGCCATCCTTGAGATGCCCAGGGACAAGCTCCGTGACATGGGGGCGCGGGCGAGGGCATACGTCGACGAGAAGTACACCCAGGCCCGGTTGCTCAGCGAGTTCTGCGACGGCGTCGAGCGGGCGATCCTGCGACGCCGGCCCGAGGCCGCCTCGGGCAAGGTGCCAGCCTCCCAAACTCCTGCGTAGATCTGGCCGATCCTTGGCTTGGTGGCTGCCGTAGGAGATGTCGTGCGGCTGGGCTCGAATGGCCTTGGCGTATAGTTCGAGAGTGCCTGAACACGGCATCTTTGCGTATTTGATTGGATTATGTTTGGAGATGGCAGCGTGAGCGAATCGGGACACGGAACGATCGAGCCGCCATCACGGGAGACCGTTGCGGCTGCCGTCGATGCCGTGGCGAACTCGACCAGCCCCGATGCCACGCAAGCCCGCCGCGCCGCCAACCTCTTGGCCGCGTTCTGGCGGGCAACCCCTTCGTCGGCCGCATGGGTGGCCAACCGGTTCAAGGAACTCGCCCCCGCGTTGTCGGCTCCCTCGTGCGAGGTGCTGGTGCTGCGCAGCTTCACGCTCGAGCCCGTCGCCCCGCTTGCCCAAGCGTGCGCGGCCGAGTGGGGCGTGAGCCTGCGGCTGCGTTTCGGGGAGTTCAACGCGTGGACACAGGAGATGCTGGACCCGGGCTCGCCAGCGTATCGCGATCCGATGCCTGACGTGATCATCGTGGCGGTGCAGACGCGTGACGTCGCGCCTGCGCTGTGGTTCGAGGCCGGCGCGATGAGCGAGGATGACCTCGCAGCGGAGGCTGCTCGCGCGGCCGAGGCGATTCTCGCCCCACTGCGCACTCTGCGGAGCCGCAGCAAGGCTCACATCATCGTGCACGGGCTCGAGAAGCCCGCGTCGCCAGCCTCTGGCGTGCTGGAGTCGACCGGCGGATCGCAATTCACGCAGTCGAATGCCATCGAGCGTGTCAATAGCCTGTTGCGCGAGGCCGCGAGCGAACTGGCCGGCGTCTACGTGCTGGACTTCGACGGACTGATCGCTCGCCATGGTCGCGACCGCTGGTACGACGAGGACAAGTTCCTGACGGTCCGTCTGCCCATGGCGGCCGATGCCTTGCTGCCGCTCGCTCGCGAGTGGATGCGGTATGTGCTGCCTGCCATCGGGCGCCAGGCCAAGTGCCTCGTGCTCGACCTCGATAACACCCTGTGGGGCGGCATCGTGGGTGAGGATGGGCCAACGGGCATCAAGCTCGGTGTCGAGCATCCGGGTGCGCACTACGTCGCTATTCAGCGCGCGGCTTTGGACCTCTATAACCGCGGCATTCTGCTGGCGCTGTGCAGCAAGAACAACCCGGATGATGCGATGGAAGTCATCCGCAGCCATGCGCACATGGCGCTTCGCCCCGAGCACTTCGCCGCAGTGCGCGTGAACTGGACGGACAAGGCCCAGAACCTGCGCGAGATCGCCGAGGAACTGAACATCGGCATCGATTCGCTGGTCTTCCTCGACGATAACCCCGTCGAGCGTGAGATGGTGCGCAGCCTCGTGCCCGAGGTCACAGTGCTCGAGCCCGTGAGTGCTCGTCCACGAGACATGCTCGAGTCGATCCGTCGCTGCCCCCTGTTCGAGCGGTTGACGCTCAGCAATGACGACCGCAAGCGAGGCCAGATGTACGCCCAGCAGCGGCAGCGGGCAGAGCTTGAGTCATCGGCCGGATCCATTGAGGATTACCTGCGATCGCTCGAGATGAGGGCCGATATCGGCGTGCTGGATCCATCGAGCGATGCGGCGCTGGTTGAACGCGTGGCCCAGCTCACGCAGAAGACAAACCAGCTCAACATGACCACGAAGCGGTACACCGTGCAGGATGTCCGCGCGATGGCCGAGGATCCGGCCTGGCGTATCTACTGGATCGGCGTGCAGGATCGCTTCGGCGACAACGGCATTGTCGGCGTGATGATCGTGAACACGACCGGCGCCGAATGGGAGATCGACACGTTCCTGATGTCGTGCCGGGTCATCGGTCGGACCGTCGAGACGTGCATGCTGGCCACGATCGCGGAGCACGCGGTGCATGCCGGCGCGACGAGCCTGAGCGGTTGGTTCTTGCCGACCAAGAAGAATCCCCCGGCCGAAGCGATCTATCGTGACCACGGCTTCGCGCCGCGTCGGGAGACCACCGGCGGCGTGCTATGGTCGATCGACTTGCCGAGCGAAACGCTGCGACAGCCCGAGTGGATCGCACGCAATATCACACACGCCCCGCCCGTGCGCGAGGCGGCTACAGGAGCTTGAGGCATGGCCCAGGACGTACTTGCGAAGACGTGCGAGATCATTGGTGATGCGCTGGGCCTGCCGCCCGTGCCCGCCGACGCATCACCCCAGACAATCGAAGAGTGGGACAGCATCGCCCACTTGAATATCGTGATGGCGCTGGAAGGCGCCTTCGGTGTCACCTTCGATCCCGATGAGATCCCAGAACTCGTGTCTCCGCACGCTATAGCGCAGCGCGTGGAGGCCAAGAGCTGACCGCGACGGCCTCCCGGACCAGCCTGCGAAGGGCCACCCCCGAGGACCTGCCCGCAATCACCCAACTGCTCTCCGAGCGTGACGGCCATGAGCTGCGCACGCAGGATGTCGCCGCGGCGTTGTGCGATCTCGATGAAGAGCTGGCGGTCATGTGGCTCGGGATGGTCGGTGAAACGCCCGGAGCGAGTACGGCCGCGTATCTCCGTCGCCTGTACCTGCCTGGGGGAAACGCACCCATGCCGATCGGCTATTGGGCGCACCTCTTCGTACTTCCCGAGCATCGCAAGCTGATGCTCTATCCGCAGCTCGTGTTCACGATGCGACGCGCGATGGCCGAGCTTGGCATCCAGGCCATCATCACCGCCATGCGTCGCCCGGCTGTCACCGAGGGACACCTCAAGCTCGGATTCAAGTCGGTGTGCGCATGGCCGGTATTGCTCAAGCCTCTCAGGCCGTTCTCGCTCTTGGCCAAGCACAAGGGATCTCGGGCTGCGGCGATGGTTGCACCGGTGGGTGATTCGCTCTGGCGGTGCGGCCAGTCGTTGCGGCATCGTGCGGGTGCTTCGAACATCGACATCGTGAGCGCCCAACAGATACGCCAGGATCCCCGACTATTGCAGCATATAGCGGGCCTCATTGCCGTATGCCGTGGCGATCGTTTTGGCACCGAATGGACGCCAGAGCTGCTCGCCGCCCGGCTCGCCGGCGGTGTCGATGGCGAGCCGTATCGCGTCGCGATCGAGCGAGATGGGCAGGATGTTCGGGGCGTCGCCATCTACCGGCTGGCGACGCGTGGCAACGGCATCCGCACGGGTGTTGTGCTCGAGCTGGCCGCGAGCAATGCGGATCAGCATGTGCTGCAGAAGCTCGCATTGTCTTGCGAGCATCAGCTCCACAGCGCGGGGGCCGAAGCCATTCTCTGGCTCGACGGCGCGGGTCGTTCAACGTCGACCGTGCTTCGGGGCCTGGGATATCGCGTTGCGCCAGAAGAAACCTATCGCCTGATCGCGTACACGACCGACAAGGCCGATGTGCTGCTCTCGAGCGATGCCGACGAGTGGCGATTCACCTTCCTCGATCACGACGCGTTCTGAGTGTGCCGATGACCAAGCCCGACACCATCGTGAACGCCTTGTCCTTCGACATCGAGGACTGGTTCCACATCGTGCAGGTGGATGGTCTCGAGGCCGAGCACTGGGACGAACTCACGGCCCGGCACACGCTCGTCGAACGCTACACCGATCAGATCCTGCAGACATGCGAGGACGCGAATGTGAAGGCCACGTTCTTTGTGCTCGGCTGGATCGCAGAGCGATATCCGGCACTCATCCGATGCATCGCGGAGGCTGGTCATGAGCTGGCGAGCCATGGCCAAGCAG
>JBITAB010000121.1:1429-2865 GCA_044439825.1 Phycisphaerales bacterium JB064 | reverse complement strand
GCCGTGAGCACTGGAGGGACATCCTGGCGTGCCCGGTGGTGCTGTGGATGCCGCCGTACATCGCTCGCCGCTTCGACGCCCTGGCGCGGGACTTCGGCTCGTGGGTGTCGCACCGGCTCGAGTTCAATACCGCCGACGCGCTCGCAGAAGCCGCCTCGAGCCCGCCGCTACCGCCGCCGGGGCTGGAACTGGATATGGCCGGCAATGAGCGGCGGGTTCTCGAACTCGGGCAACGGCTCGATCGGGCGCTGGGGCGGGGCGAGCGGGCGGTCGCCCTGCGGGTGCTCGCGGAGTTATTCGACCTGGAGTTTTTGCTCGGCCGGCTCGACGGGGCCGAGCAGCACGGGCTGCAATGGCAAGCACTCTCGATGGAAGCCGAGGATCCCCTCGCGGTCGCTCGGAGTCAAGACCGGCTCGGCCTGATTCTGTACACGCGCGGCGACCTGGACGGAGCGGAGGCCATGTATCGCAAGGCACTGGCGATCCACGAGGCACTGGGCCGCAAGGAGGGGATGGCCAACGACTACGGCAACCTCGGCACCGTTCTTCTCACCCGCGGTAACTTGGACGGGGCCGAGGCCATGTACCGCAAGGCCTTCGCGATCCATGAGGAACTGGACGACGCGGTGGGGATGGCCAGCGACTACGGCAACCTCGGCATAATCCTGCGGCACCGCGGCGACCTGGACGGAGCCGAGGCCATGCATCGCAAGGCACTGGCAATCGACGAGGCACTGGGCCACAAGGAGGGGATGGCCAACCACTATGGCAACCTCGGCGTGATCCTGGATACCTGCGGCGACCTGGACGGGGCCGAGGCCATGTATCGCAGGGCCTTGGCGATCGACGAGGCATTGGGCCGCAAGGCCGGGATGGCCAACCACTACGGCAACCTGGGCATCGTCCGGCAGACCCGCGGCGACTTGGACGGGGCCGAGGCCATGTACCGCAAGGCCCTGACGATCGACGAGGAACTGGGCAGCAAGGGAGGGATGGCTAGCGACTACGGCAGCCTCGGCAATGTGGTGCAGGCCCGCGGCGACTTGGACGGAGCCGAGGCCATGTACCGCAAGGCCCTGGCGATCCATGAGGAACTGGGCGACAAGGCGGGGATGGCCAACGACTACGGCAACCTCGGCACCGTTCTTCTCACCCGCGGCGACCTAGGCGGGGCCGAGGCCATGTACCGCAAGGCCCTGGCGATCAACGAGGAACTGGGCCGCAAGGAGGGGATGGGCAACCAGTACACCAACCTCGGCGTGATCGCCAAGCAGCGGGGCGACGTGGACGGGGCCCGGCGGCTGTGGACGCTCGCCCGCGACCTGTTTGCCCAGATGGGGGCCAAGCCGAACCGGGATCTCGTCCAGAGCTGGCTGGACGGGCTGCCGCCGCAGTGAGCGGACTTGCCCAAACGTCGGCCGGTCGGCTGCGTCCGC
>JBITAB010000121.1:0-1329 GCA_044439825.1 Phycisphaerales bacterium JB064 | reverse complement strand
GCTGCCGCCGCAGTGAGCGGACTTGCCCAAACGTCGGCCGGTCGGCTGCGTCCGCCCGGCCAGGGATCACGTGCATCGCGTCACGGATCACGTACTGGGTGCGGCTGATCACTACAGGTGTCATGCGGATCATGCGAAGTGCGTGGCGGACTCGCTCCGCAGCGTGGCCCTTCCGCGCCTGCATCGCACGCCGGACGGGAGGCGCGGCGGATCTCCGGGGAGATTTCGCGCGCCGCCCTTGGTTATCCGGCCGTTCTGAGCGTTCGTGGTGTGTAGTGATCGCGGCGAGGCATGGGTGGAAATGACCAGTGATGCCGATCCATCCCCGGAATCGGGGTGGGGGCCGGGATTCGGGCCCAGCATTGTAAGATCGTGCAAAGATAAGAACTTAAGTACCTGAAGCCCGCGTCGTGCAAAAAAACTTGCAACACATGGTACAGACGGACTGAAGTCGGCTTTCGGACGTTCCGATGCTGGGAGTGCTCGCGGGCGGCACGTCGCCGGCCGGGGCGCACGACCGGGCGGGTCCAACCGGGCTTCCTCCTCGCGTCCCTCGCGGACGCACGATTCGTGGGGGCTCGCGGCTGGGGTCGGCCAAAGCATTGGAGGTGGCCTATGCCACGCACGACGATCCCGGACGATAAGCCGGGACAGTTGGATTTCTTCGAGGAGCGTATCGACGCGTGGATCGCCAACGCGGTGGCCATAGGCCTTACCGAGATGCAGACCACGAGCATGAATACGCGCCTCACCGTGGCCCGCACCGCGTATGACGAGGCCCAGGCCGCGAAGCTGGCGCTCGGCGGGCTCATCGAGCTGCAGGACGATGCTCTGGCCTCGATGGTCGAGTACGGTTCGCAGCTCGTGCAGACCATCCGGGCCTACGCCAAGCAGACCGGCTCGGCCCAGGTCTACGCCACGGCCATGATCGAGCCGCGCAAGGACCCCGTGGCGATCCCGCCCTTCCCCGCCAGCAATCTTACGTACTCGCTCAAGACCTCCGGCGCGCTGGAGATCCGGTGGGACGGCAAGCTGTCGACGGGCACGAGCTACATCCTGGAGCGGGCCGTCTTCAACGCCCAGGGTGAATTGTCGGAGTTCGAGCCCATCGCCTTCGTCGATGGGCTGCGCTTCGAGGACGCCACCGTGCCGGCCGGCACCGTGCACGCCCTCTACCAGGTCCGCGCCCTTAAGGGCAACGAGACCACCGACCCCACCGCACCCATCTTCGTCCGCTTCGCCACCGGTGGCAACGGGCAGGCCCAGGGGCAGGCCGCGGCCTGACGCGGTCGTGATTCGACAACATGAATAAGAAACGGGCCGCACGCG
>JBITAB010000120.1:12137-13295 GCA_044439825.1 Phycisphaerales bacterium JB064 | reverse complement strand
GGCCGGCAGGTCGTCGCCCATGCGATCGTCGAGATGTCTGGCAGACAGCCCCCGCTTGGTGCCATCGCCGGTGGGGGCCGAGCACACGACGGTGGGGGTCCAACCAAACTCGCCCAGGTATCGGCACAGCTTGGCCGCCCGCTGCGTGCCCGCGCCGCCGATGGGCGGGAAGTAGTACGCCACGATGGCCACGCGACCGCCGCTCACGGCGACACCCACTGCCCCAACTCGAAGTCGAACCGGCGGACGACCTTGGCGGGCACGCCCACGGCGATCGAATACGCAGGAACATCCCTGTTCACGAGTGCACCAGCGCCGACGATGGCGCCCTCGCCGATGGTCACGCCCTTGAGCACGATGGCGCGTTCGCCGATCCAGGCCTTGTCTTTGATCACGATCGGGCTGGCGAGCAGATACCCGGTGCCATAATACCCCTCGCGCGGATCGCGAAAATCGTGATCGTGATCGATGATCAGCACGCCCGAGGCGATGCCGACATACTCACCGATGGTCAGGCTCAGAGCCGCGCCGATGTGGGCGTACGGGCCTATGCGCGAACGTGTGCCAACACGCAGCTTGACGCCGTTGTCTTCACCGATGGCCTCAAGCCGCGCGTATCGGCCGATCAGTACGCGATCGCCAATCTCCATGTGTTGCGGGCCGAGCAGCGCGAGCCCATCGGGCAGGCTGGTGCCGTCGCCCAGCTTGGCGAATCTCCCGCCATGTATCATCCGGCGGACGCGTGCACGCACGCGCGCGGGCAACCCAGCCAGCGAACGAGGCTTGTAGCACTCCTTCACGACCGACACACCAGCGGTGGGCTGCTGGCTGTTCGAAGGCAAGACAGAGGCGGCGTGTTGTGCGCTCATGGCGTCGTCCCTAGCTCTCTGGCTGAACCTGCTCTTGAGCCTCAACGGCCATCGCCATGGTTACCAACGCCCCGATCGCGTGTGCTGCGGTGGCCGGGTCGGACACCAGCACCGAGGCAACCCGATCGACCCGCACGCCGGGCAGCGTGCGCACG
Organism: Phycisphaerales bacterium JB064; assembly: GCA_044439825.1. Lineage (GTDB taxonomy): Bacteria > Planctomycetota > Phycisphaerae > Phycisphaerales > UBA1924 > JAHCJI01. The sequence continues at coordinate 12,271 of JBITAB010000120.1, read as the reverse complement.
CGATCGACCACACTATCGGCACCACCGAGGGATTCCATGAGTAAGCCGGCCGTCCGGCTCCACTGGTCGGGCTGCACGGTGGGGCGGGGCAGCACGCGGCCGGCCAGCTTGCGAGCCTTGGCCAGCTTCCGGCC
>JBITAB010000120.1:0-12037 GCA_044439825.1 Phycisphaerales bacterium JB064 | reverse complement strand
TTGCCGCCTGCCGGGCTGGCAAGCTGCTTGGCATAGGGCAAGGCCGCGAGTTGCGGGCTGAGCCTCTCGATGAGCTGCCGCTGGGCGGCCCGGTTGTACATCTGCTCGCCCGTGAGCGATCTGGCCCAGGTGTGATATTCGCCAGAAAGGAACGGCGTGATCGGCTCGTACCAACCCGCCGAGGCGCGGATGACCGGGATCGCCCAGCCGTGGATGCGGGCGTGCGTGTAGAACCCGTCTGTCCGCACACGCCACGGCTCGCGCGTATTCAGTTCGGGACGCTGCCTGGCAATCTCATTCAACCTGCGCTTGAACGTGCCCGGCTCGAAGCAATCGGCCCACCGCCCGCCGTCGACCATCACGCGAGCGCGCAGCCACAATCGCGGTGAGTTCAGCTTCTGGAAGACGCCGTCGAAGCCAGAGTAATAGAACCCCTCGCCGATCTCCCCGCCGACGCCCGAGAGCTGGGCCGTGCGCCAGGGCGCGAGCGTGCGAAAGATCGTGGGCAGCCAGCCATAGGCCGCCGCGTTGCACACGAATCCGCTCTGCGCTGCAAATGCACGCGTGTCGTCGGCAAGGTGCTCACGGTCGATGTCGGCGGTGAGCGTCCGATGTTCCATGCCCAACACTTCGGAGATCTGCCGGGCAACAGTAACGTCAGGATCGCCATCGCGGCCGATGGTGAACGACTTGGTCGGCTTGCCGCCCGCGTTGACGCCCATCGAGAGGAGCAGCCGGCTGTCGACGCCGCCAGTCAGCTCGATGCACGCCCCATCGTTCATGGCGCGAGCGACGCGTTCACCAAGGTGATCGAGTCCGGGCTGTTCTTGAGGCGCAACCGATCGAACACCGGCGGGGGAGTACTCCATCGCCTGAGCCGAACCGCAGGGCATCACACCTGCGAACGCCGATCGGCCGTCGGCCCGGAACCCAATCAGCAGGTCGTCGACAAGGGCCGATGGGTCGATATCGGCGCCGATCGCACGGGCGACCGCGAGCGGATCATTCCCCAGGGCTTTCAGCGAGCCGTCGGGGTTGGTCGCGTACCACGCCTGGGCGTGCGAGAACGGCGGGGTGCGGTACGCCCAACCACCGGTCGACGCCTCGAGCCCGTCGGGTAGCTTGGTCGGGTCGCCCGAGTAGGCCCAGCCGCCAGCGAGTGGCTTGGCCGGCTGCGAGGCTTGAGTGCCGTTATCTCGCAAAAGCACCCATGGCGAGCCGAGGGCCCGCCATGGGTGAGCAGTCTGTGGAGCGTCGATCATCCGCAGATCATTCGCTGCCCACCGCACCGCCGAAGTATGCACCCAGCGGAACCATGTCGCCGCCGGCAGGACGGCCGAGAACGTCGGCTGGCGTGAAGAGGTCCTGGGCGGGCATGCGGGCCCAGATCACGCTGGAGGGACGCGGGTTGTAGTTCTTGCTGCCCGGGCTCACGAAGACCAGCTCGCGGGAGTCGCCGCCGTCGACGTAGCCCACGGTGATGTTGACGCCGGCGGGGATATGAGCGCCGTGCGACTGGCCATCGATGATGTGCAGGTTGCGGAAGACCGCATCGTCTGGCATGTCGTCGCCCGAGAGCTTCCAGAAGACGCTGTTGGTCACCGAGATGTTCTTGAGGGTCAGCTTGCCGTCGGCGTCCTGCCGGTGGGCGTCGAAGCGGAAGGTCTGGTCGGGAAGCTGCAGGCCCGAGATGACCAGGTGGTTGGCGTCGAGGTTCCACATGCTCGAGGCCACGCTGGCCTGATCCTTGGAGATGTGGACGTTGATGATCGCCACGTCCTCGATCTCCTGCTCGCCACCGCGGATGGGGTTCATGAGGAAGCCAAGGAGCGGGAAGTTGTAGACGCGAAGGCCGTAGATGATGCGGTTCTCGCGGTCCAGATCGTCACGCCAGAACCAGTGGAAGACGTCCGCGTGCGTGCCATCGGGGTTGCGCTCGAAGTCGCGAACATCGGCGTTGAGCACCATGGTGTCAGAGCCGAAGGGCGTGTCGGAGAAGCCCGAGGCTTGCACGTTGCGGACGAACGTCGCCGAGCGGAATGGCGAGCGGACCTCGCTGACGATCAGGTCGGTGCCGTAGATGCCCGCCCAGTCGGAGCTGCCCGACGCCAGGCCGCCGCCCTCGAAGCGGTTGGGACCAACCACAGCCGAGTTGCTCACCCAGAAGTACGTGTCCATGCCGGTGAACGTGCGGGGGGTGCCGTTGCCGGTCATGGTGATGTTGTCGGCGTGGATGAGCCGCGTCCGCATGCCCGCGGGCTCACGATCCACAAACGTCACCTGCTCACGGTCCACGCCAGGGGCGGCGGTCACCGTCGCCCAGCGGGTGCTGGTGGAAACGCTGTGGGGGTGGCCGATGCTCTCCCAGACGTATTCGCCCGGAAGAAGGTAGCACATGGCGCCATCGGCGCTGCCGTGCTCGGCGCTCACATGGGCCAGAGCCCGAACCGCACTGCGGAACGGGTTGTCGCGGGTGCCGTCACCATCGGTGTCGCTGCCGTTGGTCGCGTCGGCATACACCTCGTGCTTGGGAAGCGTGCCGCCGCCGTTGGCGTTCAGGAACATCGAGTGCACGCCGTTGCGGAAGTGGACCGAGCCACCGTTGTAGCCGTCGATCTCACCGCCGAGAACCCGCACCTCGCCAGCGTTCTTGGGATACACCTTCGCCCGCACCTCGACGAGGCCATCGCCAAACTTCGAGGGATCGAGCGTCGCGGTGTACTCCCACACGTTCGTGCGCGGGTTGAGTTGCATCTGGCGGACGGCAGTCCAGGGACCGCCATCGACACTGAACTCGACGCGGTCGATGCCGTTCATGTGGAAGGCGACCACACCGATGTGGAAGTTGTCTTCGAAGTCCTGGTAGGGCACCACGTCCCAGCGGGCGATGGCCTGGGCGTCATACCCGCGAATACTCGGGTTGCCAACAGCGGGGGGCTGGCTCGTGGGGCCAGCAAATCCGCGGCCCGGCTCGAGCACGGGGAATTCGCCCGACCCGCCGCCTGCGCTACCGCCGCCCGAGCCTCCACCAGAACTCGGCTCGGAGCCCACTTCGAGCGAGCCAGCGGTAGGATTCGGGCCCGAGAGAAGTCCGGGCACAGGGTTGCGGAGGATGCCGCCGGGCTCGCCGCTGGGCATCAGCGTGCCAGCCGGGCTACTGATCACGATGCGGCCGAGGGTGGGGTGGCTGAGCACCGCGCCGCCGCTGGGGTTTCCACCCTGGCCCGAGGTCATCGAGCGAACGAGGCGGATCTGGGCCGCCCGGATCTCCTCGAGTTCCTTCTCGGTATACGGACGCCGTCCCGTGGCCTGCTGGCCGGCGGAGGTCGCCTGGCTTCGCAGGAGCGCGAATCGGCTGGGGCCGGCGATGTGGAACGCCGGGTTTGCCTGCAGGCGGGCGGCTCGCAATGCCTGTGCGTCACGCTGGAACGAGTTGCGAGTCTTGGTAGAGGTCTTGGTCGCGGATCCGTTGTCCTTGGCGGAATCCTGAGCGGCAAGGAGATTCGTGGGAAGTGCGAATACAGAAGTGGCCACAAGCAGGGCCATCGCGTTTCGGCTGCGATTGAGCATCGTGTCCTCCAGCGCCCCACACCGGACGCACCACAAAGGTCGATTCCGTTCGCCCACGAGTCCCGGTCTCTTGCCCGGCTTGTTGGCCTTATCAGCCTTCACCAGCCGTTGCAATCTGCCGAATCCCTACGAACCGACCGAAGTGTGCCGTCCTGTTTGGGTGGGGTTCTGTTCCGCTCTCGCACGCGATGCCTTTCACGCGAGAGCACACTGGCGCCGGCTTCCATACCGGGCCTCGACGTTGTGACGGCCCGGAGGGAGGCGGTCCGTTCAACGAAGCCGCAAGAATAACGCCGATCGTCCGTGAACGAACCCTCATTCAAGACCGGTATTTCCCTGATTCCTGGGCAGTTTTACGCCGAAAACGGCATGCCACATCGGGGCAAACACGTAACTCGCGTCACAGCAGGGGGTTCTTTGCCCCGTGGATGTATTCGCGCGTCGGGCTTAGGTTGGCCTGCGGGTAGACGAACACGTCCGAATACAACTCGGCCTCGACACTGGGGGCCTCCGCCTGCTCGGCGAACTCCACAGCGTCCTTCACCTCGTCGCGGATTTCATCCCGCATGGCCTTCCAGCCGTCCTCGTCGATCGCCTGGCGATCGTTCATGAGGTGGTCGAGCAACGCTGCGATCGAGTCCTTGCCCTTGTACTGATCGACCTCGTCCTTCGTGCGATACTTCTGCGGGTCGCTCATCGAGTGGCCCTGGTACCGATAGGTCAGCAGGTCGACAAACGCGGGCTTCTGCTCCTCGCGGCACATGTCCACAACGGGCTTGAACTGGTCGTACACGTCGCGGATATCAAGCCCGTCGATCTGCACCGAGTGGATGCCGTAGCTCTTGCCGCGCGAGATCAGGTTCTCGTGGTTCGCGGTGTGGCGACCGATGGCCGTACCCATCGAATAGCCGTTGTTCTCGATGATGTAGATCACCGGCAGGCCGAACAGGGACGACAGATTAAGGGCTTCATGAAACGCGCCCTGGTCGACGGCGCCATCGCCCAGATAGCACAAGCACACCTTCTTGCTGCCCGTGCCCAGCACCTCCCACTCGTAGCGAGCGGCGAAGGCGAGGCCCGCACCCAGCGGGGTCTGAGCGCCGACGATGCCGTGGCCGCCATAGAGGTGGTTGGGCTTGTCGAACATGTGCATCGACCCGCCCTTGCCCTTGGCGCAGCCGTCGATCTTGCCGTACATCTCGGCCATGCACGCCCGGGCGCTCATGTTGCGAGCAAGGGCGTGGCCGTGGTCGCGATAGGCGGTGATCACCGGGTCGTCGCCATTGGTGCAGCCGATGGTGCCGACGGCGCAGGCCTCCTGGCCCGAGTAGATGTGGCAGAAGCCACCGATCTTGGCCTGCTGGTAGGCCTGCTGCGTGCGCGTCTCGAACTCGCGGATGAGCTGCATCGAGCGGAGCCAGCCCAGCAGGGTGTCGTTGTCCAAGGCGTCAACCGGGCGGTTTCCGGCAGAGGCGGCGCTCGAGTTTCCCGACGTAGTCGTAGCTTGGGCCATGGTGATGCAATGCTCCGCGGTCGCCCCGGCGTGGGCCGTGGGCGGTCAGGCGTTCCTCGCCGGCCGCGCGCTCACGCGGCCACGGGGCAAGTCTAACGCCCCGTGGCCGCGAAGTCGCTTACGCGATCGGCTGTTCCGCTCGGTCGCCGTCAGGGCGTCCGGCTGCCGTCGCTATCGGGCAGCATGGCCGCCGCCGCGCCGCTGGGCTTGGTCTGGCTCTGCAGCAGCACCAGGGCCGCGTGCAGTTGCAGATCGATGCCCTCGGCGATCAGGCGATCCGGATCGGGGCGATCCTCCTTGGCCGGGGGGTTGCCCGCCTCATCGAGCACCAGCACGTCGGCTTCCTGACGCAGCACCAGGCTCTCGGCCACCTGATCGGGCAGCATGGTCACCGCGAAGTCGGGCACCACGCCGTGCTCGATCTTGCCGGGCACGCGGTGGATCATCCGACCGCCGGGCAGCACGTAGTACTGCGTGGTCAGCTTCATCAGGGCCCGGGGCGAGGTCCGCCGCTCGGGATCGATGGGCAGCACGTTCTGCACGCTGCCCTTGCCATAGCTGGTCTGGCCCAGCACCACGGCCTTGGACGCCGAAGCCTCGGCGTAGTCCTGGATGGCTCCGGAGACGATCTCGCTGGCCGAGGCGCTGCCCTCGTTGATCAGCACGACCACGGGCAGTTCGGGCAGTGGTGTGTCGCGACGCAGCAGCTTCTCGGCCGGCATGCTCGAGCCATCGGTGCGGTCGTTGCGGGTCGACACCACGACCTGGCCGAACGAGCGGCGGGCCTTGGTGTAGTCCACGAACCGGCTGGTGATCTCCACCGCCTGGTCGAGCAGGCCGCCGCGGTTGAACCGCAGGTCCAGGATCAGGCCCTGCAGCCCGTGCTTGCGCATCTCGGCGATGGCCTTGTCGAAGTCCTCGGTGGTGTTCTCGGTGAAGCCGGTCAGGCGGATGTAGCCGATGCCGTGGACGGGATCGATCATCCAGTCCCAGTTGTCCTCGGTGGCGTCCAGCCGCTCCCAGCCCTTGACGGTCTTGAGCTCCACCGTGTCGCGCACGATGGTGAAGGTGATCTCCTGCTGGTCTTCGTCGTCGCCACGCTCGACGGTGATGTCCACCGGCGTGCCCTTGGGCCCGGTGATCTTGTCGACGGCCTGATTGAGCGAGATGCCGAAGATCTTCTCGCCGTTGACGGCGGTGATGACGTCTTCGGCACGCACGCCGGCTCGCTGGGCGGGTGTGCCGTCCAGCGGCGTGACGACCTGGATCTCACGCTCGGCGTTCATCTGGATCGACACGCCGATGCCACTGAAGTTGCCGCGCGTGCTGCGCTCGAACTGGCGGACGTCGAACGGCCAGATGATCTCGGTGTACTCGTCGAGCGCACGCATGGCGCCGTCGCCAAAGACCCGCAGCACCAGCGCATCGGGCAGGTTCACGGTCTGGCGGTTCCACGATTGCACGTCGCGAACGACCTGCTGCAGCGTCTGGTCGGTCACGGCCGGCGCACGCTCGATGTCGGCCGCGCGAGAGGCCAACGCCTCGACGAAGCGCGAGCGGGCCTGCTCGTTCTCGAGCTGCGGGTAGCTGCCGCGCAGGTCGTTGGTCTCGGCCAGCAGGCGCACGCCCTTGAGGCCCGAGACCAGCAGGTCGCGCATCTTCGAGCCCGACACGTGGTGGCGGTCGGCGTTCACCAGCGCGTACAGCAGCATCAGCGGCTCGACGTCTTCCAGACGCTCGGCCACCGACTCGCCCGCGGGGTTGTACTCGGGCAGGGGGTCTTCGCCGCTCTCTACCAGACGCTCGCTGCGCAGCTCGTGGTTGCGCTCTGGGGCGTACAGGGCGATCAGCGACAGCCGCTTGAGCTGGCGCTGGCGGTCCTCGCGATACGTCGCCTCGTCCTCGTACAACGCGTGCAGGCGCTCGAACATCTCTGCCGCCGCGTACCACCGGCCGTCGGCCTCGGCCTTGCGGGCCTGGGCGTCGGCGGCGGCCACCAGTTGCTTCACCGCGTCCTCGCGCAGTACGGCTTCCTTCTCGTCGGCCAGCATGTGCACGGCGATGGCGGCGCTCATGCCTTCCATCAGCGCCTTCTCGCGCTCGGCGGGCTCTGGCTCGTCGGCCAGGGTCTGCAGCGCCTCGGCGATGGTCTCGCGGTGCTCTTGCACCTTCTCGTGGCGGGCCACGGTGTTCTCGTCGAGCGCCAGGCCCAGGGCCTTGGCGGCGTCGGCCAGCATCGGGTCTCGCACGGTGTCTTGTGCGATGTTCAGCAGCTTGATGAACTCGGCGCGATCGCCCCTGGTGGCAGCGTCCCACAAGCCGCTGGACCATGCCTGGGCGCTGGTCGTCGAGGCCTGCTGAGTCTGGGCTTGGGTGGCCTGCTGGGCGCCGGAGTTCTGGGCGGCCAGTGCCGTGGGGGCCGCGACGGCCGCGCCCAGGGCGGCCAGTAGTGCCGCCGCCGAAGTGATGACGCGCGTGCTCGTTCCGGTCTTTCGCATGGTGCCTCCTGACGGTGTCTCGGCCCTGATCCACTTAGCACTGTGCCCCAAGTGCGGGCACGCTGCCAACCCATCGGCTGTTCGGATCCTTCCGGCCTGCCTTCTCCGCCATCTACAAGGATCGTCGGGGATGGTTATGCCGTCAGGGCCAGAGGGTTATTCGAGGTTTGTCCGCCTCACGTTCAACATATCGGGAATTTGTTATTGGACATCGGGTTCTCCCGAGGTCCGATCCCGGCTCCCAGAGGCCAGCGCCCAGGCTACCGAGCCAAGGCCCAGCACGACCACGACCCCACCCGCGATCGCCAGCAGCATCAGGCTGGGGCTGATGGGGGCCGGCCCGTGCGGCTCGGTCAGGTTGTAGGCCATCAGGCCGACCATGGGGCCGCCCAGATAGCCCAGCCCGATGAAGGCCTCGTGCTTACCGCCCGCGTCGATTTCGGCGTCGCCGACCTCCATCGCGTAGTACAGAGCGCCGGTGTAGATCATGCCCACGCCCCAGCCCAGCACGGCCAGCCCGCCAAGGACCAAGAGCCGAGCGGTGCCGATGGCGTCGATGTTGGGGCCGATGGTGATGCCGGCGAAGCCGATCAGGAGCAGCGTTGCTGCGACGGCGGGCATCCACCAGCGGCCGTGCCAGCCGTGCCACTTGGCCAGCAGCGCAAACGCCCCCACGCGCGTTGCCAGCCAGACCGCGGCGGCGGGGGCGCGCCATGGGTCCTCGATCGCAACGCTGGCGATCAGGAAGGGCGAAGCAGGCTCGAGCACGGCGACCACGAGAAAGCTCGTCGGGAGTTGTACGCGGAACACCGAGAGCAGCTTCTTGTAGCGGCCGGGCCTGGTCGGGTGGGCGTCGGGCAGGCTGCGGGCTGGCTCGCGACCCATCCACCTCGTGAGCAGCGCGCACAGCACGTAGACCGGCAGCATCGCCGCCAAGGCCTCCAGCGGGTGAGGCTTGACGAACGGCCCAAGAGCCGCGAGCGATACGACGATGCATCCTCCCCAGGTGATGTTGAAGAGGCCCGTGGCGTGGCGCAGGCTCTGGCCACGCCGCCCGCCGCTGAGGTAGCTCTCGACGATGGGCCACGTTGCGCCGCTGAGCAAGCCCTGGGCGGCCATCATCAGCCAGATGGCCCATGCGCCGATGTGCCCGCTCTCGGCGCTGGGCCTGGTCACCAGCGGAAGCACGGACAGCACACCCAGCACGAGGCAGATGCCCGCCAGCAGCCTGCCGCTGGTGAGCCAGTCGTGCCGGGCGGCCATGCGCCGCAATGCCGGGCCGACGCCCAGTGCGCCGGGGATGTACACGATGCCGTAGAGCAGGGCGAGCAGGAAGATCTCCGTCTCGCCATAGCCGTACGCGCTCTGGGCCAGGAAGGGCACGCCCGCCGTGGCGACGGCCGTCCCCACGCTGCCCGCGAAGGTGAACGCCAGCACTGCCCATAGCGGCGCGGGCAGCAGGGGCGCCTGGGTGTTGTCGAGAGTCTCGCCCTTGCTTGCCACCGCGGGTGTCCTTACCATGAGCCCGCGGGCCGACGCCGGGTCGGCCCCTTCGAGCCCGTAGCTCAATTGGATAGAGCGCTGGCCTCCGAAGCCAGAGGTTCCGCGTTCGAATCGCGGCGGGCTCGCTTCCCTTCGCCCCTCACGGGTGCCCCTTCATCATCAGCCCTTGACGATACCGGCCTGCCGGCCGCTTCGCGCGTTCTCGCAGAAACGTTGGCAGATGCTGTCGCCCTCGCACAGCCAGCCCCGTGCCTTGCACACCTGCCGCCCGTGGTAGATGATCCGGTGGCTCAGGTCGGCCCACTGGTCGCGCGGGAACAGCGCGATCAGGTACCGCTCGACCATGGGCACCGTGGCGTCCTGCGGCGCCAGCCCAAACCGCTTGGCCAGCCGCTCGATGTGCGTGTCGACGACGAAGCCCTCGTTGATGCCAAAGGCGTTGCCCAGCACCACGCTGGCTGTCTTGCGGGCCACGCCCCGGAGCGTCAGCAACTCGTCCATCGTCCGCGGCACCTGGCCGCCGAAGTCCTCAACCACGCTGGTCATGGCCGCATGGATCGACTTGGCCTTGTTGCGATAGAGCCCGATGGACTTGATGTACTTCTCGATTTTCTCTGGTGTCGAGTCCGCATAGTCCTGAGGCTTTGGAAACGCCTTGAACAACGCCGGCGTGGCCTTGTTGACGCCCGCATCTGTCGATTGAGCCGACAGGATCGTCGCGATCAGCAACTCATGGGGCGTCGAGTACTCGAGCGCGCACACCGCGTCGGGATACCGCTCGGCGAGCGCCTCTGCGACGCTCCGAGCCCGGTCCTTCTGAGCCTTGGTAACCTTGGGCACCTGAAAGGGCAGGTCTCGCAGCCCTTGGGGATTGTCGGGCGTGCGATCGGTCAACGCCGCGGCCCCTTGGCCAGCGCGGGCTCCTGGAGCCGTGATGGTGGGGGCGTCGTGTCGCCGGTGTTCCCGGTCATCACCCGACGCGTAGTGGCGAGCGTGAAGCCCAGGGCCGCCAGCGACAGCAGCAGGCTGCCGACGATGACGTTGCTGGCCGTCTTGTGGTGCACGTCGTACTCGCCCTGCAAGCTGAGGGCCGTCTCGGTGTCGCCCAGAGCCGCCGCCTGCCGATACGCCGCGAGGTCGGCCTGCATGGCCGGATCGAGAATGGCGAATCGATAGGTCATCACGCCCACCATCGCCATGATGAGCAAGGCGCGGAAGGCGGCCACCCACGTGCGCGGGTGGGGGTGGCCCTTCCAGCACGCCAGCGCGAACGCCCCGCCGCCCACGCAGATCGCCAGGAAGCCCACGACGTCGCCGCCGATGAACAGCCGCTCGGCGACATACCCGCCCAGCAGCCGCCAGTGCTCGCCGCCATAGGCCGCATACTCGGGCAGCGTGGGGTCGAGCCGCTTGAGCAAGGTGAACACGAAGTAGGCCGTCGCCCCGGTGACGAGCAACGCCCCGGCCCACGTGGCCCATGCGGCGACCTGGATGGCTTCGAGGCGGTAGGGCGGGCCTTTGGCTGCGGTTTTGGACATCGCCGACAGGCTATGCCGCCGTGGCCAACTGTCGGCCTACAACTTCGGGTGTTCCAGATCGGTTCCAACGCTCCCTTTGGTCTCGCATTGTGTGCTTGGCGTGATGCGCCGGTGCGTGAGTCCATCGCCTTGGCCAGCGCCATGGGCTACCGGGCCGTGCAGCTCGACGCGACCCATCCCGACGTTCGCCCGCGCTCGCTCGATCGCTCGGCCCGCCGAGACCTGGCCGCCCTGCTACGCCGCCACGAGCTCGACCTCACGGGCCTGGACCTCTGGCTTCCGCCCGAGCACCTGGCCGAGGGTGAGCATATCGAGCGCGCCGCCGACGCGGTGGTGGGAGCCATCGGGCTCATCCGAGAGCTCTCCGGGCTGCTGCAAACACAGGCTGTGATCAGCCTCACCCTGCCCGAGACGCCCGATGCCGACGCACTCGCCACGATCGAGGCGGCGGCCGAACGCGAGGGCGTTGCTATCGCCAACCACGCCTGGCCCGCCGCCGAAACCGGCACGCTGGGCCTCGATCCCGCCCTGGCCATCATGGCAGGTGCCAGCCCCGCAAAGATGGCCACCACGCTCGGCTCACGCCTGGCCAGTGCCCGCCTCAGCGATGCCGGCGTCGCGGGCCGCGTGCCCGTCGATTCGCCATCGGGCAGGCTGGACGTCGCGGCCTATGCCGCGGCCCTGGCCATCTCGGCGGCCAACGCCCCGGTTGTCGCCGACTGCCGCCAGATTGCGGACACTCGAGCCGCGGCCGAGCAGGCGCTGAAGGCGTGGAATGCCGCTCTGGCCTTCCCCGGCTCGTAGACTCGCCCCGCCGTGCCCAAGCCGCTGCTCTCCATCGTCACCCCGTCGCTCAACCAGGGGCGCTACATCGGGCAATGCCTCGCGTCGGTCGCGCGCGAGATGGCCACACCCACCGCGCGAGAGCTCGGCGTCGAGCACATCGTGATGGATGGTGGCAGCACCGACGAGACGGTGCCCCTCCTCCAGCGTGCGACGCACCTCGCCCACTGGCAGAGCGAGCCCGATGGCGGGCAGAGCAGCGCCATCAACGCGGGCCTGCTCCGCCACGCAACTGGCACCTACGCGACGTGGTTGAACGCCGACGATTGGTACGAGCCTGGCGCACTGGAACCCATGCTCCGCCGCCTCGCGGAACACGACGCACCGGACGTTCTCGTGGGCCGATGCCGGTTCGTCGAGGGCGAGCACACGATCTTCAGCCCGCGTCCGCCCGAACCGATCGACATGGCCAATCTGCTCCGGCTGCGCACCAGGTGGTTCGCTGGCGAGCTCATCGTGCAGCCCGAGGCATTCTTTGGGCGAAACCTCTTCGAACGCGTCGGTGGCCTGAATGAAGACAACCACTTCACCATGGACCACGAGCTCTGGCTGCGATTGCTCGAGGCCGGCGC
>JBITAB010000119.1:0-2868 GCA_044439825.1 Phycisphaerales bacterium JB064 | reverse complement strand
CGGCTCGGGGGCTCCGCGCCCCACGCGTCGCAGCAGAGCGGCTCAGCCGAGGGAGCCACTTCGGCCGAAGGCCGGCTCGCGCTCTCGGTCTGCTCTGCCCTTTGGCAGGGCGTTCTCGTCGTTGGGCCGAGCCTTGATGTCCGCTATGCCAACCCGGCGGCGGCGATGCTGCTGGGCATCGACGCCGCGAAGCTGCGCGGCAAGACCATCACCGACGTGGTGGAGATCGGGCCGTTGCGCGACGAGACCACCGGCCTGCGCCGCGGCAGCATCGAGATCGACCGCCCCATCGGCGAGGGCATGGCCAACCTGCGTCTCTCCGTGCGCAGCGGTCGCGAGGGGGATGGCTACGTCGTGGTGATCGAGGACGTCACCCAGCTGCAGGCGGCCGAGGAGGCGCGTGCGAACTTCATCGCCCACGCCACGCACGAGCTGCGAACGCCGCTGACGAACATGCGCCTCTATGCCGAGACCGCGCTTGGCGACGACTGCGATGATGCGATGCTGGGCACGTGCCTGAACGTCATCAACCAGGAAGTGCGCCGGCTGGAGCGTGTCGTCTCGGACATGCTCAGCGTGAGCGAGATGGAAGCGGGCGCCCTCTCCATCTCCGAAGGCGAGGCGAGGCTCGACCAGCTCTTCGAGGAGCTCAAGCAGGAATTCGAGCACCAGGCCCAGGCCAAGAACATCACGCTCAAGTTCACCCTGCCGCCCAAGTTGCCCGTGATCAAGGGCGACCGCGACAAGCTGCTGCAGGCCTACCACAACGTTCTGGGCAACGCCATCAAGTACACGCCAGAGGGAGGCGAGGTGACGCTGAGCGCCGACATCGGCGACCAGGGCCTGGCCGTCACGGTGCGCGACACGGGCGTGGGCATCTCCGACCAGGATCGCCAGAAGATCTTCGAGCGCTTCTACCGCACCGATGACGTGCGCGCCTCGGGCACGCAGGGCACCGGCCTGGGCCTGACGCTGGCCAAGGAGATCATGCTGTGCCACGAGGGCGCCATCGACGTTGACTCGACGCCGGGCAAGGGCAGCGTGTTCACGCTCTCGCTGCCCAACACGCGGCTGGTGGCCTGAGCGGGAAGGAGGGACGCGATGCGCATCGACGAGCAGGTGCGGGGCGCTGTGACGTTCCTGAGGCCCGATGGGGCCATCGCCCAGCAGGACTCCATCGCCTTTCGCAAGAAGCTCATGGAGTCGGCCAATCGGTCGATGGGCCGGTGCGTCGTCGATGCGACCGCAGTGCCATTCATGGACAGCGTGGCGCTCGAGGCCCTGCTCGACGCGACCGAGCAGCTCGCGGCGGCCGGCAGAGTGCTGAAGCTCTGCGGCCTGAGCGAGACGGTGCGCGAGTGCCTTGAGCTCACGGGGCTTGCAGGCCGGTTTGACATCTACGCCGACGGCGTGTCTGCCGCCAGGAGCTTCCTGTGAAGCGCGGGAAGAACGACACGCCAGCGCCCGAGCCCGCGGCCACACCTCCCCCGCCGCCACCCACGGTGCGCATCGGCGACGTGCTGCTGCGCAGCGGCGCAATCACCGAAGAACAGCTCAACGCTGCGCTCGAACGCCAGCAGAGCGAGGGCGCGCTGCTGGGCGAGATCCTGGTGCAAGAGAGCATCATCTCGCCCGCGACGCTCGTGCACACGCTGGGCCAGCACCTGGGGCTGCGCTCGTGCGTGCTGCGTCATGGCCTGGTCGATCCCGAGTTGCTCAAGCTGGTGCCAGCCGAGGTGGCCCACGAACTCAGCGCGATCCCGATGTTCAAGATCCGCGACGAGATCACGGTGGCGATGGCCGAGCCGCAGTCGCTACCGACCATCGACCGGCTGACGAGCCTGACGAATTGCCGCATCCGCCCCGTGCTGGCGCTCAAGGGCAACATCGACGAGTTCATCGACAAGTATGCCCAGAGCCAGGCCGATCTGACGGCCTTCTTGTCGCAGCTGCGCGAGTCCGACGTCGAGGTGTTCGACAAGGAGAACGTCGACGAGGAAGAGGCCGAGAGCGACCTCGCGAAGATCATCGCCGGCAGCCCGATCGTCAACCTCGTCAACATGGCGGTGCTGACGGCCATCCGCGACCGGGCGAGCGACATCCACATCGAGCCAAGCCACAAGGGCACGCGCATCCGCTACCGCATCGACGGCACGCTGCGCGACCTGATGCGCCCGCCGCAGGGCATGCACTCTGCGATCGCGTCTCGCGTGAAGATCCTGGCGAAGCTGGACATCGCCGAGAAGCGCATGCCGCAGGAAGGCCGCATCCGCATCATGGCCGAGGGTCGCGAGGTTTCGCTGCGTGTGTCGAGCATCCCCACGCTGCTGGGCGAGAAGCTCGTGATCCGCATCCTGGACCGCGACAACCTGAACGCGAGCCTGGCGGACCTGGGCATCCGCCCAGAGCTGATGATGACCATCACGCGCATGCTGCGCAAGCCCTATGGCCTCATGCTCGTCACCGGCCCGACCGGCAGCGGCAAGTCGACCACGCTGTACTCGGCGCTCGAGTTGCTCAGCAGCCCCGAGCGCAACATCGTGACGGTCGAGGATCCCGTGGAATACCAGCTCGACCTCATCAACCAGATCCAGGTGCAAGAAAGCATCGGGCTGACGTTCAGCAAAGCGCTGCGCAGCATCCTGCGGCAGGACCCCGACGTCATCATGGTCGGCGAGATCCGCGATCAGGACACCGCACGCGTAGCGACGCAGGCCGCCATCACGGGCCACCTCGTGCTCGCGACGCTGCACACCAACGACGCGCCGGGAGCCGTCGAGCGTTTGCTCGACATGGGCATCGAGCCCTATCTGCTCAGCGGCGCCATCAACGGCGTGATCGCCCAGCGCCTGGCGCGCACCATCTGCC
>JBITAB010000118.1:0-2875 GCA_044439825.1 Phycisphaerales bacterium JB064 | reverse complement strand
GGCTGGCTTCGTGGCGCCCAGCGTCGGCCCTCCCGGCCGTAGCTGCTCGTACGCCGCGACGAAGTCCTTGGCCTTCACCTTCTTGAACAGCTTGCCCAGAACATCGAGCGGCACGTCATCGAGCTTCTTGACCCGGATGCAACTCTTGCCCATGTCGAGCCTCTTGCCGCTGGTCTTCCAGGCGTCGATGAACCAGTCGCGCAGCGCCTCGTCCTGGTAGATGCAGAAGATGTAGATGCCGATGTGGCCCTTCTGGCTGGCGACGCTCGCGAAGGGCAGCGGCTGCTTCGGGTCGCAGTGGTAGCCCGCCGGATAGATGGAGTGGGGCACGTACCACGCGGGCATGCCGTACTGCATGCCGTGCTCGAACGCCTTGTCGATGTTCTTGTTGATCACCGCCCGGATGGCGTCAACCGCCTGCCGGCGATCCTCGGGCAAGGCGGCCATGTACTGCTCGATCGTTGCGGCCTTGGCATGAGCCATAATTCATCTCCCACACAATTCTTCAAGACTAGCCCGGAACGCGCCAAGTATTTGCTATCCTGTCATGGTCCTGCGTCAGGACGCTGGAGTTGTTGAAATGGATAAGGATGCCCAGGACGGGCATGTCGGACATCCCGTGGCGGGTCCACCCAATGGCAGGGCGACCTTCAGCAGATTCGCCGACCTCGTGGCGCTGACCACCGAGTTTGTCGGCGTGTGCGATCTCCAGCGCCGTCCCACATTCGTCAACCCCGCGGGCCTCAGGCTCGTCGGGCTCGATTCACTCGATGACGCCGCCAAGCACCTGCTCGAAGACTTCCTCTTCCCAGAAGATCGGGCCATCATCACCGAGTGGTTCTTCGACCGGGTCGTGGCCGAGGGCCGGGGCGAGATCGAGGTTCGCTTGCGGAATTTCAAGACCCATAAGCCCATCTGGGTCCGATACGCCTGCTTCGTGATCAAGGACGATGCCGGCAAGCCCGAGGCCGTCGCAACCATCGCCACGAACATCACCCAGCAGCGCATGGACGCGCAGGCCGCACGCTCGAATCGCGAGGAGATCCAGCAACTCGCCGACAGCCTGCCCCTGCTCATCGCCTCGATCGACACCAATGGCTGCTACCGCTGGCTCAACGCACGCCACGTGGATTACTTCGGGGCCGAGATCGATGCCATGATCGGCAAGTCCGTCTGCGAGGTCATCGGCGAGGAGAACTTCGCGCCCATTGCCAGGCACTTCGAGCGAGTGCTCAGCGGCGAAGACGTCGAGTTCGAGACCAAGTTCGCCGAGACAGATCAACGCCCCGAGCGCATGGTGCGCGCAAGCTACGTTCCCCAGCGTTCGGCCACGGGCAAGGTCGAGGGCTTCTTCGCGATGGCCATCGACATCACCGACCGCAAGAAGGTCGACGAAGAGCTCCGCCAGGCCCTGGCCGACCTCTCCGAGCTCAACAACCGCAAGGACCGCTTCCTGGCCACGCTGGCCCACGAGCTGCGCAACCCGCTGGCGCCCCTGCGCACCGGCCTTGCCTTGCTCACCCAGGATGCCACGGAGAAACGCCGCGACGAGGTGCTCTCCACCATGGAGCGCCAACTCGCCCACGTCGTGCGGCTGGTCAACGACCTGCTCGACGTCGCCCGCATCTCCCACGGCAAGATCGAACTCAAGCCCGAAGACCTCGACCTCCGACAGGTCGTCACCGATGCGGCCATCTCGGCCAAGCCCAGCATCGACGAGGCGGGCCACCAGCTCACGCTCGACCTGCCCGATCGGCCCGTGCTCATGCACGCCGACCGGGCGCGTCTCACCCAGGTCTTTGCGAACCTGCTCGACAACGCCACGAAGTACACGCCTCAGGGCGGGCGCATCGCCGTCCGTATGGCGGTCAACGAGGGTGAGGGCGATTCGCCGGGCGAGGTCCAGGTCACCGTCGCCGACACGGGCCAGGGCATCCCAGCCAAGGACATCCGCACGATCTTCGACATCTTCGCCCAGGTCGCCGGCAGCAGCACCACGCCGTCGGCCGGCCTTGGCCTCGGGCTGACGATGGTCAAGTCCTTCGCCGAGATGCACGGCGGATCCGTCACGGTCGAGAGCGATGGCGCAGGCTCCGGAACCACCTTCAAGGTCACGCTCCCGCTGCGTCAGGCCAGGCCAAGCCCTGCCAGCTCAATCTTGCCTCCCGCGATCACGCCGACTCATCCCATACGCCCCCTTCGCATCCTCATCGTCGACGACAACACGGCGGCGGCCGACCTGCTCAGCGAGCTCATCAAGGCCATGGGCCACACCGTGTCCACCGCCTACGACGGCGCACAGGCGATCGAGGTCGCCAATGGTCTGAAGCCCGAAGTGGTCATCATGGACATCGGCATGCCCGTCATGAACGGGTATGAGGCCGCCCGCACGATGCGTCTGCAGTCGTGGGCCAACAAGGCCATGCTCATCGCTCTCACCGGCTGGGGGCAGGACGAGGATCGCCGCCGCGCGACCGAGGCCGGCTTCGATCGGCATATCGTCAAGCCCATCGAGCCCGAGGACATCGAGCGGCTCATCCGCACCGTCGCCAACGAGTACTCAAACTAGTAGAGTTAATCATGCCCGAAAACAGCGACGCCCCCGACAAACAGCTCCGCAAGATCCGCCACGACATGCTCAACACCATCGGCGTGATCAAGCTCGAACTGCACAGCGCGAAGCGCCATGCCGACGAGAAGGGGGCCGAGACCATCGACTCGGTGCAGGAAGAGGTGCGGACCCTGCAAGACCAGCTCGACGCCCTGTGCGACGAGGCGCGGACCATGGCCGGCATGAAGCCCGCCTAGATCGAGCCGCGTCGATCGTTCAGGCCAGCACGCGGCGGATCTCCGCTTCGTCGGTCATCCCCTTGGC
>JBITAB010000117.1:0-2969 GCA_044439825.1 Phycisphaerales bacterium JB064 | reverse complement strand
GGCATCGATCCACAGCGTGTCGATTCCACCGTGGCGATTCTGGCCGCGAAGCTGGTAGACCCTGTGGCCGAGCAGATCGACTTCGCCCACAAACTCGGACACCTGCGACCTCGTGAGCGGCGACCCCCAATGCTCCGCCGGGAGCAGCGCGCCCGACACGTCGTGGTGGACGCTGGCCAACGCAAGGCCCAGGCGCGCCGGCGTGGTCACGCCCTCATCGTCGCGTACGGACCACCATTTCTTGAGCACACCATCATCACTTCGCCACACGACACGCCGTTTCCACCGCGAAGTAGCAAATGGGTGGCGATCGCGTCCCTCATAGCGGAACCTGCCGGGCCGCTCCATGGCCGTCACGAACAGCTCATAGGGATGGGGGCCGACACCTGGAAGGCTGACTTGGATGCCGTAGTCCATGTACGCCTCGCACCGTGCGTACGCCAGCTTCGATCGGGCGACGATCGCATCGGCCAGATGGTCGGCCGGCAGCCCGGCATCGACCCGGTCGCTGGCGATAACACTCAGCCACACGGCGTCGGCCACCTCGGCGTCGTTCTCGGCAGCGGCCAGCAGCGTGCGTGCCTGCCGACGCAGCAGCCACCGCTCCCAGTTCCATAGATCGCCGTCGAGCCAGTGCGGGTTGATCGACGTTTGGCTCCCGGGATGCGCGGTGCTGCGCACGTAGACCTCGGCGCGAAAGGGGTTGCTCACCATGCCCTGCGGGCTTGTTCGATCGAACGCGTCGGCATAGGGCAGGAACGCGATCAGGACCGAGTCTGGCGCCAACCCCCACCACCCGCGATCTCGCACGACCGGGCCGGCGAAGCTGGCGTACGAACCGAGCAAGAGCAGGACTGCCAGCAACACGAATCGCCACCGGCGTCGCGTCCTGAGGAACCTCCGCTCGTCTTGGATCTCACACCCACACTCCGGGCACGTCCATCCCCCACCCCCACCCTCGCTCGGCGGCACGCCCTCCATGCCATACCAGCACGTGGGGCACCTGCGGCGGCCGCGCGAGCGATCCCACAGCAGCGCCCACGCCAGCAGCACGAGCCCGCCCACCAGCAGCGTCCACAGCAGCACGGTGAAGACCCAGTCGCCCATACTCACAAACATACCACGCGATGCGCGGATCGTGCCCGGAATATGTAGAACAAACTTCCTGCGTCCCACGCACGCCGGGCCGCCATATCCTCCCAGCAATGTCCGACGACGAGATCATGGCATTGCTCGTGCACGGCGCCCTGGCCTTTGTCACGTGGGGGCTGTGGATCAAGGGCGTCCTGGGGCCCAAGCACCTGGGCCGGGCCGGCGCGGGGCGGTTCGTGCTCATCCAGGCGCCGGTGCTCGCCATGGGCGTCCTGATCAGCCTGCTCGGCGCGTTCGCCGCTTCGGACGTCGTGGGCACGATCTATATCGCCTTCTACACCATCATGGGCGCGGGGTGGATCGGCGTGTTCTGCACGCTGCTGGGGTTCATGGGCGTGCACGCGCGTGACGACGTGGGCGAGCGGCGCAATCCCGCGGCCGTGTGGCTGCTGCTGGGTGGCGTGGTCGGGCTCAGCTGCGCCTTCGCCGGCAGCAACTTCGGCGATGGCCCGGGCTGGTGGGTCGTGGCATTTTGCTCGGCCATCAGCATGGGCACGGTGCTCGCGCTCTGGGGCGCGGTGAGCCTGTTCACGGGCGACGTCGAGGCCATCACCATCGACCGCGACGCGCCCACGGGCCTGCGTTGCGGCCTGCTTCTGGCGGCCATCGGCCTGGTCATGGGCCGGGCCGCGGCGGGCGACTGGGTGGACGCACCGTCGACCGTCATCGACTTCGTGCGCATCGGCTGGGCCGCGCCGGCGCTCGCATTGGCCGAGGTCGCCATCGGCAAGGCCCTGCGTCCGAGGCCCAACCTGCCCACCTCGCCCTTCACCATGCCGATGCCCATCTTCTTCCGAGGGTTCCTGCCTGGCATGGGCTACGTCGCGCTGGCCGTCGCGTACGTCATCCTCGTGGGGTGGTGGTGATGCCCGCAACGCTCGCTGCGCCGCCCGCCACACGACCCTGGCGATGGGGCGATGCGCTCGAGCCAGCCGACGCGATGCGCATCCGCCGCACGATGGCCCTCGAGCACTTCAAGTGGGACCCTCAAGTCGGCGACACGTGCGTGCTCGGCGAGCGTCCTCTCGTCTTGTCTCGCGAGGCCTGGCGCGAGATCGCCACGCTCGCCGAGGCGCTCGATCGTGAGCTGCTTGCTGCCGAAGCGGAGATCCTCCGCAGGCCCAAACTCATCGGCACGCTGGGCCTTCCACGCCGCATCGCCCGGCTGCTCAAGCACACCACGCATGCAGCAACCGGCCCGCGCGTCACGCGCTACGACTTCCACCACACCGCCGACGGATGGCGCGTGAGCGAGGCCAACAGCGACGTGCCGGGCGGCTACGTCGAGGCCTCGGCGTACACCAACCTCCTGGCAGCGCACTTTGGCTTGGAAACCACAGGCGACCCCACCGCCTCGCTCGCCCGCGCGATCAATCGCTCCACAGGCGCCGGCCCCGTCGCCCTCGTGCACGCCACGGCCTACAGCGACGACGCGCAGGTCATGCACCTGCTGGCCCGCGAGTGCGCCGAGCACGGCATCGAGGCCACCATCTGCGGCCCGCTCGATCTTCCCGATCGCTGCGCGCACGTCGTTCGTTTCTTTCCCGCAGAGTGGCTGCCCGCGCTCGGCCGCGAGCGCCTGTGGGCTCGTTACTTCCATGATGGGCACACGCCGCACACCAATCCCGCCACCGCGATCGTCTCGCAGAGCAAGCGGTGGTCCCTGCTCTGGGACCGGCTCGAAACACCGCTGCCTACATGGCGCGATCTCTGCCCGGCGTGCTATGAGATCCCACCAGCACATCATCCGCTCGATCCTTCCATGGTGTACAAGCCCTCGCTCGGCCGGGTGGGTGAGGGTGTGATCTTGGACGTGC
>JBITAB010000116.1:0-2993 GCA_044439825.1 Phycisphaerales bacterium JB064 | reverse complement strand
TTCTCGCTGCTGATGGCGTACCAGCGGACCCGGTCGTCCTTGTCCAGCGCGATGGCCAGGTCGCGGACGATGTCCTCGACGAACTTGGGGTTGTCGTAGGCGTGCTCGGTGACGTACTTCTCGTCGGGCCGCTTGAGCAGGGCGAAGACCTCCAGCGAGCTCGCGCCCTCGCAGATTTCCACCAGGTCCTCGATCCACATTTCGCCGGTAAAACGCACGCTGGCGGTAATCTCGCAGCGCTGGTTGTGGGCGCCGTAGGCGGAGATCTCCTTGCTGCACGGGCACAGGCTGGTCGCGGGGGCGGCCACGGTCATGATGAAGTCGTCATGCCCGTTGGCGGTGCACGAGAAGGTGACCTTGTAGTCCATCAGGCTCTCGATGCCCGTGACCGGGGCCTTCTTCTTCATGAAGTAGGTGAAGCCGGCCTCGATGTGGGCCTCCTGGGCGTTGAGCCGATCGCGGATGGCCCGGGCGATGCCGGGGAACATTTCAGGCGTGATCGGCTCGCACGCGTGGGCCTCGAGCACCTCGATGAAGCGGCTCATGTGCGTGCCCTTCTGCGTGTGGGGCAGCGCGACGTACATGCTGACGTTGGCGACCGAGCCCTGCTCGCCGCCCTCACGCGTGCGCAGGCGGATGGGATAGACCACCTGACGCACGCCCACGCGGTCGATGGCGATCTCGCGCGGGTCGGCGCTGGCCTGCATGTCGGGCATGGGCGAGTTGGACGGATTGGAAGAATCGGTTGTCATGGTCAAGAAGGAACCTCGTGAGGGTGTGGAGTATGCCAATAGGGACCGCCGTGGCGGTTAGCTCTCGGCCCGCTTGACGATCGACGCCGCCCAGGCCAGCCCGATGGGCGTGCCCAGCAGCACGCCGGCCGCCCAGTCCAGCGGGGTCACCAGCACCAGGCCGGGCAGCGTCTGGGCGTAGGCGGCCGCCAGGGCGGTGTCGGCGGGCACGGCCACCAGGGCGTAGGCGGGGGACGCGATGGCCAGCAAGCCCGCCGCGGCCAGGGCGGCGATGGCCGGCGTCTTGATGTCCACGAGCTTGATCAGCAGGCCGATGGCGATGGCCGACAACGCGGCGGCGGCGATGACCTGCCCGCGAAGATCGGTAACAGCCAGTACCCACGCGGCCGCGGCGCCGCCGATGGCCGCGACGCCAATGGCGGCAAGCGAGCGCGGACTGAAGGTCAGGGAGTGCTCGCTTGCCATCGCCTCAGACGATTGCGGCGTGACGTGCTCTGTGGGCGACGGCGTGTGGTGCTGGGCGGCGAAGGCCAGCGCGACGCCCAGGCCGATGAGGCCGATGGCCACGAGCACGCCCTCGATGATGAGCGCCCACCAGGGCCCATGGCCCGCGGCGACGATGGTGCTCGTCAGCCCGCTGGACATGCCGGCCATCCAGCACAGCGTGATGCCCGCGCAGGTGAGCCCGGGCCGCAGCCCGCAGCGCCAGGCCGAGAGCGCCCCGATGCCCGTGGCCAGCACCATGCCCAGCACCAGGCCGATGACGCCCAGGACGGGGCTGGCCGAGACCAATGGCGTGCCGGCCGCGCCGCTCTGGGCGCTGGTGAGCTCCATGAGCATGCCGGCGATGGGGCCGACGACGACGAGGGCGACGATGTACAGGGTCCAGCGGATGGTGACGTCGAGCATGGCGCCTCTTGGGGTATCCCAGGCGGCGAACGGAAACCGACGCCCGGTGCACGATTGTTGCCCCCTGACGGGCCACTTCGACCCTCGGCGGGCCAAGGATCGGACAGACCATTGGCCCCAGAGGGGAACTCCCGCGATGCCCAGCCGCCCGCCGGCCGACCCATCTCCAGACCAGAGCGACCGCCCGGCACACCCCTGGGCGGTGGCCGAGCCCGGCTCGTGGGCCGAGCTGGCCGAGTCGACCGCCTTCGTCTTCCGCGCGGGCGGGCTCGCGCTGCATCCGGCGAGCATCGCCCTGTGCGCCATCGCGGCCGTGGCCGCCTCGTGGACGCTGCCGATCGATCTCGAAGACCTGCTGCCCTGGATGGGCGATCAGGGCGTGGGCCAGACGCTGTGGGCCTGGTTCCGCCTGTCGTGGCTCATCGCGGTCGTCAGCGTGTGCGGCGTGGTCGTCGCACGCATGGCGGCCGCCCGCCCGAGCCGGGCCGAGGTGTGGGGCGTCATCGGCCCGCAGCTGGCCAGCGCCGGGCTGTGCGTCTCGACGTACATCTCCACGATCGCCGGCGCGATGCTGGCCACGTGGCTCGTGGCCGCGGTGGGGGGCTGGATCGGCAACGCGTTCGGCGCCTCGCTCGCGGCGCTCATCGGCCTCATCGCGCTGCTTGGCGTCGTGATCGCGACGCTGCTGCTGCTGCTCTCGATCCCCTCCGTGGCGGCCAACGACGCCGACGCGCCAGACGCGATCCAGCGTGCCGCCGCCCACCTCATCGCCCGGCCCGGGTTGTCGCTCGTGCTCATCGCCATCAGCCTGGCGATCGCGGGCCTGGTCGCGTTCGCGGTCAACCTGCTTCTGGGCTTGGCCTATGGCTCGCTGTCCCACGAGTGGGACGAGCCACAGGCATTGGTCTGGCTTCCCCACACGCTGACGCTCTTCCTGATGCTCTCCATCGGCTGGGCCGCCCTCACCCAGACCTTGCTCACCCTCCGCGAGGTCGTCGATCGCGAGGATCGTGCGACGTGCTGGGATCCCCGCCCCCAGGCGGCGGCCATCCACGCCGCCGTCCAGGCCCGCGCCGAGCTGGCCAAGGACTGGCGCGACACGAAGCCTGGGGACGACCCCACCGACCTGTCCGACGCCGAGGCGTCCTGACCGGGCCCTGACGCGCCTCCGGGCGTACAGCCCGCGCGGGATTCTGGCCGATGGAAACTGCGTTGCCATGGGCGTTCTGTCGCATTTCGTGCGATGGCAACGAGTTGCGGGCGTGGCAAATCCAGGGTGCGGGCGTATGCTGCCATGATGGACACGAGGGTTGCTCGAGGGAAAGGGCCCTG
>JBITAB010000115.1:0-3001 GCA_044439825.1 Phycisphaerales bacterium JB064 | reverse complement strand
TGCACGCGCGGGTGCAGCGTCTTGACGCGGCCGTCGAGCATCTCGGGGAAGCCGGTCAGCTCGCTGACATCGCGCACCGCAAGCCCGGCCTCGCGCAGGGCCTTGGCCGTGCCGCCGGTCGACACGAGCTCGACGCCCAGGCTGGAAAGGGAACGGCCAAAATCGGCCACGCCCGCCTTGTCGCTCACCGAGATGAGCGCGCGACGGATGGGTCGGATGGAGTCGCTCAAGTTGTGCTGCTCGCTGCTGGAGATGGCCAGAACTGATTCTGCGTTTGTTTACGCGTCGGGATTGAAGCGGGCGACCAGGCCCGAATCGGTCATGAGGTAGATCGGCGCGTCGACCAGCTCGCTGGTCTCCACACGCGTGATGCCGCCAACGGGCACGCTGCCGAACACGTCGCCCGTCGCGGGATCGACCTGCGTCAGCACCTGCTCGTCGGCGTCGAAGACGACCAGCAGGCCGTCACGCACCGAGACCAACTCGCCGCCGACGTCCGGCAGCGACCAATCGATCTCGCCCGTGCCCAGGCTCACGGCGCTGAAGCCGAGCTCGGGCAGGTCGATGAAGACGTGGTCGCCGTGCACGACTGGAGTGTTATTGATGGGTCCCTGCGTGGGCACGCGCCACAGGTTGCGGCTGCTGGCGGGCGTGAAGGCCCACAGCGACTGGTCCTCGCTCGGCACGATCAGCATGCCCGGAGCCGCAGCGGGCGCCGCACCAGGCCCGTCGAAGAGCGCGTTGAAGCGCTGTCCGCCGCCCGCACGCTCGACAACCGCTCCGCGCGTGGGATCGATAAAGAGCACGTCGCCCTCCGTGCTTACGAAGGCGACGATGCCGTCGACCATGGTCGCGTCCATCGCGATGGGGTTGTTCAGCTGGTTGCCCCAGAGCTTCACCTCTCGCGTCGGGATATAGCTGAACACCTGACCGTCTGCGCACCCAAAGATGAGCTGGCCGTTGTGACGCACCGGCCCGGTCGTCACCACCAACGGCAGCGTCTGACGGGCCCGCAGCTCGCCGCTCAGGGCGTCGACCACGTACAGCTCGGACGACGAGTTGACATAGATGAGGTTGCCCTCGCGCTCGATGCCCAGGAAGGGCGTGATGGGCGTGTCGAGCTGGATGTTCCAGCGGACCGCTCCGTCCTGAGCGTCCACGCCGCTCAGCGTCGAGCCGCCCTCGAGCACCAGCAGCAGATCGCTGTAGGCCTTGGTGTGCTCCACCTTCTCGCGGCGCGTCACAATCGGGTAGGCCCGCCACCCACGGCTGTAGCCGATCGAACGCAGCTCGCCGCTGTCAAAGCTCGCCGACGCCTCCTGGTTCTGGGGCGTGATCGGGGGACCAGCCTGGCTCGTGCCCGCGCACCCACCGGCAAGCAGCGTCAGCAGGGCCAGCCCGCAGGCCGAGACGCCCAGAAAACCAAGGCCTCGGCGATCGGGACGGCGGCCACGCATATCAATGGAAGTACGCATCCGTGGAAGGCTCCAAGGGTGGGTTCAGGCCCGTACGGTTGATGGCAGGAGGCGCCGGGCCAAAGCGCCCCAGATGTCCGCCGCACAGTATCCGGCCCCCGCGGCAGGGGGTCAAGGGGTTCTAGGGCCCCTTTCGCAGGCCCAGGGCCTTCGCAGCCCCAGCCTACCCGGTTTCAACAAGCCGGTTTCAACAGCCGGTTTCAGGAAGCTCCCTTCGGAGGCCTCACGCCCCATGTACACCGGACTCATCCACAGCGTTGGCCAAATCCTCGGCTCAACCGAAACTCCCGCCGGCCTGCGGCTGACCGTCGCCGCGCCGGCCCACCTCCTGACCAACCCTGGCCCCACCCCGGGCGAATCGATCAACATCGACGGCTGCTGCCTGAGCCTGGTCGACTGCCAGCCGGCCCCCCACAACACCCCCGACCATCTCGCCCTGGCCTTCGACGCCACCCACCAGACCCTCGCCAACACCACCCTGGGCCGCCTCACCCCAGGCCAGCGCGTCCACCTCGAGCGATCCTGCACCCCCACCACGCTCCTGGGCGGCCATCTCGTCCAGGGCCATGTCGACGGCGTCGCCACCATCGCGAGCGTCGCCGAGCAGCCCCAATGGCGCATCACCATCGCCCCGCCGGCCCACCTGATGCCCTTCATCACCCCCCGAGGCTCGATCTGCGTCGCGGGCGTATCGCTGACGATCGCCGAACTCTCGGTGACCGACGAGACCTTCGAGGTCGCCCTCATCCCCGACACCCTCGCCCGCACCCACCTGGGCAGCCTCAAGCCGGGCGACGCCGTCAACCTCGAGTGCGACTGCATGGTCAAGGCCCTCATCCACTGGCAGCAGCATTACGCTGTCGGCAACCAAGCCAAAGAGCCGAAAGCCTGACCATGCGCGTCCTCGGCCTCGATCCCGGCCTGCGAATCACCGGCTACGCCTGCGTCGCCATGCGTGACGGCCGCGACGCCCTGGACGAAGCCGGGGTTTTGCGCCTCAAGCGCGGCGACGGCTCGCCCGACGGCCTGGCCACCCGCCTCGTCGAGCTCGAGGCCGACCTGCGCGACCTCATCGAACGCCTCCAGCCCGACGCCGCTTGCGTCGAGGCCGTGTTCGCCCACAAGGCCTTCCCCGCCACGGCCATCAGCATGGGCCACGCTCGGGGTGTCATCCTCCTCACAGCCAAGCGCGCGGGCCTGCCCATCGTCGAGCTCGCCCCCGCCGTCGTGAAGCGATCCATGACCGGCTTTGGCCGCGCAACCAAGGACCAGATGCGTCTGGCCGTCCAGGCCCGCTACAACCTGCCCGCCCCGCCCACGCCCGCCGATGTCGCCGACGCCATCGCCATCGCCGCCGGCGGCCTGCTTCGACACGCCCAGGCGGGCATGACGCCTCTACCCTGACCCTCCATGGCCATCGCCGACCAACAGCACACGCACGCGACCACCACGCCCGCCGCCCAGGTCCTCATCGTCGAGGACGAGCCCGACCACGCCGACACCATGGCCGAGGCCCTCCGCAAGCC
>JBITAB010000114.1:0-3007 GCA_044439825.1 Phycisphaerales bacterium JB064 | reverse complement strand
AGCGCGCCCGCGCTCTGGTGCTCGTAGAGGCCCAGCTTGAAGTGCATGCCCATGACGGCGAAGTCGCTGCCGGATTTGGCGAGCACAAGATCGAACGGCGAAGCGTCGGCCTTGTCGGTGTTCGCGTCGGTCGCGTTGACGGCCTTGAACATCTGGCCGGGGCCCTCGAAGATGCGGAAGATCGCCTCGGGGTTGCGGAAGATGTCACGCGGGCCGAGGAAGCCGGCCATCGCCCGCTTCATGCTGAGGATCGCCACCTCGGTGCTGATGGCGGCGCTGGCGCCCTTGCTGTCGCTGAGCTGCTTGCCCGCGCGGATGGCGCGGAACGGGATGTAGTGGGCCACGACCATGCCGATGGCCCGCTCGATCTGCTCCTCGGTCGCGCCCAGCATGGCGCCGAACACGGCCGCGCTGGCGATGGCGCCGTGAACCACATGATCGACCTTGTAGGTCTTGAGGCTGAAGACCTCGGCCAAACGCCCGCGGATCTCGTCGAGGCAGACCATGCCCTTGAGCGCGACGTCGCCGCCCGCGCCGAGCATCTGGGCGGCGGCGACCGGCACGGCGTAGAAGTCGTTGTGCCCGAACTCGCCGGCCGTGTGGCCCAGGGCGGGGTTGTAGCCGAAGTTGGTGCCGTTGCTGTCCCACTCGCGCACGGCGTTGGCGTTGGCGAGGATGGCCTTCTCGGCCTTCACGCGCTGGCTCGAGCCGAAGCAGGTCGCCCCGTGCGTGGTCGCCGTGCCCAGCGGCTTGCCGGTGTGCCCGGCCGGCACCGCATACTGCAGCGCCTCATCCCTCAAGATAGTGGGGGCGTTGGTCCGCAGGGCCAGGGCGCTCACGCCGCAGAGGCACGCGTCGGTGTAGAAGAGGTTGGTGCGGTCGAGCACGCTCTGGTCGGGAGTGCCGGACGCCATGAAGTCGATGGCGTAGCGGGCGATGCCGCGGGCCTGGTTGGTGTCGGCCGGGAGCGTGGTGTGCGTGTCGGTGCTGCTGGGCGCGGTGGTCGCTTGGGTCATGTTTGGGAGTCCTCTGGAGTGGTGGTGGAGGGTAGGGGGGTGGTGGAGATTTGGCGATTGGCGGCGTGGCGCTTGCGTCGCATGACGTCGATGCGGTGCTTCTCGAAGCGATTCGAGAACCAGAAGATGGATGCAATCCAGATCGGCGCCACACCGACGTAAACGCCCCAGCCGGCGGCGTGTCGAGCCGAGCCCAAGAGCATGTAGATCCCTACGGAGCCGATCACGCCCGCGGCGAGCACATACATCAGCATTCGGCGAACGACCCAGCGTCCCTGCCTCATTTCTCGATCAACCTGATCGGGAACGTACTGTTGCCTGATGGCGTGAATGACAGGGATGAGACCGGGCACGCGTGGAACCACAATCTGGTTGCGCGCACCGACAACTCGAATAGCTGGGGATGTCGGCCGACCGATGCTGGAAGCCTGATCCCAGCGAATGAAACGATCAGGTCCCTCCGGGATTGCGCCGCTGATGCCGGTTGCGGTTACGCACCACGCCCCTGGTCGCCGGCTATGTTGCTCTGCTATCCATACGCCAACCATCAATGCGACAAACACGATCCCGACAATCGAGAACGCGACGCATGATGCCGCCGGGTTCTCGAACTCGGGGTGCCGCGTCCCTGCGATATGCAGATAGAGCGCATAGCTCGCAACTAAGAAGCTGGCCGCAGGTCCGATGCTCACGATGGCGATGCAGATGTGTTGCCCACGACGCAGCCGCCTTGCCTCGTCCAGCGTTCGACGATATCGAACCGACCAGCCATCATCGCGGATGTGTCGCTTCCACCACCGGCGTTCGGCACGTTGGGCCACATGGCGGACATGGGCGGTCTCGTATGTCTCATTGCGGCCATGACCAAGTCGCCAATACCCAATCCCCCTGCCAATCAACCGCGGCTCGTGCGGCTCGGTGCGCACGACCACGAGCCGGTCCAGGCGGGGCTCGACGAACACACGGATCGGCTTGCGCTTGGCGATGCTTCGGGGTCCTCCTGAACGAACCTTCATGGCTCGCCGATTGTACTGGCAATGGGCCGTAGAGTTGCGGCAACCACGTGAAGGAGCCTCTCCAATGCACATCGAATACAACTACGCCAACATCGAGTCCTCCGACGCCCTGCAGGAGCACGTCGAGCAGCAGCTCGAGTCGCACGTGGGGCACATGTACAAGCACCTCACCGGCTTTGAGGTGCATTTCGGCGACGAGAACAGCACGAAGAAGCACGGGGCGGCCGACAAGCGGTGCACCATCGAGGCCCGGCCGCGCGGGCGCGATCCGATCACGGTCGAGGCGCACGCGGACGACTTCTATCCGGCCGTGAACGACGCCGTGCACAAGCTGCGCAGCGCGCTCACGAGCAGGCTGGAGCGTGACTGACGCGTCCCCCGCTAGCCGACGCTGCCGGTGAAGACGAACCAGCCCATGCCGGTGAAGAAGAGCCACCAGCCGTAGATGGCGTGCTCCATGCCGGCGGCCAGCGTCGATTTCGTACGCAGGTACGTCCACGCGAAGAGCACACCGCCTGGCAGCGTTGTGGCGAAGGCCATCCAGTGCCAGAACGGCGCGTGCATCCACGTGAACGCCAGCACGTTGAGCGCGAACAGCACGCGGATGTCGGGCACGATGCGGCGATAGCGATGGAAGAAGAACGCGCGGTGAGTGATCTCCTGCGGATAGGCGCTCAGCCACGGGTAACCAATGGCGATGAACAGCAGAACGATGGGGGCCTCGCGCGGCAGTCGCAGGAACGCGTTGATCTCTCGCCCGTCTTCGCCGACGAGGGTCATGGTGCCCGTGAAGGTCGAAAGCAGGTAGGCCGCCGCGAGCATGGCCACGGCGTTGATGGCAAAGAGGCCGAAGATGCGTTTGGCGTCCTTGCGGAAGGCCGGCCAGTTCCAGAGCTGGCGGACGGGGTAGCTGGGGTCGATCGCCAGCCCCACGCCAAGGAGCAGGGCCGAGCTGATGAGCGTGGGAAACAGGAA
>JBITAB010000113.1:0-3008 GCA_044439825.1 Phycisphaerales bacterium JB064 | reverse complement strand
AAGATCGTCAGCTCGCCGTCGCCGTCGAAGTCGGCGATGGCCTCGCCGGCGTCGAAGGCGTTCTGGAACGCCAGGAAGTCGAAGATGGTCAGGGCGCCGTCGCCGTCGAGGTCGGCCCGGCACGCCAGCTCGCGCGACCAGAGCACCGCCTCCGAGGTGCCGTCGGGGCGGATCGCCACGCCGCCGATGCGCACCGAGCGGCCGTCGCTCCACACCGACTGGGCCCGCGAGAAGCGGAACTCGATCGGCAGCGTGTCGTGCAGGTCCTCCCAGCTGTCGGCCGTGCCGCGCCACACCGACGCGTGCGGATCGCCGGCGATGCGCGCCTCGCCCACCTGCCAGCCGTCGGTGAGCGCGAACGCGACCGAGCCGCCCGCGGCGTCGGGGTGCAGGTCCATCCACGAGCCCGGCGAGCACTGCCAGAGGCTGGCGCGGTCGACGCCATCGACCTTCACCTGCCCGGCCTGGCCGTCGCCGTGCACGCCCCACACGATGCCCGAGGTCCCCCCGGCGGGCAGCAGGCTGCTCCACGACTCGGCCGTGCCCATCCAGATGACCGGCAGGTCGACGCCGCCGAACGCCGCACGCCCGACCTGGATGTCGCCGTGGGCGTCGTAGGCGCTCGACGTGTCCGAGCCCGCGGGCGCGAGGTTCACATAGGTATCGGCCGACCCACGCCAGAGGCAGGCCTGCGAGTCGGGGAACATGCCCGGCAGATACACGCTGCCGGCCTGGGTGTCCTCGTCCATGCCCGCGATGGTCGACGACTCGGCCTCGGCGGGATGAAGATCGAGTTCGCTCACCGGCACGCCGGCCAGAAGCGCGGCGCGGAACGTGCTGCCGTCGATCGAGTAGTTGCCGCCGACCTTCGCTCCCGCGACCGACGTCGCGTTGGCCCGCACCGCGCCCGCCGGGGTTAGGTCGACCCCGCTGCTCGCGTCGCCCATCCACACGATGGCCCGCAGGTCTGGGCTGGCGGCGTAGCCCACCTGCCTGCCCTCGGTGACGGCCGAGCAGTACGAGACGCTCGCCCCATCGGGGTGCAGGAAGGTGATATCCCACTGGGCGGAGGCGTGCGTGGCCAACACCACCACGCACGCGGGCGCGAACAACAGCGCGAGAAGCTTCTGCATGTCTCTCTCCCAAACACAGAACACGCCGGCCACCACGGCCAAGGCGACACATCACACAGTGGCGCAGGCGCAACGCTCGACCCCGGTAACGGGGCGAGCCTTACACCCGCTTGAGCTTGCCCGCCTCGGCCGTCAGGCCCGCCTGCATCGCGTAGCGCGCCATCTGCACGCGGTTGGTGGTGCCCAGCTTCTTGTGGATCGCGTCGCAGTGCCGCTCGACCGTGCGCGGCGAGCGGCCCAGGCTCTCGGCGATCTCGCGCGTGGCCATGCCCTGGCCGATGAGGGCGAGCACCTCGAGCTCTCGGGCCGTCAACGCGCTCAGGGCGCCAAGTTCGGCCATCAACGGGGCCAATGTAACAAAGCGCTGCGCGGTCTTCGCCGCGCTCGCCTCGACGACGCCGCCGGCCGACATGCCGGGCGCCGCCTCGTCGGCCGGAGCGTCGTTGGGGTCCTGACGCCCCTCGACGGCGAGCACGAGGAACATGGGCTCGCTGCCTCCCCCACTGCTCACACTACTTGATGGGAGCGGCCACACGTCGCACTGCACCTGCACGCCCTCGTGGATGAAGTGCACCACCGCGGGACGGCGCTCGGCCGCGGCCGTGTGCACGGCCTCGGGCCCGATGCGCGCCCACACGCCCTTGCGGCGATCGGCGCCAGCTGGCGCACCGGCGGCGCTCGAGGTATCAGGCGGCAGCTGCGTCAGCGCGACGAAGCGGCGATTGGCGTGGATGGCGCGGCACCGGCTATCAACTATGGCAAGGCCGACCGCCGGCTCGTGGTCGAGCATGGCGACAAGGCTTGCTATGCCGGCAGTTGATAGACCCGAGCCGTGCATCGACGCGCTTGGCGCCGCCTGGCCTATGGGCGTATCGGTGGAACGCTCTGCGTGCGGTTGCCCGGGCTGCGCCGGCTTGGCAAGCGGACGCGCCGGTTGGTGCGAAGCACCAGTACCGGACGCGCCTGTTGGCCTCTGGCCCCCAGCAGATTGATCTTCCGAAGGGCCGCTCGGCCCCGGAAAACGACTCGGGGTGTCGGACGGACGGTCGGCCATAAGCGTGGCCTCCAGTGCCGGTCGTGGACCCGGTATAGGCAGTCTAACCTAATTTGACAGGGACCGCAAGTCTTTTTTGTAGCGTTTCTTAAGGGTTGACGAGAACACGACATCGGCCACATGTGGCCAAGTCACTGTGCGAACCGGGCTTGCAAGAGCCCGAGCACGTCGAAAAAAACCTTGTCTGGTTCCTGAGTTGAATCCACTCGGGCGTATCGCTCGGGCTGCGTGGAGGTTAAATGGATGTAACCCTGCCGCACGCGTGCATGAAAGGCCGCCCCCTTGGCCTCCATGCGATCGAGCAACAAACCAAGCCGGCCCGCCGCTGTCGCTTCATCGACATCGAAGACGATGTTCAGGTCGGGCTCGGCGTGCGGCTCGGCCCCATGCGTGACAACCCTGGCCACCGCGAGGATGTCGTCCACGTTCAGCCCGCCGGCGGCGCCCTGGTAGGCCAGCGTGCTCGCGACGAACCGGTCGGCCAGCACCACCTCGCCCCGCGCCAGTGCCGGGGCGATGGTCTCGGCGACCAGTTGGGCCCGGCTGGCCATGTAGAGCAGCATCTCGCAGCGCACGTCCATGGCGGCCTGGCGGTGGTCGAGCAGGACATCCCTGATGGCCTCGCCCGCGGCCGTCCCCCCCGGCTCTCGCACGGCCACGACGGGGATGGCCGCCTCCTTGAGCATGGCCTCGAGCCGGCGGAGCTGGGTGCTCTTGCCCGAGCCATCGGGGCCCTCGAAGACGAGGAACCTGCCCTTCAGGCAGGGAAGCCAGTCTGGCGTGCTGGGCGCGGGGTCGGGCATGGGGGCCAGTGTAGACGG
>JBITAB010000112.1:0-13824 GCA_044439825.1 Phycisphaerales bacterium JB064 | reverse complement strand
CTACCAGTCCCTCCTCGACCTGCGCCCCCTCGGCACGCCCGATGACAACATGGCCGCCCTCCGCGTCGACGAGCGTTCCGTCCTGCTGCTGTTCAATCCCGACTACGCCAGCCAGCCCGGCCGCCCCGTCCCCAGCCACGGCGCCCGCGGCCCGGGCCACGTCGCCTTCGTCGTCGAAGACCTCGACGCCTGGCCCGCCCGCCTCGCCGAGCACGGCGTCGAGATCGAGCAAGAAGTGACCTGGCCCACCGACCGCTTCCGCCCCGGCCGCTCCATCTACTTCCGAGACCCCGCCGGCAACTCCGTCGAACTGCTCAGCGCCGACATCTGGCCCGAGTAGCACTCGTCCCCTTTCCCGACTCCCATTCCGTGATAAATCTCGCTCCTATCTCCGCGGCCGCGCGCAATCTGCCGGCGCTGCGCACGCGTTCCGTTGACGCCCCACGCCCCGCCAGTATCGTGCTCGCATGCACGAACGCCGATACACAACGCACGAACGCTCGGCCAACCCCAGGCTCGAGTTCCGCGCCCGCTGGCTGAGCGATCCCACCAGCCGGCGCCAGCGTCCCTCCATCGGGCCCGCGCCCGAACCAAAGCCCGGCAGTGCCGTCAAACCCAGGCCCCACGCTACACTCCGCCAATCCTGTAGCCCCCAGCGAGACCCACCCAAGCGGTGCACGACGACGAGCCACAACTCATCGAGCGAGCCAAGGCCGGCGACGCCGCCGCCGCCGGCGAGATCGTCGAGCGATACCAGCGCCGCATCTACACCCTGTGCCTGCGCATCCTCTCCGACACCGACGCCGCCGAAGAGCTCACCCAGGAAACCCTCGTCAAGGCCCTCACCGGCCTCGAGAAGTTCGACGGCCGGGCCTCCCTGGGCACCTGGCTGCACCGCATCGCCACCAACGCCTGCTTCAGCCGCATCCGTTCGGATCGTGTCAGGTCAAAAGGCCGCGTCCCATGGCCCGAATCGACGGAACCAACCGCCCCCAGCCGCGTCCAACATGGTGAAGAAGGCGTGGACGCCGCCCAGCGCCGCCGGCTCGTCGCCCGTGCGCTGGAGCAGATCAACCCCGAGCACCGCGTCGTGCTCGTGCTGCGAGACGTCCAGGGATTGGAGTACGAGCAGGTGGCCGAGGTGCTGGGCGTGCCCATGGGAACCATCAAGAGCCGGCTCTTCAGAGCCCGCGCCGCCCTGCGCGAAGCCGTCGAAAGGCTCGAATCGCCCGCCACCCACCAGCACAAGGACGGCCAGCCATGAGCCGCTTCGACCCGAGCAACCTCCCCAACGGCCTCACCGAGGCCGACCTGCTCGACTGGATCGAGGCCGACGCCCGCACCCGCGCATCGGCCACGCCCGGCTCGGCACTCCACCGCGTCGGCCAGGCGATCTCGGCCGACCCGGGCCTGGCCCGCGCGCTCGAGGCGATGCGCATCGATCGCGCCGCCATGGGCTCGCTGGAAACCCCGGCCCCCCCGGCCTGGATCGCCCAGTCCATCCTCGAAGAGCACGAACGCCAGGCGCTGCTCGCCCTGTCGGACATGGCCTCGCGCGGCCCCCGCGCCGCCCGCTACGAGCAGGACGAGAACTTCTCGATCTCGGCAATGCCAGGCTGGTTCAAGCCGGCGATGGCCGTCGCCGCCGTGCTGGCCCTGGCCTTCGGCGCCTGGCAGTTGATCCCCCTCGTGCTGCCCAAGCCCGTGCCGATCCCCGACACCGTCGCGCTGCAGGACGATCCGCCCGAGACCATCGATCCGGCGCCCATTCAGGACACGCCGGTCGTCGTGGAGCATGTCGATCCGACGCCGATCATCACGCCCCGCGCGATCGTGCCTTCTGCCGCCGAGTTGCTGGCCTCCCGCCTGGACATGCCCGTCGAGGACGCGCTGGCCTTGGCGCTCGATGGTCGCCTGATGATCGTGGTCGATTCGGCCAATGCCGATCACGTGAGCGACGCCGCAACGGCGATCGCCGCCCAGCCCGTCTCGTCGAGTTGGACGCTCGCCGAGCCGACGGGCGAGCTGCTCGCCGCGATGTCGTCGCCCGCCCACATCAGGTTCCTCGGCATCGATCCGGCCGAATCTGGCCCGGCGATCGCAACGAACACCGGCCCGCTCGGCCAGCTCGAGATCGTCTTCGCCTCGACGCCCACCGTGTACGTCGCGCGTGCATCGGCTTCGGCCGAGGCGATGCTGTCATTGCTCGATGGCTTGGGCCATCTCGGTGGCTCGTGCCGCATCGTGACGCTCGACGAGCCGCTGCCCGAGGCCGGCGCCACGGCCGCGCCGGTGTCGGCCGACGCGCTGCTCTGGTGGGAAAACGACGCCGCGGCGTGGCAGCCCTGGGCGGCCATCCCCGTCCGTTTCATCGAGTCGCGCTAGCGATTGAGATAAGCCGCGGCCTCGCGCGGCCAGCGGTTGCGCTTCATCATCTTCGAGATCGCCGGGTCGGCCAGGTACATGCGTACGGCCTCTTCGGGCAGCGCCTTGGCGCTCTCACTGAGCGCAGCCGACGTTTCACGCTGTTCGAGCTCCTTGGAAGACCCGTGGTAGTGAGCCTGGGCGTACTCGATGGCGCTGGCGATCATGGCCTTGCTGGGCTTGACCTTCCAGGCCTTGAACAGCTTCTTGAAGAACTTGTCGGGCTGGGTGCGGAAGAGTTCGAAGGTGAGCGGCACGCGCGAGGCCGACCAGTTGGCGGCGAAGGCCTTGTAGTGGTCGAGCTCGTAGTTGGGTCGCAGGGCATCGGTCCAGCCGCGCGCGTAGAGGCTGTTGAGGCGGGTGAGCGGGTTGCGCGCCAGCCAGATGGCGTGGTGGCTCGGGAACGCGCTGCGGAACTGCGCGGGCGGCGGGCGGAGGTGGGGGTGCTTGACGACGATGGCGTCGCTGCTGCCGGCGATCTCGCGCAGCACGCGATCGGCCAGCGCGATGGTGGCAGGGTCTTCGAGCATGCACTGGCCGGCGAGGTGGGCCTTGACGAGTTCGGCCTGGGCGGGCGGGTAGTTGTAGGGTTCGCCCGTGCGATCCCACGGGCCCAGCGGCTCATCGGCGACGGGGCACCCAAGAGCGTGGGCGGCGGCGTAGGCCGTGACGGACGAGCCGCTGCGGGGGAGGGAGAAGATCCAATAGGCACGCATCAGGGCGTGTTGTAGGCTGGCGGTGGGGCGTGCGTGGGCTGACGGAGCAACTGGTCTGCGACGGCGAGGTCGAGGAAGTTGTCGATGTCGAGCACCTGTCCGGGCTCGGTGGTGATGGCGCGGTGGTCCTGGCCCAGGAAGGCGTGGGGGTTGTCGGGTTGGTTGTGGGGTTGGTTGTGGGGGGCGTCGAGGCATGAGCGGCGGACGACGATGACGCCACCGTCGGGGATGTAGGCGGGCGCGAGGTTCTGGCGTCGGTAGACGCCGCCGAAGAGGGTGCTGCCTTCCCACGGGCGGACGCGGCCATCGTCGTCGACGCGGGTGGTCCAGGTGGGGTGGTGCTTGCCGACGCTGGCGTAGCTCTGCACGCTGTCGCAGCCGGTCTCGAAGAAGAGCGTTAGCGCGCGATCGATGAGGCCTTGCGGGCGAACGGGGACGTTTGCGTAGAGCAGCACGACCGCGGCGTCGTCGGACACTTGTTTGTGTGCGTCGGCCTTGAGGAGTGTGGCGCGTGCGGCGTCGTCGACGCGCGCGGTGTCGCTGGCGAGCTGGGGGTCTCGTGTCCAATGTTCGAGGCCGGCGTCGCAGGCGATCTCGGCGATGGTGTGGTCGTCGGTCGAGACGCCCGCGCGTGTGAGCAGCGTGGACGCCTGGACGTGGTCGATGGTCCAGCGGACGCAGGGCTTGCCGGCGACGGGGGCGCGGTTTTTGCCGGGCAGGCCCTTGCTGCCGGCTCGCGCGAGGATGATGGCGATGGCCTCGTTCATACGAGTGTCTCGTTGGCGCTGGTCATGTTGGTCTGGCGATTCTCGCGCTCCAGGCGCGTGCGCGCGGCTGCGGGGAGCGGGAGCGCGACGAGCCGGCCGGCGAGGTCTGGCTCGGCGGCTTCGATGACGGCCGACCCGTAGCGGACGAGCGCGGCGTCGTATTGCTGGAGGAGCGTGTCGAGCATGGTCTCGTTGCGGTGCAGGCGCGGGACGATCCACGGGCGTTGCAGGCCCACGCCGACCATCTCGGGGAAGGCCTCGATGGGCGGCGTAAATGTGGGGTCGGTGACATCGACGCTGATGATGTCGACGGGGCTGGCGAGCAGGCGATCGATCTCGTCCTGGCCCCAGGCGAGGGGCGTGCGTACGTGGACGCAGGCGGCGATGCGCTCGATGAGTGCTCGCGCGAGGCTGTCGGCGAAGGGCGTGTAGCCGCAGGCGGAACAGTCGAGCGTGATAGCGGCGTCGCCTGCGCCCTTGGCGAAGGCGAGCACGCGTTCGCGCAGCTCGGGGTCTTCGCCTTCGGCCAGCATGGCGCGCAGGTGGGTCGGGCGGTGGGGGGCGAGTTCGAGCAGGTCGTGCAGGTTGCTCGTGATGGTGTTGCCCTGGGCGATCTCGCGGAGGGCGGGGAGCAGCGTGGCCCGACGGTCGGTGCTGTCGGGGATGAGGCGTCGGCCCAGGTCTCGCAGCGCGGGCGCGACGGTGACGCAGATGTCGCGGGCGATGGGGTCGGGCCTGGGCGCGTGGGGCGTGTAGGCGAGCAGGCCGCCGATGGTGGCGATGGGGCCGGCGGTGGGATTGGTGGCGATCTCGGCCACCGCGGGGCGGGCGAGGGCGCACGGCGCGAGGCCGGCGGGGGCCTGGGCGAAGGCGATGTGGCGTGCTTCGGGATCGATGAGCAGGCGTTCGGCGACCTCATCGGTGAGGCCGGCGTCGAGCAGGGCCCAATCGGCGGCGAGGACGAGGGCCGCGGGGGCGGCCAGTTCGTCCATGGCGGCGAGCGTGGCGGCGGGGTCGAGGGCCTCGTCGTGGGCGGTGAGGGAGGCCAGGCCGCCTCGGAAGCTGGCGGGCGTGAGGGCGCGGGCGGCGCCGATGGCGCGGCGGCGCGCGGCGGTGTCGGTGCTCGCGGGCCAGATGTGGATGGGCAGGTTGGAAGGTGCACGCTGGGCGATGGTCTGCGCGGCGTCGGTGTCGGTGGCGACGAGGACGACCTCGGACACGCGCTGGCAGCGTGAGAGTGTGCGGAGGACGAGGTCGGCGGCGGTGTGGCCATCGACCAGTGGTGTCATGAGGTCGCGCTGTTGGTTGAGGCCGCCGGTGCTGGGATCAAACCAGACGATGGCGGGGAGCTTCTTGGAGGCGTCGGGGCGTGCACGCTCGGTGATTGCAGGATCGGATTGCCTGGTGTTGTTGGCCGCGTTGTTGTCGAGCAGTTCGGCGAGGCGGTCGCCTGCTTCGGCGAGCCATTGGAGGTTTTCGGCGTCGCGCTCGATGCGCTGGGCCTGGATCTCGCGGTCGGTGGCGTCTTCGGAGGCGATGGCGATGGCGCGGTCTCGCTTGGCGCGTCGCAGGCCGCCGGTCTGGTTGAGGAATTGGGTGAGCCAGTAGGCGGGGTTGAGCGTCTCGGCCTCGTCGCGGATGGCGTAAATGGCGTTGACCTGCTCGTTCATAGCCGCGGTGTCGCCGAAGGCGTCGAGGCCTCGGACCATGTCTTCGGCCTTGCGCGTGAGGGCGGCGAGCTGGCGTGATTGTTCGGCGGTTTGCGAGAGCTGCCTGGTGACGGCGTCGTCGCGTGGCTTGGCGGGCGGTGTCGTGGGCAGGGTGAAGGCCTTGCCGTGCTGATCGATGGCGGTGGGCAGCGGCAGGGTCTTGGTGTGCGCCTTTACGGCGCCACGGCCGGCGTCGATGGTTGTGAGGCCGTTGCGGGCGTCTTCGGCGAAGTCTCGCTCGAACTGGAGGAGGTAGGTGTGGAGTTGCTCGTCGGTGAGGAGGGGGCGGCCATTGGCGTCCTCGGTCTTGCGGAGCATGCGTCGCGCGCGGGCGATGCGTTCGGCTTCCATCATCTCGAGCGTGCGGAACTCGCCGAGCTCTGCGGCCCAGACGTTGTGGATGGCGGCGAGCGAGCCGTAGTAGAGGTTGTCGGTGTAGGCGAGGTCTTGGCCGACGAGGATGACCGGATCGCAGCCGAGGTATCGGGCGAGGTAGTAGGAAAGATGCGCGACGGTGGCGCCGGCGCGCATGGGGGCGTGTGTGGTGTCGTTGAGCACGCGGTCGAGCACTTCGTCTCCGACGAGTCGCAGGGCGCCGGGCCAGGCCTTGAGGATGGCGGGGCTTGCCTTTGGCTCGGCGACGAGTGTGATGCCCTCGACCATGTCTGTGGTGAGGCCTTCGTAGAAGCGCTTGCTGATGTCGTGGTGGTCGAGCGCGGTGACGAAGTGGGGCTTGATGCCGCGCTCGAGCAGGGGCTTGAGCACGGTCTGCGCTGCGATGATGCAGGCGCGATCGCGGATGGTGGGATTGGCGAGCGTGTCGAGCGACTCGGCGAGGCTCGGGCCTGCGCTGACGACGATGGCTGGTGCGCCAGGGATGGCGTTGTGCAGGTCGTTGACGCCGGCGTGGGCGGCGTAGGCGCGCGCGTTGGCGAGGGTGTTCTCGATCGTCTTCTCGGTCTGCACGAGGATGGTGACGATGGCGGTCTTGGCGGCGGCGATGACCTCGACGAGCTTCTTGCTGAAGCGGTCGGCGTTGTCTCCGAGGCGTGTGGTGCTGGGTGGGTGGGCGATGAAACGCACGCCCAGGGCCAGCACACCCTCGAGGCCCTTGAGGCGCGCGGAGATGGCGTCGCTGCTGGCGACGTCGTGGATGATGATGAGGCGATCGCTCTCGAGGCAGGCCGTGCAATCGACGCGCTCGAGCACGGCGCGGAGGAGCGCGACGTCGGGCTCGTAGCAGAGGACCACGCCCTTGCCCGAGAGGCGGTGGACCATGGCGTCGACGTGGTAGCCCAGGCCGAAGCCAAGGACGGCGAAGATGGCGGCCTGGCTGGGGTCTGCCTGCTCGGCCAGGCGGTCTGCTTCGCGCAGCGGATGGCGGGCGCTGGCGAGGGAGCGTTGCTTGCCATCGATGGTGATATGGCAGGTGGGCACGCCGTCGCTGGTCTCGGTGAAGACGGCGTCCGGGCGCGCGGTGGCTTCGGTGACGGCCTTGGCAGCCAGGGGCGAGGCCTTGGCCAGGGCACGCAGGTTGCGTTCGAGGAGTCTGTCGTCGGCGGGCAGGGACATCGGCGGGGCTCCGCGGTGGAGGAAGATCAGCGACGAGTGGGGAAGCGAATGGGCAAACAAACGGGCAAACAGACGGGCCAAGAAAAGGGCAAAAGCCCCGGTCTGCATCGGCACTTCGTGCGAATATGCTGGAGATGCGGAGGATTCCTGAGAATCGAAGCGAGGACCGCGAATGAATGACTTCCTGCAGGCCCCGAATATCGAGCGTTTGCCGCCATCGCCGCTGCTGGAGCGGTTCCTGTTCGAGCAGCCGCTGTTGCCTGTGATCGTGCTGGGGTTGCTGGCGGCCGTGGCGATGGTGGCGTTCTCGCGGCGGGGGCAGAAGAAGCGGGGGATTGCGGTTGCCGGCGTGCTGGCGGCTGTTGCGGGTGCGGTGTATCTGGCGGCGACGATGGTGACCACCACGCGCGAGACGCTGCTGGAGCGGACGCGGGAGTTGATCGGCGCCACGGCGCGTGCGGACACGGGCGCGGTGCGGGCAATGCTGACCGATGACGCGTCGCTGAATACGTCGGGTGATATCCGTCGTGCGGTGCCGCCGATCGATGACGTGGGGGCGTTGCTGGACGGTGTGGACCAGTATCTGGGGCGGGAGTATCGGCTGAGCAGTTGGGAGATACTGGATCAGCAGGCCACGGTGGACGGGCCGAACGTGGCGCGCACGCTGGTGCGGGTAGGCGTCGACGGGGACGTGTTCAGCCGGACGCACTACTCGTGGTGGCGGCTGCACTGGACGCTGGGCGCCGATGGGCAGTGGCGGTGCTTCGAGATCGAGCCGCGGTGGATCCAGTTCGTGGGCTCGGCGGACTGACGCCGAAGGTCCAAGATGTCAGCGGGGGATGCGGACGAGCACGCTGCGCTGGGCTTGGGGGCGCGTTGAGCCCTCGAGGCGGACCATGCGCTGGGCGCCGTTGAAGAGGTTGTAGGGAAACTTTGCCTCGAGGTCGTAGTAGGCCGGGCTGCGCAGCCCGGTCTGGGGGTCGACTTCGTCGGCTCGGAAGAGGCCGACCGTGACGCTGCTGAAGTTGGGCCCGTGGTAGTAGAAGGCCTGCTCGCCCTCGCTGCGGAAGACGGCGACGGCCTGCTCGGCGGCCTTGCGGGCGTCGGCCCGGTCGGCGTCGGTGGGGGCTCGGCCGTCGTCGCGGCCGTAGCTGCCGATCTGGAGGGTGTAGACGTAGTCGGAGCCGTAGTTTCGGGCCACGTTCCGCAGGTCGTACTGGGGGTTGGTGCCGCTGGCGGGCTCGGGGGGGGTGAGCAGGGCCTGGGTGAAGGGATTGATGTCACGCATCTCGATGGCGCGGACGCGATCGAGCTCGGCCTGGGCCTGGGGGGCCTGGGGGCCGTCAAAGCGGCCCAGGGTGAGCAGGATGGCCTCGCCGCGCTGCTCGATGCGGGTGTTGGTGAGTCCGGCCTCGCTGGCGACGCGCGCCTGCGCGAACTGGGCGGCCTCCATGGCGTCGGGGCCGCGGAAGGTGGCCAGCACGATGGTCCACTTGCCCTCTTCGCGGGCGGAGGGCCCCGAGCCGCCGAAGAGGCCTTGGCCTTCTTCTCTAGAGACGACGTCGCCGCCCTGGCTGCCGCCGGAGCCCGCACAGCCTGCCAGGGCCGCGAGCGTCAGGGCGATTCCACACGCGCCAAGGCCCTGGAGGGGCCAGCGGGAGGCCTGGGCAGCGATACCCTTACAGGCTCCGAGTGGTTCTCGGACTGAAGGAAAAATAATTTGCTTGAGGCGATGCGCAAAAAAGTGCATATTCATGGGGATTTTCTCTGGATGAACGGCCTTGGCGCTATCGGGAGGGCGACTTGAGCGAATCTCGGGATGGTTCGTGAAGTTTGTAGTGGTCGTGCTGCCGAGGACGATACTCATGGCGTCCCAGTGATGGGGCAATCGGAACCGAGAGAACTTCCGAGAGAGCTTAGTGGTGAGGGCGGCCAGGGAACGACCGCCCAGGCAACAGACACGGATGTGAGGGGTCAGGGGCGCCAACGGGGCGTCCCGGGCTATCCGCTTTGCCCGAGATCACCGCGGAGCGCAGAGAGAGGGGTTGTTGAAGTGTTGCGTTGGAATGAGCCCGTTCGGAGACCACGCCCCATGTCAGACATCGGCCACATCAATTCGGGGTTCAATACCTCGGACCTCGAGCCGCGGCCCACGAGCCGCCCCGCCCGCGTCGCAGGCCGTCAGGCCGGCCGCGAAGCCCAGGTGCCGCGTCGTGAGCCAGACCGTGTTGAGCTTTCTTCTGGCGTCAAGTCTGCCCGCGAGGCCGGCGAGATTCGTGCCGAGCTCGTCATCCGTGTGCGTGAGCAGATCGTGCGCGGCGTGTATGACACGCCAGAGAAGCTCGATGCCGCGCTCGACACGATGATCGATGGCGCGAGCACGCGCTCCGGCGTTGATACGAACGCCTGAGAAGTATTGTCTTCTCGAGAACGTCGAGAGGAAAAGAGAGAGATTCCGACGCCGCTTCGCTTTATTGCGTTGCGGCGTTTTCTTCTTCGGCGGGTTGTGGGGGATCTGGATTGGCCATCGCGTCGGTCGCGCCGGTGATCTGCGAGATCGCGCGTGCGAATCGCTTCGCGTCGATGGTGCCGATGGCGTCTTTGGGCGTGTGGTAGTTGGGGTTTCGGAAGTTCGCTGTATCGGTGAGCATGGCGCCAGGCCAGTCGCGGATCAGGAACTCGGCGTGGTCT
Source organism: Phycisphaerales bacterium JB064 (assembly GCA_044439825.1). GTDB lineage: Bacteria > Planctomycetota > Phycisphaerae > Phycisphaerales > UBA1924 > JAHCJI01. The sequence continues at coordinate 3,945 of JBITAB010000112.1, read as the reverse complement.
GAGCGCATGATGTCGGGCGGCGGGATGACGAACATGTCGATGGCCAGCACGTCGGCATCGGGCTCGGCTTCGAGCATTTTCTTCGAGAAGTCCTGGGTGAATGGCTGGTGCCGCTTGATGCCCAGCAGCGCCAGGAAGTTGCCCTTGTCGGGCGCTTGCAGGCCTTCCATCGGCGGCAGCGGCGAGCGTTGGCTGCCGGGCTCGTCGCTGTAGTAGCCCAGCATCTCGATGGAGATGCCGCCGACGATGGAGGCCTCACCGGCGTCGACGGCGGGCTGGAGCGTATCGGTGGCGTGGCGTCGTGCGCCGTGGAGGCCGGCCTCTTCGAGCGTGGTGAAGAGCAGACGCACGCTGCGCTGGCGTGGGCGGTCCTTGAGCAGTCGGGCCATCTCGAGCAGCGCGACGACGCCCGTGCCGTTGTCGTCTGCGCCGGGGCTGCCGACAACGGCATCCATGTGCGCCATCATCACGAGCAGTTCTTTCGCGCGATCGCCTTCACCCGGCAGATCGACCCAGATGTTGCGCGGCGTGGGCGCTTCCTCTGGCGTGCCCATCGCGATGCGGTCGGGGCGTGGGACGTCCTGCGTGTGCGGTTCATAGCCCAGTGCGCGGAGGTGGTTCAGGACGAGTTCTTCGGTCTTCTGCAGGCCGGCGGTGTCTTCGGGCGTGCGGTGGCCGGCGCGGGCGGTGGGCAGCGAGCCGAGCAGTTCCATGGCGCGGCCCTGGTCGACGGCGTGCCAGGCCTGCTGGGCCAGGGCCGGCAGCGATGAGACCGCCAGGGCCAGGGCGGGAATGACGAGCGATCGTGCGAGCATGGTGAGCCTCCCTCTTCCGATAGTCGTGTCAGGTTGCTAGTTGGGCTCTTTTCGGACGTGCTTTCATGGGATCTTGATGCCAGGGAGCATGGGTCGCGGGCGGGCCAATCGTAGAATGGCCGCCTGGAGGATCGACGACGATGGCCCGATTGTCTCATGCCGCGATTGTTCTGCTGGTGGCGAGTGCGCCGGTCTGTGCGCAGCTGCGCGTGGCGACGTGGAACCTGACGAACTTCAACGGGACCGACGCCGACCGCAACGCGGCGCTGCGAACGGCCTTGTTCGACGAGTTCGACGGGCGTTCGCTGCGGCCCGACGTGCTGGTGGTGCAGGAGGTGACCGGCGAGGCGTCGGCGCTGCGGATGCCGGCGATCCTGAACGCCGACCCGCGGGGCGGGCAGGACTGGGTGCTGGCGCCGTTCATCGATGGGCCGACGACCGACAGCGCGCTGTTGTATCGCACGTCGCGTGCTTCGGTGAGGGGCGTGGTGATCGCGTCGATGGGCGGGAGCGATCCGCGTCCGCCGCGCAACACGATGCGGTATGACCTGGCGATCGCTGGCTATGACACGCCCGTGCTGAGCTTGTACAGCGTGCACATGAAGGCGGGAACGAGCGCGAGCGATCGTGATCGGCGCGAGGTGGAGGCCGAGGCCGTGCGGCTGGACGCGCAGGGGCTGCCCGAGGGCACGCACGTGATGCTGCTGGGCGACTTCAACATGCAGACGTCCAGCGAGGAGGGGTACCAGGACCTCACCGAGAGCCGCGTGAACAACAACGGGCGGCTGTTCGACCCGATCGACAGCCCCGGCTCGTGGAACAACAGCTCGCTGTTTCGCTTCCTGCACACCCAGGATCCGGTGTCGCAGATGGATGATCGGTTCGACATCATCCTGGTCAACGATGACCTGTTCGATGGCGATGGGGTGGAGTATCTTGGCGACGTGAGCGTGCCGTACAGCCGGACGACGTTCGATGACCCGAACCACAGCTATCGCTCGTGGGGCAACGACGGCGCCTCGTTCGATTCGCCGCTGCGCGTGAGCGGCAACCAGATGGTCGGTCCGGTGATCGCACAGGCGTTGCGCGATGCGCCTGGCGGGTCGCTAGGGCATCTGCCGGTGTTTGTTGATCTCGTGGTGCCGGCGAAGGTGGGGACGCTGGCGTCGCTGAACTATGGCGAGGTGGAGGTGGGCGAGGAGGTCGTGCTGGACCTGCCGGTGGGCAACCTCGCGAGCGTGGCGTTGTGGAGCGCGGCGGGCATCCAGCCCTTGAAGTTTTCGGTTGTGGCGCCCGAGCCATTCGAGACGCCGCTGGAGTTGTACACCGTGCCTGCGGGCGGGGCGACGCAGTTTGTGCCCATCACGCTCGTCGCGAGTGACGCGGGCGTGATCGATACGGAACTGCGTGTGGTCAGCAACGACCCCGACCGGCCCGAGGCGATCGTGCGCCTGACGGCGACGGTGGTGGGGGGTGGATGCCGTGCGGATCTGGATGGCGATGGCGTGCTGACGCTGTTCGACTTCCTGGCCTTCCAGAACCTGTTCGACACGGGCGATCTGGCGGCGGACTTCGACGGCGATGGGGAGTTGACGTTGTTCGACTTCCTGGCGTTCCAGAACGCGTTCGACGCGGGGTGTTAGCAGGATCTTGCGGAGGGCTGTGTGAGGGCGGAGGCTGGTATGTGTCTTGCACCTTGGCTCTGCGTGGCCCCGAATAGGGCCGCAGCGTCTGGCTTGTCTGGCTCCTGATGGCCCATGTGGCCACTAGTGGCCGGCAAGCCTGGATCGAGAGTGAGACATTCCACAGTCTGGAGACATCATCATGCAGACGGCCCCCTCCCCCCGTCGTGCGTTCGGCCTGATCGCCGTCGCTTCGCTTGCCACCGCCAGCCCCGCCCTTGCGATCGATGAGATCGACCCCGGCGAGACCCGTGCTCTCGAGCGTGACACGGTGTTCCAGCCTTCGTATGGAAACCAGTTTTACGGCGAGCTTGCCGCGGGCGTGGACGAGTACTTCGCGGTGTGGGCCGACACGCGCGTTGGCGGACGGGCTCCCATTGGCTTTGACTTGTATGGTCAGCGGATCAATCCGGATGGCACGCTGGAAGCGCCGGGGAGCATCGCGATGCTGTCTTCGCTCGATCGTGGCGTCGACGGCGTGCCGGCGGTTGCGTTCAATGGCTCGATCTACCTGGCCGCGTGGTGCGAGGGCAACGAGCTGTGGGCGATGCGGATCGAGCAGGACGGCACGCCGATCGATCCGGATGGGTTCATGGTTGGCGTGCGGCCGACGCTGCAGTGGCCTTCGATTGCGAGTGACGGCGATGGCTTCCTGATTGCTCAGGGCGGGCGTGATGGCAACGTGTATGCGACGCGGGTGGGCGCCGATGGCTCGGTCCTCGATCCCACCGGGCTCGTCATTGACTCGGGCGTCACGAGCAGCGGCTTTCCGAAGGTCGTGTTCGGCGAGGGCGCGTATGTCGTGACGTGGAGCCGGCTGCCGGGCGGGAACGTGCGTGCGCTGCGCATCACGCCAGACGGCACGCTGGTCGACGGCGTGGGTGGCTTCGATGTTTCGGGCGGTGATTTCGATCTCTCGCCGCAGATCGCGTATGACGGGGAGAAGTTCCTGATCGGGTGGTCGCGCGAGGACGTGACGCACTTCGACCTGTACTCGTCGACGGTGGACTTTGGCGCGGGCATCGTGGTTTCGACGCCGCAGGAGTTTCTGGATGGGGCGACGCTGGGGTTCATCCGGAACACACAGATCAGCTTCAATGGCCAGAACCACCTGTTCCTGATCACGATTGATGAGCCGGCCAGCGTGTTCCGCGATGTGTATGCGATGCGGCTGGACACCAATGGGTTTGCGCTGGATACGCCTTTCCCGGTCGACAACACGCCGCAGCTCAGCCAGACTTCGTTCGGGCTGGCGAGCCTGGATGGGCAGTGGCTGGCGGGGTATGAGGCCAGCGATATCCTGGGCGTCGATTTCGTGTACGACGTGCAGGCGGCGCGCATCGACGCGGGCGGGACGGTGATCGATCGGCCCGAGCCGCTGGAGATCTCTCCGGGCGCGACGTGGCAGGTGCAGCCGGCGATCGCCGCGGCGCCGGGCTCGTCGCCGA
>JBITAB010000111.1:0-3014 GCA_044439825.1 Phycisphaerales bacterium JB064 | reverse complement strand
GGTATGACCGGGGCGGGCTCGATCCCCGCGCGGCGTGCCCGGAGTGCGGGGCGGGAGTTGGCGTTGCTGTGCGAATCACGCGGGAGCGACCGCTCCGCTCAGCCGCAGGCCTCGTCGATCTTGAATCCACCGGCCGAGTCCCGGTAGATCCAGATAGCACCCGCGTCGCCGATGCCCAGCTCTAAGGCGCTGGTGCTGCGAAAGCTGGTGCGCTTGCCCGCTGCGCCGACGCGCTCGGGCGGCGATGCCACGTCGCACAGCGGCCATGGGCCGCTCAAGTAGAGGGAACTGAGCGTCGCCAGCAGCACGTCCTTCGATCCCTCGGCGAACGGCCAGCCCTGGGGCAGGTGCGCGTGCGTTCCGATCGAGGTCGCCTGCACGCTGCCGATGCCAAGGCCGCCCTCGGCCCAGCCCGCCGCGCGGAAGGCCGCCTCGTATGCACGCCAGTCGGTATATTGCCGGGTCCGGTGGATGACGCCCTGGTACTCGAAGGGCAGCGTGCAATTCCACATCTCGTCGTTGCCATGCTTGGCCACGCCCTCCAGGTCCACCGGCCAGAACTCGACGTGGCAGCCGCGACCGGTCGAGACCCAGTCGCCGCCGCGGTGCGACGTGCCGAAGAGCAGCATGACCTCGCCGGGCGGCTCGAAGGGCAGCACGTCCATCGAGTCGAGCAGGCAGAACTGCGCGAGGTACAGCAGCGGGCGGCCATCGACCATCGGCCAGGGCGCGTGCTCGGGCCGCCAGGGGTCGCCGCCCAGTCGCGTCAGCCACGGACGCTCCCGGTCGCACGCGTCGCTCCACACGAACACGTCGGCCTCGACGCTCGGGCCAAGATCGCCATGGCTGGCCGCCAGCCGCACCGCCTGCTCGCGCAGGGCGAGGTCCACCGGACCGTCGATCCACCCGCCGCCGGCATATCGCGACGCGTCGCCGTCCAGCGGGAACGCACCGGTCCAGTGCTCGATGTCCAGGACCGGGTGCACGCGCGCACCGCCCTCACGCGTGCCGTGGATGCGATCGCTCATGCCCGCAGGATAGCCGAGCGCTCTCGCGACGCCCGAGGACTGAAAGCCCACGCGGCGTCCCCGGAGTGTGGAGCGGGCGTAGGCGTTCTCAGGCGGTCCGAAGCACCCGCCGCGTCATAGCGCAATGATCCGCCGATGGTCGCAACCATCATCATCTCGGCTCTGGCCGTCCTAATCGGCGTCGGTTGCATCCTGTGCCGGATGCGTCTGGCTCGCGGGCCGTACGCGGGCGCGTCGTGGGAGTATCCGCGCTTGTGCCGCGCGTGCGTCGAGCCCCAGGTCGATGGCGAGCCGCCCGCCTGGCTGGCGCAGATGATCACGACGCCGCGCGTCGGGGACGATCAGAAGGCCTGGGTGCACGTCGCCCTGCCCGGCCTGCTCGATGGGCGGGCCGAGGCGGTGGTGCTCGGCCATTACACGTACTCGACCGCGGTCGTCCGCGTCACCGGCGCGCGTGTGCCGGACGATCTGGCGAGCGGGTCGTGGGTCGCCGCGTGGATGGCGCTCGCGCGCGGGGGCTCGCAGGTCCGCAAGGTTGCCACCGTTCGCCCGCGCCCGGGCTTTCGCCACGGCCTCACCATCTGGCAGCACACCGCCAGGGGCCCGATGCGCGAGCCCAGCGAGGCGTCGCAACGCGCCATGCAGGCGGCCTTCTACCGCTGCTCATGGCTCGGCCTGCACGCCATCGAGGTCCACGAAGGTGCCGTGTGCCTCGTCTTCACAGGCCTCAGCTCGATGCGCGTTGCGCCGCGCCACGTCGCCGCGATCTGTGAGGCGCTCGACGCAGGCGCTGAGTGTGATGGGACGTCGAGCACGCTCTCGCGCGGCCGATGACCACGGGCCCCGCCAGCGCTGCTCCCCCTCCGCTGCCACAGCGCAGACGGCGGGTGCTGAAGCGTGTTGTCGTGATCATCGCGCTCTTCTATGCGGTGCTGCTGGCGTTCCCAGCGCTCTCGATCATGCGATACGCCTCCACTGCGAGGAGCTCCTTCGCGGTGTCATCGCTCCACCAGGCCTCAGCAATAATCCATGGCCAATTGCTCGACGGCGCGACCATGGACGAAGCCGTGGACTCCGCTCGCCTCAAGGGATTTACCGGGCCCGACGCGGCCTGGCCGATGCACGTCAACCCGGACCGCGCCGCGTGGCTGGATCAATCGTCGCAGACCGGGCCAGGCACCGCGCCAATCGTGCTCATCGTGGACCACGTATTCGAAGATTGCTCCCGTGCCCCCGGCGGCGAGGGCAAGCGAGGCTACTACGGCATCGCCACGACGCTCGAGATTCACTACATCCCCGAGAACGAACTCCCTGGGTGGGCCAGGCCGTAGCAGCGTGCTGGAGGCTCCATGGCCCGCTCGCCGCTCGGCCCGCCCATCACGACAGACCCGCCCCGCGAGCCCAAGCCGCTGCGGTGGAAGCCATACGCGGTGGTCTTCGGCGTGCTGGGCGCGACGGCGGTGCTGGTGGTCGCGGCCCTTGGCATCGCGGCCGCCATCGTCGGCGACCCCGTGGACGACCCCGTGGACGACGCCGAGCGTCTGCGCGACATGGGCAACGCGATCCTGTGGGCCCACGAGGACGGCGCGACGCTGGCCGAGGCCTTTGAGCAGGCACGGACGGAGGGCTTTGGCGCGTCGATCTCGGGGCGCCCGGTGCGGTTCAATCCTGACGAGGGCGCCTGGCGACGCGGCCGCACGCTCTTCCGTGACGGATCGGCCCCGCCACTGCTGGTCCTCGACCAGTTCATCGATATCTATGGAGAAACGGGCTACTTCGTGTACACGGGCCGGAACTCGTATCGCCTGATGCCCAAGCACGAGTTTCCCCAGTGGGCCCGGCCGTAACGTGCGCGCCTACTTCTGCTCTTCGGGCCCGAACGCGCCGGCTGCAATGCGCGCGCGAAGGTCATCGCGCTGCTCGATGAGGTCTTGGCGGACGTGGTCGTCGGCTTCCATCGCGATCAGCCTCTCCAGGGCGGCCAGC
>JBITAB010000110.1:0-3023 GCA_044439825.1 Phycisphaerales bacterium JB064 | reverse complement strand
CCTACCCTCGCCCGTGCCATCTTCAGACCCCAACACACCCCCGACCGGCTTCTCCCCCATCCCCGAGATCCTCGATGAGCTGCGGGCGGGGCGGATGATCGTGCTGACCGACGACGAGGACCGCGAGAACGAGGGCGACCTCGTGATGGCGGCCGAGTTCGTCACGCCCGAGGCCGTCTCGTTCATGATCCGCGAGGGCGGCGGCTACCTCTTCGTCAGCCTCACCGAGGCCGACTGCGATCGGCTCGACCTGCACCCGCAGACGGCCATCAACACCTCGGTGCGCGGCACGCCGCTGATGGTCTCCATCGACGGCCACCCCAAGCACGGGTTTACCACGGGCGTGAGCGCCTTCGAGCGCACCCGCACCATCAAGATGGCCCTCGACCCCGCGTCGCGGCCCGACGACTTCGTGCGGCCCGGGCACATCAACCCCCTGCGCGCCCGCGACGGCGGCGTGCTCGTGCGCATCGGGCAGACCGAGGGCTCGGTCGACCTCTGCCGCCTGGCGGGCCTCACGCCCGCGGCCATGGGCATCGAGATCATGCGCGAGGACGGGCACATGTCCCGCATCCCCGACCTGATCGAGTTCAACACCAAGCACAAGCTCAAGATGTGCTCCATCCGCCAGCTCATCGAGCACCGGCTGAGCACCGAGAGCTTCGTCGAACGCCTCGAGCCCAGGAGCGGCACGCGCATCGACACGGGCGCGGGCACGTTTAACCTCATCGCCTTCCGCAGCATCACCGACCCGCTGCCCCACCTCGCGCTCACCCTGGGCGGCGTGGGAGACCTGGACGACCAGGGCAACGTCATCGAGCAGGCCGAGCCCACGCTCGTGCGCGTGCACCGGCGAGACCTGCTGGGGGACATCTTCGGAGCCATCCAAGGTTCGCGCAACTGCCGCGACATCCTCGACAGCGCGATGGAGCAGATCCAGAAGGCCGGCCGGGGCGCGTTGGTCTATCTGCGCCCCAGCGGCGGGCTCGACACGCCAAACCCCTACATGGCCCTCAACAACCGGCTCACGCGGCCCTTCAACCACAACGACGCCGACAGCCCCACGCAATCGCAGGCGGCCGGCGCGCTCGAGTATGGCACGGGTAGCCAGATCGTCCGGGCCCTGGGCATCCGCCAGATGCGTTTGCTCACCAACAGCGATGCGGCATACCCACAGCTCGAGGCCTTTGGCCTGAGCATCGCCGAGCGCGTGCCGCTGGGTTGATCCCGATCAGCAGGCCGCGGCTTCGAGGAGCTGGGCGCGTTCGAGCGCGTCGTGCAGGGCGCGCTTCGTTGCGTCGCTGGGCTGGGTCATGGGCAGGCGCAGCTGGCCGCTGTCCAGGTGCATCATGGCCATGGCCGCCTTCACGCAGATGGGGTTGGTCTCGATGAACATCGCGCGGCAGAGCTCGAACAGCGCCCGATGGTGCTGGCGCGCGGTGTGCAGGTCGCCCTCGAGCATGGCCTGGCACAGCGCGCTCGTGCGCTGGGGGGCGATGTTGCTGACCACCGACACGCAGCCCACGCCGCCGAGGGCCATGAAGGGCAGGGTCATGCTGTCGTCGCCGCTGAGCAGCGCGATGCCCTGGCAGCGGGCGAGGATCTCGCTGGCCGAGTCGGTGCTGCCCGTGGCTTCCTTGATGCTCACCACCCAGGGGCTCTCGTAGAGACGCTCGACCGTCGTCGGCGCGAGCGCTACGCCCGTGCGGCCCGGGATGTTGTAGAGCATGATGGGCAGCTCCACGCTCTCGGCGATGGTCGCGAAGTGGGCGTAGAGGCCCTCTTGCGTGGGCTTGTTGTAGTAGGGGTTCACGCTCAGGCCGGCGTCGGCGCCAAGGTCGAGCGCGATGCGTTGCAGCTCGACGGCATGGGCCGTGCTGTTGCTGCCCGTGCCCGCCACCACCACCAGGTCGTGGGCCTTGCCCACCTCGACGCAGCGGCGCAGCAGCGAGCGATACTCGCCATCGGTCAGCGTGGGGCTCTCGCCCGTCGTACCCGCCACGACAATGCCGGCGATGCCGTTCTCGGCCTGGCGGGCGATGAGCGCGTCGAGCCGGTCGAAGTCCAGCGATCGGGCGTCGGCCGAGAAGGGGGTGATGATGGCCGTGAACGCGCCGGCGAAGCGATCGTCTCTGAGGTGGCTGATGGGCATGGGGTGGGCCTTTGGATTCGAGCCGGGACAAGAACCTTCCAAGGGGGATACGTCCGCGAGGGGGCAACCGTTTGCGGCCTAGCCTCGCAGCACTATTCGTTGCCGGCAGCGCGGCGGTTTGCGCCACCGGCCCTGGGGAGCATCGGACGATGGGCCGCCCGAGCATGATCGAGACAGCCAGGCGTATCGCCAGCGGCGAGATAGCCGCCGAGGAGGCCGTACGCCAGGCGCTTTCCCGCATCGATGCCGTGCAAAACGAGCTCAACGCGTTCGTCGATGTTTTCCACGATGCGGCCATCCGCCAGGCCAGGGCCGTCGACGATCGGCGGTCTGCCGGCGACACTCTCGGACCTTTGGCCGGCGTGCCCGTGGTCATCAAGGACAACATCTGCCTGGGGCAGGACTTCTACCCCGGGCGGACGACGTGCGCGAGCCGGATGCTGGAGGGCTACCGCAGCCCGTACACCGCGACGGCCTTGCAGAAGCTGCTGGGCGCCGGCGCCATCGTGGTGGCCAAGGCCAACCTCGACGAGTTCGCCATGGGCGGCAGCGGAGAGCACTCGTTCTTCGGGCCCACGCGAAACCCGTGGGACGCCTCGCGCACGCCCGGCGGCAGCAGCAGCGGCAGCGCGGCGTCCGTCGCGGCGGGCTGCGTCACCATGGCCCTGGGCAGCGACACCGGCGGCTCGGTGCGCCAGCCCGCGGGCATGTGCGGGCTGGTGGGGCTCAAGCCCACCTACGGCCGCGTATCGCGCTATGGGCTGGTCGCCTTCGCCAGCAGCCTCGACCAGATCGGCACGCTCACGCACACCGTCGAGGACGCGGCGGCCACGCTCACCGTCATCGCAGGCCAGGACGCGCACGACGCCAC
>JBITAB010000109.1:0-3060 GCA_044439825.1 Phycisphaerales bacterium JB064 | reverse complement strand
CCGTGAGGCAGGGGGCAGGGATGCACGGCGCGTGTCGAGATGGCGTGTGCCTTGTGAACCAAGGGCCCCCTGCCTTACGGCAGGGGTTCGTTGGGATTGGTCATTGGAAGCGTGTGACGTAGTCGATGGCGGCGGCGTGACCGGCGTCGGTGTTGAGGTATCGCGTGCTGGCCATGCGAGCCCAGACGCGTTGTCGATCGCCGATGGAGCCCGACTCGCGGAGGCGGCGTGTCGACCACGCCTTGCACTGGGATGCGACGATCTCGGGTTCGTGGCTCTCGGCGAGGATCACGAGGTGGACATGGGACTGGCCGACGTGCATCGCCTCGATCTTCCATTGGCGATGATCGGCGAGCGTGCTGATCGCTTCACGCACGAGTTCGCGGTGGCGTGGTTCGAGGAGGAAGGCGGGCTCGGCCATGATGGCGCGGTTTGCGGCTTGGCGGCGTGCGTTCGCCGGCGCCTGGGGTGCACCCGGTTGCCTGTGCTCGCTATCGACCGTGCCGCGTTCATCGCCGTGGAGGCGAGAGCCATACGTCGCGAAGGTGATGAAGTACGCGGTCGGCACTCGTGAGCGTAAGGGCCCCCCGCCTCACGGCGGGGGTTCGTAAGAGCACTGGCTACGCCACCGCTCCCCCCTCAAACACCCGCCCCAGCCCCACGCCACCCACCACGCAGGCCGCGGCCAGGCCGAGCTGGGCCAGCACGCCGTGGGCGAGCATGGGCAGCAGGCACATCGCCAGGCCGGCGACGAGGATGGCCGGGCGTTCGGCCTTCTTGCCATAGATGAGCATGGCCGTGCCCACCAGGCCCACGAGCAGGGCGACGGTCAGCTCCAGCGGCGACAGGTCGGCAAACAGCGAGGTTGGCATGCCCAAGCCATCGGCCCGGCGGACGGGGCGGATCAGGGAACTTCCCCTCGGCCCGCGCACGCACGAGCCGCCCACCTGGACAAAAGCGGCTCGTGCGTTTGGTATAGGAACTGCGGCGCCCTATGAGTGAAGCGCCTGTCCCCTGGCTATCGGCCCTTGGGGCCCGCCACTTGAGCCCACAAAGCGATAAGGCCGCCCCGAATCCCGGTAGGGCGGCCTCATCTTTGGTATAGGAACTGCGGCGCTATGACTGGACGCCTACCCGACTATCGGGCGTCGCCGGCCGCCACTTGAGCCCGCAAAGCGATAAGGCCGCCCCGAAACCTGGAAGGCGGCCTCATCTTTGGTATGGGAACTGCGGCGTGAATGGGAACGCCTGCCTGAATATCGGGCGTCGCCGGTCGCGGCTTGAGCCAGCTTGAGCCGGCCTCGGGCCGGGTTTACATGGGGCTCTCGTCGCCGCTGGGGCCGTAGATGGCCGGCACCTTCACGCCCAGCTGGCGGAAGTAGACGCTCAGGATGGCCCGGTGGTGGATGGAGTGGCTGATGACCCAGGTGCGGAAGGCGGCAAAGCGGGGCATCTCGATGAGCACGGTGCCGTTGTCCTTGAACTGCCAGATCTCGCCCACGGCCTCGTCGCGGACGCCCTCGATGGCCTTGGCGGCCTGGGCCACGTGCTCGTCGAAGCGGGCGAGGATCTGGTCGACGCTGGTGAAGACCTCGGTCGAGTAGGCGTTGTTGCCGCCGGGGTTCATGTCGAAGAACGGCTCGGTCAGGATGTTGGCGCTCCAGCCGGGGATCTCGGCGAGGTGGCTGCCGTTCCAGGCCAGGGTGTGGCTGCGGTCGTCCATCTTCCAATCGAGCTTGTCCTGCGGGATGCGCTCGAGCAGCTTGCGGGTGGTGGCCATCTCGTGCTGGAACTCGGGCAGGGTGAACTGGGCGTAGGCGCTGGGCATATGGGGGTCTCCATCTTGGGGTGAAATGGGCGGCTCGGGCAGGCCATCGGTTGGGGCCGGGCGAGCCCTCGGGGGAGGGTCGGGCAAGCCCTTGGCGACACCAGAAAACTCGGGAATGCCGGGCCGCCCTCCTACTATTCGCTTTAGAGAACCGGCCGGGCGGGGCGGGGTGCGAGAACCCTTGCCAACCGGCCACCGAATCGATCGCGAGGGACGCCGTTGAGCAGCAGCGTTGACGTTCAGACTCCAGCCCGCACCGCCATCGCCGCCGGCTCGGCGCTGGCCCCCACCGACACCTTCGTGCACCGGCACGTGGGGCCCGACGAGGCCGAGGTGGCCGAGATGCTGGGGCTGCTGGGCTATCCCTCGCTCGACGCGCTGATCGAGGCGGCCGTGCCGAGCCAGATCAGGACCGATGCGCCGCTCAACGTGGGCCCCCAGCGCGGCGAGCACGAGCTGCTGGCCGAGCTCAAGCGGATGGCCAGCAAGAACGAGGTGCGCCGCAGCTACATCGGCATGGGCTACACGGGCACCATCGTGCCGCCGGTGATCCAGCGCAACATCCTGGAGAACCCCGGCTGGTACACGCAGTACACGCCCTACCAGGCCGAGATCAGCCAGGGCCGCCTCGAGGCGCTGCTGAACTTCCAGACGCTGGTGAGCGACCTGACCGCCCTGCCCCTCGCGGGCGCGAGCCTGCTGGACGAGGGCACCGCCGCCGCCGAGGCGATGGCCATGTGCTTTGCCGTCAACGGCAAGAAGCGCTTCGTCGTCGCCGACGACTGCCACCCGCAGACCATCGCCGTCGTGCAGACGCGCGGCACCTCGATGGGTGTCGAGATCGACGTGCGCCCGGCCAAGGACATCGCCGGTGCGCTCGATGGCGCCTGCGGCGTGCTCGTGCAATACCCGACCACCGACGGCCGCGTGGAGTGCTACGAGTCTCTGGCCAAGCAGGTGCACGACGCCGGCGCGCTGCTGGTGTGCGCGTGCGACCTGCTGGCGCTCACGCTGCTGAAGGCGCCCGGCGAGTTTGGCGCCGACGTGGCCGTGGGCTGCGCCCAGCGCTTCGGCGTGCCGATGGGCTTTGGCGGGCCGCACGCGGCGTTCTTCGCCACCAGCGAGCAATACGCCCGCAAGATGCCCGGCCGCATCATCGGCGTCAGCAAGGACGCCCAGGGCAACACGGCCTATCGCATGGCCATCCAGACCCGCGAGCAGCACATCAAGCG
>JBITAB010000108.1:0-3068 GCA_044439825.1 Phycisphaerales bacterium JB064 | reverse complement strand
TCGCCCGCGGCCGGCTTGCGCGCGGCCAGGTAGACCTCTTGCCCGAGGCTGGGGAAGAGGGCGCCCCAGAGCTGGTTGAGGCGGATCCACCAGCCGAAGTTTTCCAGCGGGCTCATGGTCTGGCGGATGGCGTGCGAGCCGGTCATCATCTCGATGGTGAGCCCCGCGTGCTCGCACAGCGTGCGCCATGCCGCCGGGCAGAACTTGCGGACGTGGCCCCAGTGGCGGTTGCGGCCCTGGCGGTCGCGCTCGATGAGCTGCCTCGTGCGCACCTTTGCGATGGGCGTGGGGCCCACGGGCGTGCCGGCCAGGAAGACGCCGCCGGGCTTCAGGATCCGCGCGACCTCGCGGGCGGGGCCCTCGACGTCCTTGAGGTGCTCGAACACGTGCAGGCACACGACCGCGTCGGCGGTGTTGTCGGCGACGGGCAGGGACTTGAGGAAGTCGCACGCGTGGGTCTCGTCGTACTTGGAGGCCTCGAGCGAGGGGTGGTCGAGGTTGCCGTCCAGGCCGATCCAGCGGATGTTCGTGGGCGTGCCTTCCTCACCCTCGGTGAAGCGCTTCATCCAGCCGCGCTCGCAGCCCAGGTCGACCACGACGTACTCGCGCCCCTGCCTGGCGGCCTCGCGGGCGCCATCCTGGATGGCCCGGGCCGCCCACCAGTAGCGCTGCAGACGCAGGCTGTACCGCGCGCTCCCGATGTGCTCGGTCAGCCCCTCGTTGGGCTCGGTGAGGTCGACGCTGGTGCGGTAGTCCATCAGCGGCCAGCGGAGGAAGGCGAGCCTGGAGATCGGATCGGTAGCGGCCGACCGCGCGTGCTCGCCGGGCTGGGTCGCGGGGCCGCTCGGGGCTGTCGTGGTCGCCGTGGGCATGGAGATCCCCCTTGCGCCCCGCCGCCGTGCGAGGCGTGTGAAAAACAGTTTAGGCTTCGGGGGCCGAGCGTTCGGCGACGATGGGCTGCGATGGGGCCACAGGTTTTGCAGGCCGCTAGTGGATACGTTCGAGCACCATGCCCGCCACGGGGTGGTCGGGCTCGAGCTTCAGGGCTTGGCGGGCCAGTTCGTGGGCCTTGGCGACGTCCGGATGCTCGCTCATGCCGATGGCGTAGGCCTGGAACGCCAGATCGTCGGCGTTGTCGCCGAAGCGACTCAGACCAGCGACGGCCTCGGTGCGCAGCCGGTCGAGCTGGTTGCCGATCGCCAGGGCGATGCAGTAGTTCGTGTGCCCGCTCTGGTCCTCGGGCTTGGCCTTGGCGTACGCCTCCCACGCCTTGTACGACTCGTGCTCCTGCCCCGCGTGCTCGTACGCGAGCGCCAGGTTGGCGGCGAACTGGTAGCGATCGGGCTCGAGCTCCACCGCCTTGTGCATGGGCTCGATCGCAAGGTCGGCCCGGTCCGCGTGGAGGTAGGCCACGCCGATCATGCCATGGGCGTCGGCGTGCGTGGGGTCGATTCTGACCGCCCGCCTGAAGGGATCGACCGCGACGCTGGGCTTGCCCGAGGTGAGCTGCACGAGCCCCAGGCTGTACCACGGCTCGCTCCACGTGTCGTCGATGTCCAGCGAGCGGAACAACGCCTTGAGCGAGTCTTCCTTCTGGCCCAGCATGTCGAGCACGACGCCGCGGTGGTAGTGGGCCAGGGCGTTCTGCGGCTCGAGCTCGATGGCGATATCGAGCAGGGCGCGGTGGTCGACATCGGAGCCGGCCCGCATCGTGAGCATGATCGACTTGGCGCGATCGTCCGGCGCGCTCTCGATGAGCTTCGTGATCGTGATGATCTTCGAGTCGTCGAGGTTCGCGTGCAGGTGCTCGTCCAGGAAGTCGGCGATGGGAACGGCCCACGACTTGTCGTTGCCGGCCCACTCGGTCGTGATGCCCATGGGCGTACCGGCCTCGTCGATCAGGATGGCGCCGCCGCCAAAGAGCCGGAAGCTGTGATCGAGGCGCAGGCGTCGGCCGCGGAGCGGATCGTCGCTCTCGCGCGTGACGTCGAGCGTGCTGGTGCCCACACCCATCGAGCCGGCGATCTCGAATGGGAAGCCCACGCGTGCGGTGATCGCGCCCGGCGCGGGCTCGGGAAGCTCGGCGAACCCGCCGTTCCACGACGGCGCCTGCAGCCCCGGCACGGCCAGCAATGCGAGACCAGAGCGTGCGTCGAACGCGTACACCCCGGTCGCGGGCCGCTCCTCGCAGCACGCGGCCTTCACCGTCACCCGCTCGCCGCGCAAGAGCCGCGCGAGCGGGACGAGCACGACCTCCTCACGCACGACGAGCCCGAACGAGCCGTCGACCCGCTCGCCGGTTCCCTTCGACGTATCGCACCGCACCAACGAAGCGCCGACGCCCTCGGGGGCGCCAACGTCGATGTTGA
This sequence comes from Phycisphaerales bacterium JB064, assembly GCA_044439825.1. Classification (GTDB taxonomy): domain Bacteria; phylum Planctomycetota; class Phycisphaerae; order Phycisphaerales; family UBA1924; genus JAHCJI01. The sequence goes on along the minus strand of JBITAB010000108.1, from coordinate 699 downwards.
AGCCGTACATGTCGTTGAGGCGTTGGGCGGTTTCTTCGAGTTCGGACGTTTGGGATTGTGTCGACGTACTGACGCTCGCTCGATCACAACCCAGCACACCGAGCGAGAGGCACAATGCGGCCACGGCGATCTTCAGTACCCAGCTTCCCATGCCCGAAGACTCCATGTCTTAGCGAAGAACGCCAGGAACGTCCTTGGAGGACCACGTGTACCAGATCTCTGGCCCGCCAAACCTCTGTCGATACGGCTGGTAGTCCTTCGCGGTTGGGTCGACCGAGAAAGTCTCGACGCGCATCACGCTTCCCGTACGCCGTACCTCCGCCCGAAATAGGAGGGTTGTCTCGACCGTTTGCAGTTCAAACACCGCCCCGGGCCTCAGCTGGCTGAGCTCGGGGCAGGTGTGCACGCCGGCGTGGATGTCAACTTCGCCTGCAACGTCGATACAACAATGCCGCGGTCGATGCGTCGCACGGATCGCATCAACCGCGACGAGATGAGCAAGATACCAACCGAAGGTATCTCCGGTCTGATTGAATCGACGGCCGCAGAGCGTCTGAGCCCACGACATCCGGATCCAGTGATCGATGAACTCGATCGGATCGTCGTCGCAATGGATCGGGCCGCCCCAGGCTGAAACGCCCCGCTGGACCATCGGGCTTACAGATTCCCCCGCTTCTCCTGCTCCAGCTCCAGCGCCTC
>JBITAB010000107.1:0-3070 GCA_044439825.1 Phycisphaerales bacterium JB064 | reverse complement strand
GTGTAGTCGAACGCGATGGCGTAGGGCCGGCTGCTCTCGATCGTGCCGCCGTAGAGGCCGCTGACCCGTACACGCGTATCGATCCAGATGCCCGGCCCATCGGCCGCCGGGCCCGCCCCGCTCAGCCCGCCCGTGCTCTGGGCCGTATCAAGCTCGAAGGTCACCGTATCGATCGTGTACCTCCCGCTGAGCGCCGCCGGCCCGCCGCACGATGGGACGACCGCCACGGCGGCGACGACCACCACACCGAGCACCAGCACGACCGTACCGAGGATGATGGCGACGGGTTTCATAACAAAAGATATGAATGGCCATGGAGAGCACGAATGGCCAAGTAGGGGAAGACCTTGTCAAAGGCTGTCGGCCACGTAGCAATACGCCTACCACAACTCACCCAACCCCATACCAAGACACACCACCCAACGCCTCGCAACGTGCGTCGGGTGGTGTGTGAGGCTCCGATCGTGAGCACGATCAGCAGGGCGCGATGCGACGGCGCCGCACCGAAATCCCCACCAAAGCAAGGCCCATCAGGCCAAGCGTTGCCGGCGCGGGCACGACGCGGATCATGCCCGCACCTTCCATCAGCGAGCCCACGTCGATCTGGCGCGAGCCCGATCCGGCCGCCGACGAGTACACCCAGAAGCCCTTGCTCCCAGGGTCGGTGACCGTGTCCAGCGGGATCACGCGATCCAGGCTGAAGTCGGTGGCCGTGTAGTCGATCGTCCACACGGCCACGGGGTTGGCGCTCACGCCGATCGAGCCGGCAAAGGGCGCATGGAGCTGGCCGGGCTGCACGCCCATCGCGCCCGTCCCCGTCAGCACGCCGTCCGACGTGCCCGAGAAGTCAAAGGGCGTCAACAGGCCGTTGGCCGTCCAGTTGACCCCGGCAACGCCCGGGCCCAGCGGATCGGCCGCCACCAGATCGAACAGGCCGGTGGCGAAGGCGAAGTCGACGCTGTCATCGAACTTGGCCGACACGGTGATCGTCGTCGACTGCGGGAAGCCGCTGCCCAGTGGGCCCAGCGTCGGATCGTCGACGCTGATCTCCCAGCCGTAGAGCTGGCCGAGGGCGACGGGCGAGGCGGCCGCGATGGCCAGAAGTGTCATGGTGCGTTTCATGTCTGTGGTCTCCTTCGTGTGTAGCGGAATGTGTGGATCGCCTTACGGGCACCCAGCATCGAACGCGTTGAGGAAGCACAGGAAGTCCAGGAAGTCCAGCACGCCATCGCCGTCGCAGTCCGCGGCCGGATCGCCCGCGTCGAACTGGTTCAGGAAGCACAGGAAGTCCAGGAAGTCCAGCGTGCCGTCGCCGTCGCAGTCCGCACGGCAATCGACCACCAGCGACTCGCCGATCAGGCTGAACTGCTCGATGCCCTGGCCCATGATGCTGAAGCTCTCCAGCCCGTCGAACGCGACGGTCGCGTCCGACGCCAGGATGCGCACCTCGTCGGCGATGTAGGGATCACCGATGATCGGCGAGATCAGCGTCTCGTCGAAGCGCCAGATGAAGCACGGGAAGGGCGGGAAGGGCGGCAGCGGCAGCGAGGGCTGCTTGGCGCAGCCGTGCACCACGATCTCGTCCATCACGATGATCTCGCCGCGCGCCGGCACCTCGCGGCGGTCGACGATGCGGCCATCGAGCAGGCCGATGAGCGTGGCCGTCTGCGCGCCCAGCGGCGAGAAGTCGGCCGTCACCACGCCGTTGTTGATGCTGGACACACCCAGGTCGACCTCGGGGGCGCCCGGCACGCGACCGGTAGCCCGCAGCGTCAGCGTCTGCTCAGGGCCGACCAGACGCAGGGGCTCGAGTTCGGCACTGAAGCCGCTCGTCGGGCCGGTGGCCTCCAGCCAGCGCATCTCGACGCCGTCCATGCCGCTCGAGCCGATGCCGGCGATCGTCAGCGCGCCCTCGCTGGCGCGCAGCCGAGTCTGGCCCAAGGCCCGGTGCTCGAAATCGAACTTGCCCAGCGCCTCATCGACGAGGGTGATCTCGCGGTAGTCGGCCGAGCGCATCTCGGTGGCGGTGATCGCCCCGATGTCCACGCGCAGACCCTCGGTGGCGATGACGATCTGGTCGGCGCGCACGAGTTCGCCGCCCAGCAGCGTCAGCACCGCGGGCTCGGGGAAGCCGATGATCGCCCAGATGTCAGGCTCCATCTGCCACACCGGGTCGATGATGCAGCCTTCCAAACGCGGGATCTCGACGATCCGAAGGTCGGGATCGATGTCGGTGATGCGCACCCGGCTGACGACCTGGCCGTCCAGGCGCGCCTCAAGCCGCAGCGCATCGGGCCGCAGCCGGCTGGCGTCGACGCTCACGAACGAACTACCGCCGCTGGCCGTCGAACGCACCGACCACACGGGCGAGCCGGGCTGCCCGTCGACCTCGCCAAAGGCGGTGGTCTCGAGGAAGGCCCCATCGGGCAGGCTCGTCAGCGGCGGCGGCTCGAAGGTCACCACGTGGAAGCCCGCCTGGCCCAGGCCGACGCGCACGCCGTCCTGGCCCGACGAGCCCAGGTTGCTCACCAGCAGCCCGTCATTGGTCGGCCGTAGCACGGCTTGGCCCAGCGCATCGTGCGGCAGCCCAAAGGCGGTGATCGACTGGGCCATCGCCACGCTCGACGCGAGCGCGACGCCCGCGACCGCAGACACGTACGCCGACACAGACGTAGACAAAGACAGATTCAACGTTCCCATCTTCATGCTCCTTCCATCACGTTGTCATGCGCAGGCCGACATCGGCCCGCAAACGGATATAAGAAGCGAGCGCGCACACTCAGGGTCACGCCCCACACTCTCCCAAGCACGCATATTCACGGCATCACGTTTGCACACACGCACGCACAACCCGCACATGGCTACCTGAGAGCCGGCGCATGCGTCTTTGTACGCGTGCGAGAAGTACCCAGTCCAAAAACAATCGCGGGAGCGAAAAGGAGTCCAGCACAAGGGCGCAGTCGCCAACCCCACGCCCGCGTGTGACGAAACCACCCTCAATCCAGGCCGATATCGAGAAGCGACACCAACGCTACGAATCGCCGCGAGCACCCGCCGGATCACGCCTGTA
>JBITAB010000106.1:0-3085 GCA_044439825.1 Phycisphaerales bacterium JB064 | reverse complement strand
GCGCCCTGGTAGACGTCGGCCGTGTAGAAGTGCATCGGCACCGCGGCGATCTTGAACGCCAGGCCCGCGATCGAGAGCAGCAGGCCAACCAGCGTGATGGGGTTGATGCCGTTGGTCGCGATCACTTCGGCCATGGTCGACAGCTTCAGCGTGCCCGTGCCGCCGTAGAGCATGACGAAGCCATAGAGGAACGTCGCCGCGCCGAGCGCGCCGAGGTAAAAGTACTTGACGCCGGCCTCTTGCGCACGATCGCGCGAGCTGCTCATGGCCACCATCACATAAGTCGGCAGGCTCGTCAGCTCGAGCGCGAGGAACAGCCAGATCAGGTCGCCGGCCGAGGCGCACAGCATCAGCCCGGTCAGCGAGAACAGCACGAGCGAGAAGTACTCGGCCCGGTTCGTCCGCAGGGGGTTAAAGGCCCGCCCCTTGCTGACCAGCGCCTCCTCGCGGCGGTCGATCAGCCCGCCCTGCAACAGCAGCAGCATGAGGCCAACGACGGCAACCGTCACCTTCACGAAGCCCGGCAGGTTGGGCAGCACGGTGTCGCCCTGCGGCATATCACCGGCCATGCCACGCACGGCCAGCATGCCGGCGATCGCAAGCCCGGCCATCGACGCCGGCAAACACAGCGAACGCCACTGCTTGCTGGGCGAGAGGCCAAGGATCATCACGACACAGGTCGTGATGAACAGGGTGATCTCGGGCCAGATGAGCGCAATCTTCTCGGCCATGGCGGGTCAGTGCCCCCCTTCGTGCGACTCGGGCGCGGCGTGGTGCGTGGGCGAGGCGGCCTCGCCATCGTGCGACACGCCGATCTCGGCCGCGTGGATCTCAAGCAGGTCCTGATAGGGCGCGAGCGTCCGCTCTACAGAGGGCTCGATCGCCTCGATCACCGGCGTGGGATAAACACCCAGCACGAGGCACCCAACCGCTAGCACCGTCAGCAGGCTGATCTCGCGGGCGTTCAGGTCCGTCGGCAACTCGCTGTGGTGATCATCGTCGTGATGGGCGGGGTGCTTGGGCTTGCCCCACACCACGCGGCCGGTCATGTAGAGCAGGTACATCGCCGCGACGATCACGCCGAAGCCGGCCGCGAAGGCGAACCAAGGTCCGAGCGAACCACCAGCGGCGCCGGCACGGCCCTCGAGCACCCAAGCGGGCGAGCTCTGGAACGTGCCGATGATGCACATGAACTCGCTCACGAATCCGTTAAGGCCCGGCAGGCCGACCGAGGCCATCACGAAGAAGACCATGAACGACGACCAGATGGGCATGGTGCTGGCCAAGCCGCCAAGCTCATCCATCGAGCGGGTGTGGAAGCGTTCGTAGATCATGCCGATGCACAGAAACAGTGCGCCGGTCGACAGGCCGTGGTTGATCATGTAGAGCACCGAGCCCGTGAGCCCGATGTTGTTGAGCGCCACGAGGCCAAGCACGCAGAAGCCAAGGTGGCTCACCGACGAGTAGGCGACCAGCTTCTTGACGTCCTTCTGCACCCAGCAGATCAGGCCGGCATAGATGATGCCGATGATGCTCAGCACCGCGATCATGGGGGCGTAGGCGATCACCGCCTCGGGCACGAAGCCCAGGGCGAAGCGGTAGATGCCATAGGTGCCCAGCTTCAGCAGCACGCCGGCCAGGATGACCGAGCCCGCCGTGGGCGCCTCGGTGTGCGCCAGCGGCAGCCATGTGTGCACCGGGAACAGCGGCACCTTCACCGCGAAGCCCAGCATGAGCGCCAGCAGCACCAGCGACTGAGCCTCCACGGGCATCTTCATCGCCGTGGTGGCCAGCGTGGGGATGTCGAACGTCCACACGCCCTCGAGCCCGCGGTGGTGGAAGACCACGTACACGAGGCCCGCCAGCGTGATCATCGACCCGGTAAAGGTGTAGAGGAAGAACTTCGTGGCCGCACGCTTGCGGTTGCTCGAGCCAAACAGGTTGATCAGCACGTACAGCGGCAGCAGCGTGAACTCGAAGCAGATGTAGAAGCCGACCAGGTCGGTGGCCGCGAACACCCCCACCATCGCCGCCTGCAGGCCGGTGAGCCAGCCGTAGAAGACCTTGTGGTTGTCCTTGACGGCCGAGTAGCTGCCGATGACGCAGATGGGACCGAGCAGGATGGTCAGCGCGATGAGCAGCAGCGACACGCTGTCGACGCCCACGCTCAGGCGCAGGCCCAGGTCGGAGATCCAGTCATAGCTGGAGGCGAACTGCAGCGTGCCGCCATCGGCCCAGTCGAAGCGCAGCAGCGCGACGATCACGGGCCCGATGGGCACCAGGCAGCCGATGGTGGCGATGGTCTTGGCCAGCCGTGCGGGCGCCCACGCGATGGTGATCGCGAAGACCAGGGGTATCAGGATGAGCAAGAAGAGCAGGCTCACGTCAGATCATCCCCTTCACAGCAAGGCCACCAGAACGATGAGCACCACAAGCACCGCAGAGCCGGCGACCATGCCCGTGGCATAGCCGTGCAGCACGCCGTTCTGGCTCGGCCGCAATAGCGTGCCAAGCCAGCGCGGCAGGGCGCCGAACAGGTCCACCATGCCATCGATGACCAGCTTGTCGAACGCGTGGAACACGTGGCTGAGCACCAGCAAGGGCACCACGATCACCCGGTCGTACAACTCGTCGATCAGGAACTTGCGCTCGGCGATCCGCGGCAGCGGGCCGAAGCCTCGCGCCACGGCATCCATGCGCGGGCTGCTCGTGTCGGTGCGGTTGCCCAGCATCAGGCCGCCGATGCCCTTGGGCCCGTGGAAGAACGCCGCCAGGCCGATGCCGAAGACACCGATGATGCCCGAGACGACGTACATCGCCTTGTGCGGGTCGAGGCCCAGGCCCAGGTTGTCGCCGTGGTGGGCGCCCTCGCCCTCGGGGGCCTCGGGTGCGGCGCCGAGCGACACCGGATGGATCTGCCCACCGCCAAGGCCGGCGTCGTCGACAGAGTGATGCTCGACGTGCGGCGCGGCGAACGCGGCCGACGAGTCGTGCACCATCGAGCCGGCCCAGCCGTGGTCCTCGGCGTTGATGAAGTACAGCGGGATGGCCGCGATGCTGCCGATGGCAAGCAGCGCGATCGCCG
>JBITAB010000105.1:0-3092 GCA_044439825.1 Phycisphaerales bacterium JB064 | reverse complement strand
GTGGTGGCGCCGGTGGTGGTGGGCGGCCGCGCATCCCGCGGGCGGCCATCGACCAGGTGCTGGACTCGGTGAGCATCCATGCCATCGTCGGCCAGCGCGTGCCGCTCAAGGGCTCGGGCAATGAACGCATGGGCGTCTGCCCATTTCACGACGACAAGAGCCCATCGATGGGCGTTAACGCCGCCAAGGGCATCTTCAAGTGCTTCGCCTGCGGCGTGGGCGGCGACGCCATCGACTTCGTCTCGAAGTACGACGGCGTGGAGTGGCTGGACGCCCTGCGCGAGGTGGCCCAGGCGGGTGGCGTCGACGTGCCAGAACTGCACGGCAGGACCGTGGCCGAGCTGAGCCCCGAGAAGCGGGCCGAGCTGGAGCGGACCAGGGCCGAGGCCGCCAAGCGGGCCGCGGAGCGGGAGAAGGCGGCGGAGGCCGAGCGGCTGGAGGACGAGGCGGCCGCACGCGACCTCTTCTGCCAGTGCGAGCCCGACGACGGATCGGGCGTGGCGGCCCAGTACCTGATGGGCCGGGGCATCGACACCAGCGCGGCCTGGTTCGCCGGCTTCTGCGCCGACGTCCGCCAGGCGTCGACGCTGGGCGAGAAGTGGCGCGACGACGAGACGGGCGAATGGCGCTCGAGCGAGGGGCCGGGCATGGTGGCCCTGCTGCGCGACGCCGAGGGCACGCCGGTGGGCGTGCAGCGGTACCACCTGGAGGCGTCGGACCGCGGCATCGTCAAGCGGTCGACCGCGCGCGACGTGAAGAAGACCAAGGGCACCGCCATGGGCGCCGCCGTCAGGCTCTTCGAGGGCGACGTGCTCGAGCATGGCAGGTTGATCCTGGCCGAGGGCATCGAGACGGCGACGGCCATCATGGCGGCCACGCACGGCTCGCCGGCGTGGGCCGTGCTGAGCACCACGGGGCTGAAGACCTTCGAGCTGCCGCGGGAGCTGCGGGGGAAGCTGCACAGCGTGGTGATCGCGGCCGACTGCGACAAGAGCGAAGCGGGGTGGAAGGCGGCGCTGCGGTGCGCCGATCGCATCCGTGAGCAGAGCCCGGCGACGGTGGTGCGCATCGCGATGCCCGACGGCGAGGACGCGCCGGGGCTGTTCGACGAGCGTGGGCCCAAGGGCAAGGGCGTCGACTGGCTGGACGTGAGCGTGTCGGCGGGGGCGGAGGTGGTGGCGCGGGCGATGGATGGGGCCTTAGAGGTTCGGTTCGATGATGAAGGGAGCAGCGATGAAGACGCAGGTGCTGTTGGACATGGTGGAAGCGATGCAGCGGGAGGGTCGGGCGGCAGGGGTGTGCCGATGGGTGCGGGCGGTGGCGGGGACGACGGCGGGCGTCAGTTCCGCCACGACGACCATGCGGCGTTCGCGCGGGGCGTGCTCGAGGACATGTACGCGCCGCCCGAGGACGACCGGGTCGCGTCGCGCTGGCTGATCGCGTGGTATGGCGATCGGTGGTTCCGCCGGCTGCCGGGCGAGTCTCGGTGGCGTGAGGACGACGAGAAGCGCGTGCACGCCCAGGTGTGGCAGCAGCTGCGTGAGTACGAGGTCGCCAAGCGCGGCAAGTGGAAGCCCCTCGCCCCCACGGCGCAGACGGTGCGCGGGGTCATGGAGGCCATGATCGCCGAGTGCGGCGTGTTCGCCGGCCAGCTGCCCGCGTGGGCGCCGGCGACCTTCGACGCCAAGGGCAGGCCCGCGTGGGGCCGTAGCGCCCACGTGTACGACGACGTCGCGGGCACGATCGATCCGCGGTCGGCCGTCGCGACGCGCAGCGGCATCCTCGACGCCGACGCGTGGGCCGAGGGCGAGCTGCGCGTCGAGCCGCTGAGCCCGCTGTGGTTCTCGACGGGCACGCTGCCGCACGAGCTGCCGCTGGACGCCATGCGCGACGCGATCGACGAGGAGGCGTGCCTGGAAGGCGTCGAGGGCGTCGAGCTCTGTGCCCAGATGTGCCCGACCTGGCTCGAGTTCCTGCGCGACATCACCGAGCCGTACGCCGGCGGGGGCGCCGAGCTGGGCGACGACGAGAAGTGGATCATGGGGCTGCAGGAGTGGTTCGGCTATCTGCTGACCTATGACACGCGCTACGAGACCATCGGGCTGATGACCGGGCCGACGCGCTCGGGCAAGGGCACCGTGCAGACGGCGCTGCGGTCGATCCTGGGGCCCGGGCAGATCGCCAGCAGCACCTTCCAGGAGCTGGCCAGCCGGTGGAAGCCGCTGGAGCTGGTCGACAAGCCCGTGTGCATCATGCCCGACGCGTCGATCGGACGCTTTACCGATGCGATCGCGTGCGCCGAGCGGCTGAAGAACATCCGCGGCGGCGACCCGCTGAGCATCGAGAAGCACGGGCACGGGTTCGTGGGGGCGGTGGTGCTGCCCACGCGCATGATGATCTTCGTGAACGAGCTGCCCAAGCTGCCCGATAGCGCTGGCGCCCTGGCCGGGTCGATGGTCAACTGGCCCACGGCCAAGAGCTTCGAGGGCAAGGAGGACCGCACGCTGAAGGCGAGGATCACCGCCGAGGGGGCGGGCATCATGGTGTGGGCGCTCTTTGGCCTGAGGCGGCTGCGCAAGCGGGGCGTGTTCACCAGGTGCCAGGCGGGCGAGGCTGTGCTCGAGGAGCTGCGTGCGATGGGCGCGCCGGTGTACCACTTCGTGAACGAGGAGTGCTTCAGGGGCAAGGGCCATGGGGTGGAGTGCCAGCTGCTGTGGCAGGCGTACCAGAAGTGGGCCGAAGAGGGCGGGCACACGGGGATGAACCAGAGCACCTTTGGCGTGAAGCTGAAGGCTGCCTTCCCGGGCATCGCGAGGGAGCGCAAGACCATGGGCGACAGCAAGACGCGCAAGTGGGTGTACATGGGCGTGCGGCCGGCGACGGTGGGGGACGAGGGCGAGCGGATCGTGTGGCCGGTGAGCGATGGGAGCGAGCCGACGCCCATGGGCACGGTGGGGCGTGACCAGACGGCGCTACTGCCGTGAGCGACTCCCCATTCCCCACCTCCAGGGAGATGCCGTCAGCGGTGGTAGGGGTACCCCCCCTGTCGGGTCCTAGTCTGTTCGGGATTCCATCGCAGGTTGCCGTTTGCT
>JBITAB010000104.1:0-3095 GCA_044439825.1 Phycisphaerales bacterium JB064 | reverse complement strand
TGCTCGCCATCACCGGCGCCAAGGTGCTGCTGATCGACATGGCCGCCCTGGACGGCCTGACCCGCATCGCCGGCTCGGCCGTGGTGGGGCTGGTGATGCTGGCCGCGGGCGTGGGGTACGCGTGGCTGATGGGGCGGGCGGTAGAGTCGAAGCCCGAGTAGAACGTGCGATGATCACGCGATGCGATACGATCGTCTCACCACTGAGAGGTCGCGCCATGCCAGAGGTCCGCACGTTCCTGACGTTCAACACCCAGGCCCAGGAGGCCGCCGAGTTCTACGTCTCGGTGTTCCCGAATTCCGAGATCACGAGCGTGACGCGCTATCCGGATCTCGGGCCGCAATCGCCCTTCCAGACCGGGGCGGTGATGGTGGTCGACTTCACGATCGACGGGCGGCCGTTCACGGCCCTCAACGGCGGGCCGAGCTTCTCGTTCACGCAGGGCATCTCGATCGCGGTGCTGTGCGACACGCAGGACGAGGTGGACGAGTACTGGCAGAAGCTCGTCGACGCGGGCGGCACGCCGGTGGCCTGCGGCTGGATCACCGACCACTTCGGCGTGTCGTGGCAGATCGATCCCAGGAAGCTCGTCGAGATGATCGCCAGCAAGGACAACGCCGTCGCGGCCAGGGCCATGCAGTCGATGATGGGGATGGTCAAGATCGACATGGCCGAGATCGAGCGCGCGGTGGGGCAGTAACGCGCACACGCCGCGTGTGCGGCGTGTGGGGTCGAAGAACTGGGTTGTGGGTTGCCGTCAGCCGGTGGGCGCCGCGTCGAGCGCGGCGAGCTCGTCGGGCGTGAACGCGCGGCTGCGGGTGTGGAAGCGCAGCTCGCGCCCGTTGTCGAGGCTGAACATGCCGCCGCGTCCGGGCACGACGTCGAGGATCAGTTGGGTGTGCTTCCAGGCCTCGAACTGCCGGCCCGAGATGTACACCCCTATGCCAGCGACTTCGCCCAGCTTGACGTCCGAGGCGCCCACGCGGAACTCGGCCGCGGGATAGCACATGGGCGACGAGCCGTCACAGCAGCCCCCGGACTGGTGGAACAGGATCTCGGGATGGTCCTTGCGGATCTCGGCGATGAGCCGCTCGGCCGCCGGCGTGGCGACCACGCGTGGCGGGGGGCTGGGTGAGTGGTCCATGGACGGCTCCTGTGCGCTCGCGGGCGGGGCTTAGAAGAAGCCCATCGCGTTGGGGTTGTAGCTCACCAGCATGTTCTTGGTCTGCTGGTAGTGGCGGAGCATCATGAGGTGGTTCTCGCGGCCGATGCCCGACTGCTTGTAGCCGCCGAAGGCCGCGTGCGCCGGGTAGAGGTGGTAGCAGTTGGTCCACACGCGGCCGGCCTCGATGCCGCGGCCGAAGCGGTAGCACGTGTTGACGTCGCGGCTCCACACGCCAGCGCCCAGGCCATAGAGCGTGTCGTTGGCGATCTCGAGGGCTTCTTCGGGGTTTTTGAAGGTCGTCACCGAGACGACGGGCCCAAAGATCTCCTCCTGGAAGACGCGCATCTTGTTGTGGCCCTTGATCACCGTGGGCTGGATGTAATATCCGCCCGAGAGCTCGCCGCCGTGGTCGGCCGCGGCGCCGCCGGTGAGCACCTGGGCGCCCTCCTGGTTCGCGATGTCGAAGTAGGAGAGGATCTTCTCCTTCTGCTCGCTGGAGGCCTGGGCGCCGATCATGGTGTTGTCGGCGCGCGGATCGCCTTGCACGATGGCCTCGACGCGCTCGATGGCGCGTTCGATGAACTCGTCGTAGATGCTCTCGGCGATGAGCGCGCGGCTGGGACAGGTGCACACCTCGCCCTGGTTGAGGGCGAACATCGCGAAGCCCTCCAGGCACTTGTCGAAGAACGCGTCGTCGGCCTCCATGACGTCCTCGAAGAAGATGTTGGGGCTCTTGCCGCCGAGCTCGAGGGTGACGGGGATGGTGTTCTCGGCGGCGTATTGCATGACCAGGCGGCCCGTGGTCGTCTCGCCGGTGAAAGCAACCTTGGACACGCGCGAGCTCGAGGCCAGCGGCTTGCCGGCTTCGAGCCCGAAGCCGTTGACGATGTTGACGACGCCGTCGGGCAGCAGGTCTTCGATGAGCTCCATCAGCACGAGCACCGAAGCGGGCGTCTGCTCGGCCGGCTTGAGCACCACGCAGCAGCCCGCGGCGAGCGCGGGGGCCAGCTTCCACACGGCCATCAGGATGGGGAAGTTCCAGGGGATGATCTGCCCGACCACGCCGATGGGCTCGTGGAAGTGGTAGGCGACGGTGTCCTCGTCGATCTGGCTCATCGTGCCCTCCTGGGCACGGATGCAGCCGGCGAAGTAGCGGAAGTGGTCGATGGCCAGGGGGATGTCGGCCAGACGCGTCTCGCGGATGGGCTTGCCGTTGTCGAGCGTCTCGGCCTGGGCGAGCAGTTCGAGGTTCTCCTCCATCCGGTCGGCGATCTTGTTGAGGATCAGGGCCCGCTCGGTAGTAGAGGTGCGTGCCCAGGAGGCGCGGGCGGCGTGGGCGGCGTCCAGCGCCGCGTCCACGTCGGCCGCGCCCGAACGCGCCACCTTACAAATGACCCGGCCGTGCACGGGCGAGGTGTTGTCGAAGGTGCGGCCATCGGCGGCCGGCTTCCACTTCCCGCCGATAAAGTTGCCGTAGCTTGCCTTGAATGGGCCACGGTCACCGGTATCGCTGCCGGTCGCGGGGGTCGGTGCGGTGCTCTGGGTCATAGGTTGTCTCCTTTGTGCTCGGCACGCGATCGGGGCGGCGAGCGGTGATGGGGCAGGATAGCACGACCTAGGGGGCAAGCCGGGCCGGCCGAAGCGCGTGGAATCCAGTATGCCAGTCCTTACCGAACGCGCGAACATCCCAACCGCCGCTCATCGTGTGTAGTGACGCCGACAACGCCCGGCTATTGCTGAGAATTCCCGCGCTAGCCGTATCAAATATGACCAGGCTTGGCTCACACAAGATGGGGTCGGAGGCCGGCTGCCCAGGGAACTCAGGCCCGTTCCATCGTGGCACGCGTCTCTTGGGCGAGGGCGGACGCACGCTCCAGGCAGTCGGCAGCCTCGTCCTCCACACCGTCGGCGGCGGCAGACCAGGCCCGGT
>JBITAB010000103.1:3273-14134 GCA_044439825.1 Phycisphaerales bacterium JB064 | reverse complement strand
GCCTGACGCTGTTCGACTTCCTGGCCTTCCAGAACGAGTTCGACGCCGGCTGCGAATAAGCCTCGCAGACCGAAAGAATCGACCTTTGGGCCCCTCACATGAGGGGCCTTTTCATTGGCCGCTCCACGCCACCGGCCAACCCGTATCATGCCCCGATCGATACCCCGACCATCGCCGCCGCCGACGCCAACGCGGGCGGCGGCCTACCCACGACCCCACGCCGGACGCCAAGCTCTGGCACGAAGGAGAGTTCCAAATGGCATACACACTGCCCGACCTGCCCTACCCCACCAACGCCCTCGAGCCCCACATCGACGCCAAGACCATGGAAATCCACCACGGCAAGCACCACAAGGGCTACGTGGACAAGCTCAATGCCGCCCTCGAAGGCAGCCCCATGGGCAACAAGCCCGTCGAAGAGGTCCTCAAGAACATCAACGACGTCCCCCAGGACAAGCGCCAGGCCGTCATCAACAACGGCGGCGGCCACGCCAACCACAGCCTCTTCTGGCAGATCATGAGCCCCAAGGGCGGCGGCAAGCCCGACGGCGACCTCGCCAAGGCCATCGACAGCGACCTCGGCGGCTTCGACAAGTTCAAGGAAGACTTCGCCGCGGCCGCCGCCGGCCGGTTTGGCTCGGGCTGGGCCTGGCTGGTCGTCGATGGCGGCGGCAAGCTCCAGGTCACCAGCACGCCCAACCAGGACAGCCCCCTCATGGACGGCCACACCCCCATCCTGGGCTGCGACGTCTGGGAGCACGCCTACTACCTCAACTACCAGAACCGCCGCCCCGATTACGTCTCGGCCTTCTGGAACGTCGTCAACTGGTCCAAGGTCGCCGAGCTCTACGGCAAGGCCCGCGGCTGATCGGGCTGACCCCCGCGATCCAGCTCGGCCTGATACGCCGAGGCCAATAACCAGAACAGCAACGCCAGCACCGCGATCGGCGACAGGACGACCCCTGTCACGATCGCGTTCTTCTTCCATCCCCCGGTTCGGCTGCCTGCTGCCATGCCCAATCCTAGCGAGCGGAGATTGTTAGGGTATTCCATTAAGGAAATATGGAGAAAATGAATGGACACGATCGAGTTTTTCCGTTATGTTGACGGTCGTGCTCGCGTGGGCCGTCGCAGGGATAGCGATGACACGGCTTGCGTCCGAGTTTCGTGGGGTCCTCAGGGTTTTTACCATTGACGCAACGATCGTCCCTTGTTCTCAACAGACAAGGAAACTTTTACCTCGTGGGTGTCGTATATCATTCGTGCGTCTCCAAGGCTGGCGAGCCAACAGCACAACCGACAGGCCGCCGCCCGAGCCGAGAGCAATAGACGAGGGTTCCGGTTTAAGCACATTTGGGAAGTCCCTCGTATCCCAGCTCTCGGCGGCACGGAGGTCCGCAAAAGGTATGGACAAGCCACACTCCCCCTGTTGGGGAGGGCTGAGGCTGTTTTGAGTGTCGAGCAGGTACGGCCGCTCGGGTTTTGGTATCGCTCTGGCGAACAAGGCCGTACCAGAAGTTGTTGGGTTATTCGCGCGGGCCACACACTGGCCCGAGTGCAAGGCAGCATGGTGTGTGGCAAGGCAAGACCCTCGGGTCGCCACACAGCCCGGGCAATGACCGCCCGGCCAGGTGCGAAGGGAAGTGACCGATGAGGCAGAATCGAGCCCAGGGACCCAGCCCGCTTGAGCAGGCGCGGCGCCGGCAGCACGCCGGCGTCTCGGGCCAGGGTGTCGTCGCGCGCGGCGCACGTCGCCGCCTCAGCCCCGATGATGAGCGTCTGCTCGACCAGATCATGGCCCAGGAGATGGACTACATCGACAGCCCCGCCTTCTACGAAGACGGCGCCGAGCTGAAGATCTACGAAGAGGCTCCTGACATCCAGAAGCCCGACACCGCCTGGTACCACCCTGTCATGGACGATCTCTCGGCCACGCGCACCCGCACGGTCAAGAGCAGCCAGCAGGTCATCCTGACGGCCGCCGAGGAGAAGGTCCTCTTCCATCAGTTCAACTACGCGCGACATCGAGTCTGGATGTTGCAGCAGGACGTCTGGAAGAACCCCAACCGCAAGCCCACCCCCGAGCAGGCCGAGAAGATCCTCTGGTGGTACCGCCGGGCCGACCTGATCCGCGAGCAGATCGCCGAGACCAACCTGGCCCTCGTGCTGGCCATGGCCAAACGCACCCGCATGTCCGAGGTCGACTTTGCCGACCTGGTCAGCGAGGGCAACATGGCCCTCCTCCGCGCCGTCGACAAGTTCGACGCCGGTCGAGGCTACAAGTTCAGCACCTACGCCTGCCGAGCGATCCTGAAGGCCTTCAGCCGCCAGGGCATGAAGCTCAGCAAGTACCGCCAGCGCTTCCCGACCGACTTCGACCCCAAGCTCGAGAAGTCCAACTACCTCGAGACCAAGCGGGCCGACTTCGAGCGTGACGCCGCCGAGGAGGTCAAGCGCATCGTCATGGACAATCGCGCCGACCTCACCGACGTCGAGCGCACCGTCATCGAGCACCGCTTCGGTCTCGAGAGCGGCGAAGAGAAGCCCATGACCCTCGAGCAGGTCGGCCAGATCATCGGCGTCACCAAGGAACGCGTCCGCCAGATCCAGAACAAGGCCATGGAAAAGCTGCGTCTGGAACTCGAGGCCAACTTCCTGGGCCTGCGCCCCGAAGATCAGGAGCAGAACGCCGAAGCCGGCGAGGTCGCTCCGACCGCCTGATCGACAATCCAATCACCAGTGGGGGCCCCATCGCGGGGCCCCTTTCCATGCGCCATGAACCCCTCGAAGACAACCCTCGCTCCGACGCCGCGCGGCGGAACACTGTCGCGTGTGCCAACGAAAAGACAGCATGCCCACAACCCGTTCTTCTCGGACGGTGCCCGTTTGGGACAATTTTCGTCCCTATCTGCAAAGTTTGGGCCATTGCTGGTAACGGTCGGGGGGGGCAATGGCGCTACATTTACGGCTCGACCCCGCAGGCTCGGATTCGGGCGCAGGACGGGCTCGGACAGTGGGTAAGGGCACGGGAGCCGCTCCCGATCGCCCACCGACATGGGCCCCGGACGGGGTTCGGGATGTTCCTCAGACGACGCGTCGCCCCCGGCGGCGACGGGAGCTGGCAGAAGAATGAGCAGCGCACACACAGCGGTCCACAGCGATTCGGATACCGGGCACACCTCGCCCATCGCAGACGTCCTGGGCAAGAAGCGCGACCCCCACGTCACCCGGCTGGGCGAGTTCCTCAAGGCCTGTATCAAGGTCGGCGCCTCGGACCTCATCATCAAGACCGACCAGCCCCCCAAGCTGCGTATGCGTGGCGCCCTCAAGCCCCTCGACACGCGCCCCGTCACGGCCCAGGACTGGCAGGAGATCATCAACGCCACCCTGGACGAGGACCAGCTCAAGGACCTGGCCCACTACGGCTCGGTCGACTTCGCGTACGACTACGACGAGAGCGCCCGCTTCCGCATGAACCTCTTCAAGGCCCGCGGCCACATCTCGCTGGCCGCCCGCCTGATCACCAGCAACATCCTGCCCTTCGAGAAGCTGCACCTGCCCGAGGCCATGGGCCGCATCGCCCTCCAGCCCCAGGGCATCGTGCTCCTCAGCGGTGTGACCGGCTCGGGTAAGTCGACCACCATCGCCTCGATGATCGACTACGTGAACCAGCGCAAGCCGGTGCACATCGTGACCATCGAGGACCCCATCGAGTACATCTTCCACGACAAGAAGGCCACCATCAACCAGCGCGAGATCGGCATCGACGTGCTGGACTTCAAGATCGCCCTCAAGGCCCTCGTGCGCGAGAACCCCGACATCGTGCTCATCGGTGAGATGCGCGACAAGGACACCTTCGAGGCCGCCCTCAACGCCGCCGAGACGGGCCACTTGGTGTACGGAACCATCCACGCATCGAGCACCACCCAGACCTTCAGCCGTATCTACGGCCTCTTCGAGACCGAGGAAGTCGAAGGCATCCGCCGCATGCTGGCCTACCAGATGCGAGCCTTCGTCTACCAGAAGCTGCTGCCCACGCTGCACGAGCACATCCCGCGTATCCCCGCCATCGAGATCCTCATCAACGACACCGTCGTCCAGAAGCACATCCTTGAGGAACGCGAGGGCGAGCTGCGCGAGTACCTCAACTCCATCGAGGCCCAGCAGCAAGGCATGGTCGACTTCAACGCCTGGCTCGTGAAGCTGATCGAGGAAGAGTACATCCACCAGCGCGTCGCCATGGAGACCAGCCCCAACAAGGACGACCTCTCCATGCGACTCAAGAAGTTCGGCGGAGCCTCGCAGAAGCGCTAAGCTCGCCGCAACCACCGTCATCCGCCCCGGGTACACAACGCCCGGGACATAGCCGATTGGCCCTTGACATGCAAAAGGAACGCCACTCGTGGACCTGACCCAGATGCTGACCACCCTCGCGCCCTCGGTGACACTCGCCGAGACAAGCGCCTTCGTCCTCGCCTCGTGGTGGAAGGCGATCATCTTCGTCGCGACCTTCGCCGCCTGGGCGTGGTTCATCTCCAGCGTTGCCGACAAGCACGCCGCCCGCTTCTACCTGCCCCGTGAGCGGTGGAACGCCATCTACATGGTGACGGGCCTGGCCGCCCTTGCGGTGATCATCCTGAACCCGCTGACGGGCATCGTCGCCTTCCTGGCCGCATGGCCGGCCGTCGCGCTGCTGCTGGCCGTCCCGCCATTCATGTATGTGCAGATGGCCAACAAGGATGAACGCGTCCCCGCCGAGCACCGCCTGACGCTCAACATGAAGGAGTGGATGGACTCGCGCAAGGAGGCCCGCGAAGCCAAGAAGGCCGACCGCCTCGAACTGGCCATCGTCAAGCCCGACGGCATCACGATGGACCCGCCCGAAGAGGGCACCAGCGAGATGGTCGTCCGCGCCGCTGCCGAGCGTCTCTACATCGAGGGCGTCGCCCACCGGGCCCACAAGATCGAGCTGCTGCCCGCCGGCGACAAGGGCTACGCCGTCGCCCACACCGTCGACGGCCTGCGCACCATCGTGGGCGAACCCATGGCGCCCCAGGACGCCATGCGTGTCATCGCCTTCTGGCAGACCGCCGCGGGCCTCGAGGCCGGCGAGCGCCGTCGCCAGGTCGGCGAGCCCGACGTCTCCAGGGGCGGCGAGCGCCACCACCTCCGCGTGGTCAGCAGCGGCGGCCAGCAAGGCCTCAAGCTCACGCTCATCGTCGATCCCTCCAAGGCCGTTCGTCGCAAGCCCGAGACCATGGGCCTGCTGCCCCAGCAGTTCGAGCTGCTCAACCGCCTGGTCGAGGACGGC
This sequence comes from Phycisphaerales bacterium JB064, assembly GCA_044439825.1. Taxonomy (GTDB): domain Bacteria; phylum Planctomycetota; class Phycisphaerae; order Phycisphaerales; family UBA1924; genus JAHCJI01. The sequence goes on along the minus strand of JBITAB010000103.1, from coordinate 8,823 downwards.
ACCGGCGTGGTGCTGCTGGCCGCCCCCAAGGGCATGGGCCGCACCACGATGATGTACAGCGTGCTCAAGATGCACGACGCGTACACCTCCAACATCCAGACCATCGAGCTCGAGCAGCAGGACACACTCGAGGGCATCCGCCAGAACATCTGGTCGCCCACGGGTGGTGGCCCCGACCACGCCACCTTCCTCCGCTCGATCCTGCGTCGCGACCCCAGCGTCGTGGGCGTTGCCGAGCTGGTTGACGAGGCCACCGCCGTCGAGTCGGCCAAGGGCGACGTCGACCATGCCCGCGTGTACCTCTCCTTCCCCGCCGAGAACGCTTTGCAGGCCGTCGAGATCTACCGTCGCGCCCTGCACGACAATGCCCTGGCCGCCAAGGCCCTCCGGGGCGTCATGGTGGGCAAGCTCGTTCGCGCCCTGGCCAAGTCCAGCCGCGAGGCCTACGTGCCAAGCCCGGACATGCTCAAGAAGCTGGGCCTCAGCCCCGAGAAGGTCAAGACGCTCTACCGCCACCGCACCCACGTCGAGGTCAACAAGAAGCTCGTGCCCTGCCCCGAGAGCGGCGGCACCGGCTTCGTCGGCCAGATCGGCGTGTTCGAGGTGTACAACATCGGGCAGGAAGAGAAAGCCGCCATCGCCCAGGGCGACATGAACGCCCTGGCCGTCGCCTTCAAGAAGCAGGGCGTGCCCACGATCCAGCAAGCCGCCCTCATGCGTGCCGTGGAAGGCGAGACCAGCGTCGACGAGGTCGTCCGCGTCACCGTCGGCCAGACCAAGAGCAAGCCCGCCGCCGCGCCCAAGCCCGAGACCGCCCAGGCCTGATCCATCCGCGAACGCCCATGCGTTCGCGTAGGAGATTCGAACCATGTTGTGGACCATCTTCGCACTGGCAGCCGTCCTCATCTTCACCTGGGTGTGGGTCATCCGCGGCTTCTTCAGCGCCTTCCTGCACTTCCTGTGCGTGCTGGCCGCCGGCGCCGTCGCGTTCGCCGTGTACGAGCCGCTCACGCTGCTCATCCTCGAGAACGCCCCGGATCGCGGCTTTTTGGTCATCCTGCGAGACACCGCGCACGGCGTCGCCCTTGGCATGTCGTTCGCCATCAGCCTGGTCTTGCTTCGCGTCACCGTTGACAAGGCCGTGCCGGCCAATCTCAAGTTTAACGACAACGTCGAATACGTCGGCGCGGGCGTGTGCGGCCTGGGCACCGGCATCATCACCGTCGGCATCATCCTCATGTCCATGAGCATGATGCGTTTCGGCCCCGACAAGCCCACCCAGAGCCTCATCTTCACCGATGAAGGCGGTGGAGCCCGAGGCAGCGTCGTGCGCAACACCAGCCCCTTCCGCCCCTACGTCGACGAATGGACCGCCTCGGTCTACTCATGGATGTCCAGGGGCACGCTGGCCACGAGCGAGCCGCTCGCGAAGTGGCACCCCAACTTCCAGGAAATGGGCTCGGCCATGCGCACCAACTACATGGGCCGCGCACGCAACGCCTCCACGCCCGACGAGTTCCGCGTCATCCAGTGGTACGCGCTGGGCGATATCGATCGTGGCGGCAACGTACAAGACCTCATGCGTGATCGCTGGCAGCCCGTCAACCAGCGCGTCATCGGCCTTGATAACCAAGAGATCTCCAACGGCTACATCGCCGGTGTGGTCGTCGAGTTCGACGCCTCGGCGCGCGAGGTTGGCGGTGGCGCCAAGATCGTGCTTGGCAACGCGCAGGTCCGACTCGTTGCCGAGCAGGCCGATACGGGCTACACCCGCGCGTTCCATCCCTCGGCCGTCATCAGCCAGGCCGAGGCCGAAGAAAAGACCCTCGCCCGCTTCCGGTTCGATGCCGACGAGTCGTTCATCGCGTCGGTCGGCGGCGGCGCCAAGGCCGTCATGGCCTTCGACTTCGCCCTCCCGCGCACCTATCGGCCCATCGCGATCTACATCCGTGGCGTCCGCAAGGAGCTCGACAAGCAGCCTGATGCAACCTTCACGTCCACGGCCCAGAGGGACGACGCCGTCACGACCTTCGAGTACGGCGGCGTCAACCTCGACGAGATGAACACCCAATACGCCGTTGAACTCGAGACCCGCCGAGGACGCGAGGACCTCAACCCCGAGGAGTACTTCCTCTACATCCAGAACACCCTCCTCGGCCGCCTGCTCATCAAGAAGGGCACCGAGCGCGGCCTCGAGGTCTTCAAGGGCGACAACGACCGCTCGTACAGCATCGTCGGTGGCGTCGAGACCTTCACCACCCCCTCGCTTCGCGGCCAGTTCGTCGATCCCGGCCTGCGCGTCGGAAGCTTCGCCGAGACCGACGACGTTCGCATCGTCCAGGTCGACGTCGGGCGAGACTCGCCCCTCGCGCTCAACGGCGATGTATTCCAGAACCTCAGCGGCAATCAGGCCCCGATGCTCGTCGACGACCAGGGGCAGCTCTATCCGCCGGTCGGCTACGTCTGCGTCGAAGACGCCAACACCTACATCGGGTTCACGCCCGGCCAGCCCATCAATGACCTGAGCGCCCTGCCGTTCACCGTCAGCAGCAGCCGTGCCGTGCAAGACACCTACTTCATCTACCGCGTCAGCGCCGGCGTTCAGATCGTCGCCATGGTCGCCGACGACATGATCGTCGCCCGATGGGAGCCGGGCGTTGCGATCGAAGTCCGCCGCCGCCGCTGATCAGCCCGGCCTGCCGCGAGCACCAACGCGGTAGGCCTGGGTGACCAGCACGCCCGCCGATAGCAGGGCGAGCAGCACGCCGCCGCGGACGAACCGTCCCGCGCCCTCGGCGCTTCCAAAGACAAGCAGGTCTCCCGCGTCCAGCACCCGGCGCGGGAAGGCCTGCACGCCGATCAGCCAATACCACACCGTGCACGCGGCCACGATCGCGCCCGCCGTCCACCACGGCGCGCGCCACTGGCTGTCCATCTCAAAGTCCCGCCGTGCCGCGAACGCCAGCACCACGACCAACGCGCTCACCAGCACCTCCTGCGCGTCGTCGGCCTTGAGCGCATGCGCGCCGAGCCCCAGGGCCGCACACCAGAGCGTCAAACGCCACGCCCGCCCGCTCCGCGCCGCCAGCCCGGGCGCCTGGCACGCGGCGCCAACAGCCGCCAGCAGCCCGATGACGTGGGACGCCTGCGTCATCGCGATCGTCGGCGGCACGGGGTTCACCATGGGCCATGCGTGCCCGCTCGGCAACGCCTGAGCCGCCACCATGATCGCCGCATACACCACGACCACGAGCGCAAGCACACGCGCCCGCCACGCCGCCGAATCCTCGAATCGCGGGCCGGCCACGGTGAGTGTCACGATCGCCGCTACGACCCAGGGCAGCAGATAGAACACCGCGCGAAACAGCACGATGCCCGCCGCGGCCACGTCCGCCTCGTGCCCCGCCTCGGTCAGCCCATACAACCACGTCGCGTCGGCCGAGCCCAATCCGCCGGGCATCATCGACACCATGCCGACAACGTGCCCGCCAAGGAACGTCCGCGCGGCTTGTCCGGCGTCGAGCACCATCCCCGCCGCCCACGCCACCATCGCGAACGCCGCCAGCGAGCAGCCCCAGTCGAGGAACCCGACCACGCCCAACGCCCACGCGCGCACGCGGCGGATCTGCTCCAGCGATTCACTGACCTCCTTGTGCAACGTGCGAGCCCGCCACCGCAGCGCCGCGATCGCGCCCATCTTGAACAGCATCGCCAGCGTGACCGCCAACCCGAGCGCAATCCCCGCGCGCATCGCCAGCCCGGCCCATCCATAGAGCGGCAGAGCCGACGCCACGAGCCACCCGATGAGCCCACCGCCAAAGCCCATGTACTGCGCGCCCAGCCCGCGCGCCACCTGCCCAGGGCTCAGCCCGCGCCGGCCATACACCAGAAAGCGCAGCGCGGGCCCGCCGATCGGCCCGATCGTCAGGAAGTTGCTCCACGCAAAGCACAAAGACCCGATGCCCCAGCGTCGCACGAATCCCAGTTCGGGTGTCCGCGGAAAGCTCACCGCGTCGTACAGGCCCATCGCCGCGACGTTCGCCGCCACTACGAGGGCCGCCGCCAGCAACAGCAGGAAGTTCGCCTCGCCCATCTCGGCCCGCACCTGAGGCCAGTCGATGCGCGTCAGTTCTCCCCACACCAGCCACACGACCACCACGGGCACCACCACCCGCACGAGCGCCATGGCCACCCGCCGCCACAACGGCCGCCGCGACCGCCCACGCGTCCCCGTCGCGGCAGTGGGGGCCTCGTGCCCGGTCGCCGGGTTGTCACCCGCCTCGGTCATCATGCCCACGATACCCGGCCCGGGCGCGATCGGCCCCTACCCTGCCCCATGGCCAACCCCCAGCCCGACACCCTCGTGCCGCCGCCCGCCACCGTCGCACATGATGCCCGGGCCCAGCACCATCGCTGGCTCACCGAGATCACCAGCATCCCCACGGTCGCCGGTCGCGAGCAGCGCGTGATCGACTGGATCACCGCGTGGGCCGCCGCCCGCCCCGACGTCAAGCTCACCGCCGACATCCACGGCAACCTCACCCTCCGCCGCACCGAGCCCTTCGCGCCGGGTGAGCCGGTCTACATCACCGCCCACCTCGACCACCCGGGCTTCGCGATCGAGACGATCGAGGACGACACCCACGCCGTCCTCGCCTTCCGCGGCGGCGTCATGGAAGACTACTTCAAGGACGCCCGCGTCCAACTCCACCCAGCCGAGGGCGACGCCCGCCTTGCAACCATCCTCGAACGCATCGAGCCCGCCGAAGGTTCGCCCGAGGAGATGTTCAAGCGATACCGCGCTCGCCTCGATGAAGGCCTCTCGACCGAGGGCCTGACCACCAGCGACATCGCCACCTGGCTGCTGCCCAAGGCCACCATCACCAACGGCCTGCTGAGCGCGCCCGCGTGCGACGACCTTGCCGCCGCCGCCGCCGCCCTGGCCGCCTTCGACGAGCTGCTCAAGCTCAAGGCCGCCGGCGAGCACGTCGGCCGAGACGCCCGCCTCTTCTTCACCCGGGCCGAAGAGATCGGCTTCGTCGGCGCGCTGGGCGCCTGCCGCGCCCGCTCGATCCCCGACTCGGCGCCCATCATCGCCCTGGAAAACAGCCGCGCCTTCGACGACTCGCCCATCGGCGGCGGCCCCATCGTTCGCGTGGGCGATCGCCTGACCGTCTTCACCCCACGCCTCACCGCCGCCGTCGCGTCCAGGGCCGAGGCCGTCGCCGGCGGCCCCGCCTCGCCCACCGCGGCACAGAAGAACGCCGAACTGCCCAAGTGGCGCTGGCAGCGCAAGCTCATGGCCGGCGGCGCCTGCGAGGCCACCGTCTTCTGCGCCGCGGGCTACGACGCCACCTGCGTCTGCCTGCCCCTGGGCAACTACCACAACATGGCCGACCTCGCCGCCGTCCAGGCCGGCAGCAACACCACCCCGCCCGCCATCGGCCCAGAGCAGATCGCCACCAGCGACTTCGACGGGCTGGTCGACCTGCTCATCGCGTGCGGCCAGAGCCTGACTCCCGGCGGAGACATCGACGCCCGCCTGGCCAA
>JBITAB010000103.1:0-3173 GCA_044439825.1 Phycisphaerales bacterium JB064 | reverse complement strand
GCACATGACCCCCGACGCCACCGACCACTGGCGTGCCGAGCGGCAGTACTGGCTTGCCCGTCTCGCCGAGCACTACCGCACCGCCTTCGGCGTCGAGCTCGACCCGCTCCAGTCCGACGACGCCGCAACGCCGGGCGAGACCGCGCGCCTCGTGCAGCACGCCGCCAAGATCAACCCCGACGCCTTCTACGCCACCGGCGCACGCGCCACGCTGCTGTATCTCCAGGAACTCACAGACCACGGCTTCCGCCCGCAACAGCTCGATGCCGTGCTCGACTTCGGCATGGGCTTCGGCCGCCTCATCCGCCACTGGCTGCCCCTGGGGCCCAAGCTCTTCGGCACCGACGTCACGCCCGAGGCCGCACAGTTCTGCACGCAGCACCTGGGCCACCGCGTCGACGTCCGACAGAACGGCTTCGAGCCAACGCTGCCCTACGACGACAACCAGTTCGGCTACATCTTTGCCAACTCGGTCTTCACCCACATCCGCACCAAGGACGCCCAAGCTTGGGCCGCCGAGCTCGCGCGCATCCTCCGCCCCGGCGGCGCCGCCATCATCAGCGCCCTCGACGAGAACGTCCAGCTCCTTGACATCACCGAACGCGAACTCGACCAGTCGCTCCGCGAGCGCAACGGCGTGCACGAATGGGGCAACGACACGGTCGCCCAGAACTACCGCTACGCCACCGACGCCGCCGAACGCGAGCTGTGGAGCGAGTACTTCGACGTGCTCGAGATCCGCCGCCACTTCAAGGAGCAGCGGCACGTGATCCTGCGGCGCAAGCGCTGAGCGCGGCATTCGCTCGGCGTTCAACACGACCTCGGAATCTTGCCATACGCCTCCCGCTCGAACGGATTCTCCCGGTACGCATCACGCCCGCGCACCAGCAGCACGAGTGAGCACAGCAGATAGGCCGGGATGAACACCGGCCCCCAGCGCTCGTACTGCCGTACGTGCACCATCTCGTGCTCGCGGCAGACGTCCAGGGCCGCCGCCGACCGCCCGAGCACCAGGTGTCCGAGCGTCATCGCCATCGCGTCCACGGGCAGCCGGGACAGCAACCAGGACACCAGTCCGCCATACAACTCAATAGTGCGTCCCACTCCACCAACCCGTCCGATCCGCGCCCGCCCGCCCGTCGCCAGCCCAAGCACGCCCACAACGAGCCTGAGCACCGTCGCCGGCGACGCCCAGAGAATCAGCAACAGTCGTATCGAGGCTCGCATCCAGCACAAAACTTAGGACCGCCACCGCGTGCCCCACACCGGCCCACATGCCAACGATCCCAAGATGCGCCGCACGCTCACCATGGTGGTCCTGCTCCTGGCCCTCGGCCTTGCCACGAGCGTCGGTGTGGCGTGGGCGTCGGCGACGATGTGGCGCGTCGGCATCACCGACAACCCGCTCACGAACACGTGGTTCAACGAACCAAGGTTCGAGGTTGGTCAAGCCAACCAATGGCGCGTCGCCCAGTGGACCGACGCGACGCTGACCCGCCGGTGGGGCTGGGGCTGGCGACCCGAGTGGTTCGAGGACCCGCGGCAGGCCCGCCTCCGGAGCGTCACACTCGGAAGCGATTCCGAAGACCGCACGTGGGACGAGATCAGCACGCCAGCGTTCAGCCGCGCCCAGCGAGAGCCGCCGACAGAGCCCGCGGTCATCGCCCTGTTTGTCAACGCCCTGCCCAGCTTCGAGGAGCGCGAGGCGGGCTGGCCGATGCGATGCCTGCGCGTGCGCTGGGTCGCCGGAGATGATCGCCTCGATACGCCAGGCGAGCGCATCCGCGGCGGCGTGCTGGCGTCGAACTGGGTGTATCCATGGGGATCGAGCTCGTTCGATCGGTCCCAGTTGCACTGGAACACCGAAGACGAGCACGCCATCCCGCTGACGCCGATGTGGGCGGGGCTTGCGGTCAACGCCGTGGCCTGGGCGGCGATCTGGTTCGTTGTCCTGCAACTCGCCCTGTTGCCCGCACGGCTGTGGCTGCGTTGGCGATGGCAGAAGCGCGTGCGCCGCGGCCAATGCCTGCGATGCGGATACGCCCTCGGCATGGCCGATGGCTCCATCACCATCTGCCCGGAGTGCGGCACGACTGCCGGACAGCGGCCGAGGCGCGCATGGCGCGGCATGCTGGTGCTGCCCGCGCTCGCGTTCACGCTCGTCGCGGCCGGCGCCGCCGCCTTCGCCGCCAAGCGGATCGAGACGGCCGAGCGCCTCCCGCCGATGCACCAGGCCGCCGCCGATGGTGACGCCCAGCGCGTGCGCGAGTTGCTGGCGGCTGGCGCCCTCGCCGACGACGATGCGCCCGATCTCATGCCGCTGAACATCAGCCCCATGCAGGGCGCGCGCCCCATCGAGTGGGCCGCCGCGCGAGGCCATACGCAGGTCGTCGACGAGCTGATCGCCGCGGGCGCCTACTACGACATGATCGGCGATCAACGCTCGCCGCTCGCGCTCGCGGTCGCGTGCGGGCACGACGACATCGCGCATCGCCTGATGGCGGCGGGGGCGTCCGTGAGCGCCGCTCCCAAGACCACACCCGCGCCCATCGCCATCGCGGCCTGGCGGGGCGACGAAGCCCTGCTCGCGGCCATGTTCGATCAGGCCGAGGCGTTGGGCCGGGGGACGGTGCGTCTGCAGCTCTTCCACATCGTCCTGGCCGGGCGCGACGAGTCCATCCAGCAGATGGTGCTCGATCGCACGGTCAGCACGTTCCGGGACGAGCACGCCGTGGCCCTCGCCGCGTTCCGCTGGGGCGACACGGACCTGCTCGAGGCGATGTTCGCCCGGGGCTTCGACCTCAGAGCATTCACGGAAGACTTCGTGTCCCTCCTGGGCCGCGTGCAAGACCCGCTCGCGTCCATCGAGTTGCTCGTGGCTCAGGGCGCGTACCTGCGGCACGCCGACCAGGTCGGCAACACGGCCCTGCACTACGTGTGCTTCAATGGCGAAGCGCCAGAGGCTATCCGACGGCTGGCCGAGCTGGGCGTCCCGCTCGAAGCACGCAATAGCGCCTCCTACACGGCCCTGCATGTGTCGGCCAAAAGCGGCGATGGCGCGAACGTCCGCGCCCTGCTCGCGTGCGGCGCCGACGCGAGGGCGGTGGACGCCGACGGACGAACGCCGCGAGAACTGTGGCGGATCGCCCGGCACGACACCGAGGGCTACGAGG
>JBITAB010000102.1:1442-14137 GCA_044439825.1 Phycisphaerales bacterium JB064 | reverse complement strand
TCGACGCCCGGGCCGACGGGGGCCATCTGGAAGGTCTTTGGGCCCGGGTCGTCGGTGGGCGGCTCGGGGATGACAAAGGAGATGTCGCCGGTGAAGGGATCGGTGGTCAGCCCCATGAGCGGCCAGATGGCGCCGAAGCCGTCGAGGAAGCCGTCGTTGGAGGCCACGCGCATGAGCGGGCGCGCGTAGAACTGGTCCTCGCCGCCGCTCTTGAAGCTCCAGTCGGGGTTGGTCTCGAAGCCGGTGAGGACGAAGGTGAAGGGGCTCTGCTCGAAGGTCTCGTCGCCCGACCAGGGATCGCGGAAGGCCAGGACCATGTCCTGGGGCGCGCCGCATGTGTTCAGGCCGGCGAACATGGTCACCATGTGGCCGCCGTCACGCTCCCACCGGCCCGACAGCAGCGGGTTGTACCAGCCGATGAGCGGCACCACGACCGCACCGCCGCGCATCTGGTCGGCCAGCCACACGGGGCTGAGCCCCTGGTTTTCCTGGGCGTAGTAGCTGATGACGATGCTGTAGCTCTTGTCGGCCACCCAGTCGCGCATGGCGTCGTGCCAGTTGCCCAGGGACGTGCCGTCGAACGGGTCGGTGTCCATGTTGACGCCGAAGAGCCCGACCCAGAAGCTGACCAGCGGGACGTACTCCTGGCTCTGCCAGTCGCGCGGGCCGTCGAGCAGGGTGGGCAGGCCGTGGTTGGACAGGTACGCCAGGGCGTTGACCGTGGCGGTGGGCACGCAGTACGCGTTGCCCTCGTTGGGCAGCGTGTGCCGCCGCTGGTCGAGGTCGGGCATGCCCACACGGCTGACGTCGCACTGGGCCCACGCGCTGGTGGCCAGCCCGGCGGTGGCCAGGAGCGCAGCGGGACGGACCAAAAGCGCAGCGGGACGAACCAGGAGCGCGGCGGAACGAACGAGCATCGAACGGCTCGGCATGGCGATCAACCTCCCACGAGCGCCGAGTGGCTACGGCGTCAACCAGAATCAAAGCGACGTCGCACGGACCAGGTCGCACGCACTATGGGAAGGGCGTGCAAGCCCGCTTTCTTTACTTGCCTAGCACCCCGAATCGAATGCGTTCTGGAACGCCAGGAAATCAAAGATCGTAAGGGCGCCGTCGTAGTCGAAGTCGGCCCAGGTGCTGCCGCCGTCGAACAAGTTCTGGAAGGCCAGGAAGTCGAAGATCGTCAGCTCGCCGTCGAAGTCCAGGTCGGCGCGGCACGGCTCCTCGCCCGGCGCGACTTGCGAGGGCACGATGTTGACATCCTCCATCGTGGCCGCGTCGTAGTTGGTCCGGCCGCGGCCGATGGTGAACAGCGGGCCGCTGGCCAAGCCGTCCATCGGGCTGTCGGGGTTGGGCACCCACGCCGTCCGCGGGCCGGGCTTGAAGGCCTTGACGAGCCCGCCCTCGCCAACGTACACAGTCCCGTCGTCGCCGAACTGCACCGACGCGGGGGCCGTGACGCCCGGCATGGCGATCTGCTCTTCCAGCTCCAGGCGGCCCGAGGCGGCGTCGCGCCCAAGGCGGGCGAGCTGGGGAGAGCCCGTGCAGGCGATCCACTCCTTGCCGTCGATGGGGTTGACCGTGACCGAGCCGTCGCCCAGCAACGCGACGGCGGCGGGGATGGCGTCGTTGCGAATAATCTCCAGCTTGTTGCTCACGCGGATCAGCCGGCGCTCGGCCATGCTCAGGATGATGATCTCGTCGGCCGCGTCGTCGTAGTGCATCGCGTCGGGCACGGCGGGCAGCAGCACGGTGTCGTCCAGGCCGTATGTGCCGTCGGCCTGCATGGCGAAGCGCAGCAGCGCGCCGGGCGTGGCGACGAACGCGTCGCCATCGCGCCCCACGACCATGCCCATGGGCGAGGTGATGGGCGCGATGTCGGTCAGCGTGTCGTCCAGGAAGTGCGCGTGGTGCAGCATGCCCACGCGACCGACCTCCGGCTCGGTGAGCACGAAGCCCTCGGTGGGCAGGGCGCCCGTGCCCATGGCGATGAGTTTCGAGCCCGTGGGGATGGGCCGCATACGGAAGCGCTTGGGGCCCGGGTCGTCCTGGGGGGGCTTGGGGATCAGGAACGAGATGTCCTGGGTCGCCGGGTCGGTGGTCAGCCCGTGCACTGGCCAGATGACGCCGAAGCCATCCAGGAAGCCGTCGTTCACGTTCACGCGCATGACCTTGCGCGGGTAGTAGAGGCTCTCGTTCTTGCGGCGGAAGGTCCAGGTGGGGTTGGTCTCGAAGGCCGAGAAGTTCAGCAGGAAGTTGCTCTGCAGGCCCAGCGAGTCGCTGGTCCACGGGTCGCAGAAGACCATGAGCGTGTCCTGGGGCGTGCCGCAGGTGTTCAGCGCGCCCCACATGGTCACCATGTGGCCGCCGTCGCGGAGCCAGCGGCCCGAGCCCTGCGGGTCATACCAGCCGATGACGGGCATGACGATCGCGCCGATGCGCATCTGGTCGACCATCTGGTGCGGGCTGACGCCCTGGAAGCCCTTGGCCAGGTAGCTGCCCACGATGGTGAACGGCGCCTGGTTGGTGTAGACCTTCGCGCCAAAGAGCCAGCCGTCCATGCCGGTGCCGCCGCTCACGCTGGTGCCCATGAGCGTACCCAGGGTCGTGAGCTGCGTGGAGACGAAGTTGTAGTTGCTCTGGCTCTGCCAGTTGCGCGGCCCGTCGAACACGCCGGGGTAGCCGTTGTTGGCCATGTACGCCAGGGCGTTGGCCGTGGCGGTGGGCACGCAGTACATACTGCCATCGCCCGGCAGCGCGGAGCGACGCTGGTCGAAGTCGGGCATGTTGAGGCGATAGATCGAGCACTGCCCCATCGCACTGGCGGCCAGGCCGGCGGTGACGAGCAGAGCGGTAGCGGCAGTTAACTTCGAGACGTAAAACATGTCGGCGATCCTCCCACGAGCGCCGCACAATTGCGGTCCCAGATTCAATCAAAGCGAACACGGCGAGCGCAAGTCACGCGCCCGCCGCGAAGAATTGAAGAATCACTCCCCCCAAGCTACCGGCAAGGTTTACCAGATTGCCTCAGCATCCCATGTCGAAGGCGTTCTGGTACGCCAGGAAGTCGAAGAGCGTCAGCTGGCCATCATGGTCAAAGTCGGCGATGGTGCTGCCGGCGGCGAAGAGGTTCTGGAACTCCAGGAAGTCGAACACCGTCAGCGCGCCGTCGTGGTCCAGGTCGGCCAGGCAGTCGGCCATCCCCGGGCCGATGTCCGGCGGCAGGATGTTGACATCGTCCATGAGGTCCGCGTCGTAGTTCGTGCGGCCGCGGCCGACGGCGAAGACGTTGCCCGTGGCCATGCCATCAAGCGGGCTGTTCGCACGCTCCCACCGACCGGCGTCGTTCTGCGTGAAGGAACGCACGGCGTGGTCCTGCACGACGTAGAGCACGCCATCATCGCCGAACTGGGCGGCGTGCGGTTCGCTGACGCCCTCGAGGCGAAGGTCTTGTGCGACCAGCAGGCGGCCCGAGAATGGATCGCGATCGAATCGCGTGAGCGTGGGCGAGTCCGAGCTTGCAACCCACTCGCTGCCGTCGATGGGGTTGACCAGCACCGAGCCGTCACCCTCGAGAGGGACGCTCGAGGGGATGGCGTCGTTGCGCAGCAGACGCAGGTCGTGATCGACGCGGAGCAGGCGGCGCGTGGCCTGGCACAGGATGACCATCTCGTCGGTCTCGTCGTCGTACACCATGGCGTCGGCCGGCGCGGGCAGGGCGAGCTTGCCCTCGACGCTGTAGCCGCCGCCCTCGACGGGGAGGTAGCACATGATGTCGCTGCCCGCGGCGACGTATACCGCGCCGTGGCGGCCGGTGACCAGGCACCTGGGAGCAGTCACGGCATCAAGCGGCTCCATCGTGCCCTCCAGCGCGTCGACGATGTGCAGCGTGCCCTGGCGCAGGCGGTCGGGCAGGGTCAGCACGAAGTGCTGGGTGGGCAGCAGACCGGGAGCCATCGAGATTACACTGGTGAACTCGGGCAGGCGATCGAACGGAAACACCTTCGGCCCGGGATCATCGGTGAGCGGCAGGGGGATGTGCATCTCGATGTCCTGCGTGATCGGGTCGGTCGTCAGGCCGAACGCGGGCAGGATGAAACCGAAGCCATCGAGGAAGCCGCCGTTGGCGTCGAGCTGGTACATCAGCCGCGGGTAATAGGTCGTCCCGTTCTTGTACTTGAAGCGATCGAGCGGATCGATGCTGAAGGCCGTCGTGGTCGTAGCGAAGTCGCCCTGCGCGAAGAGGGCGCTGTCGTTGGCCGGGTCGCGGAAGATCAGCCGCATGTTCTGTGGTGCGCTGCAGAGGTTGGTGCCGCCCCACATGGTGACCATGTGGCCGCCGTTGCGCTCCCAGTAGTGGGTGTCTCGCTCGACGTACCAGCCCATGATGGGCATGACGATCGAGCCGATACGCATCTGGTTGGCCATCGCCAGCGGGTTGATCCCCGCGTACTCCGACGCGTGGATGCTGCCGACGATGAAGCCGGGCTGGTCGTTCACGTACGCCCGCGTCACGGCTCGCCAGCCGCTGATGCCGGTGCCACCCTCGGGGTCGGTGCCCATGAAGGCGCCCATGACGGTGAGTTGCGTGCTCACGTAGCTGTACTGGCTGGAGCTCTGCCAGTCGCGCGGGCCGCCGAAGACGTCGGGGTAGCCGTGGTTGGAGATGTACGCCAGAGCGTTCGCGGTCGCGGTGGGCACGCAATACATGCTGCCGTTGTTGGGCAGCACGCTGCGGCGCTGGTCGAAGTCGGGCATGCCCGCGCGGAACACGCTGCACTGGGCCAGTGCTGGAGTGGCGGCAACACCAGCGGCGAGGGTGAGCGAGGCGGCGGTCAGGTGGGCGGTCGAGATACGGGGCATGATCGGTCTCCTTTGCGCGGCGACGCGATCCTCGCACCACCTCCGGATCGAGAGCGTACTTGCGTACGACTACTCACGCGGGTGACAGAGAGTTTCCACAGGGCCCCATAACGCGAAAGCGGGCCCCACGCACGCTGCGCGGGGCCCGCCGGTCTGAGCTCAAGGCTCGGTTTTTGGTTCGCCACTGGCGGGAGACCCCGCCGACGAGCGCCCAATCAGCAACCCATATCGAAGTCGTTCTGGAAGGCCAGGAAGTCGAAGAGTGTCAGGCTCCCATCGCCGTCGAAGTCGGCCTGCAGATCGCCCATGTCGAAGAGGTTCTGGAAGGCCAGGAAGTCGAAGATGGTCAGGCTGCCGTCGCCGTCGAGGTCCGCACGGCAGGGAGCGCCGAGGATGGCGTCGATCGCGTCCAGGTCGGCCTGGTTGACGATCAGGTCGCCGGTGACGTCGGCCGACAGGTCGAAGAGGACGGCCTCGTTGATGTCGTCCCAGTTGGCCTCGCCATCGCTGACGGCGGCGATCTGGGCGGCGATGTAGTCGCGATCAAACCCGTCGACCACGCCGTCGGCGCCGGCGGTCGGGCTCCAGCCCGGGGTGGTCAGGCCGTCGACGTTGGAGACGTCGAAGCGGCTCCAGCCGCTCTGGTAGCTGATGCTGCCATCGCCGATGATGGTGCCGAAGAAGTTGCCGCTGCTGCTGGCGTCGTCGATGGCCTCGAAGCCAGCAACACGGTTGAGCATGCCGCTGCCGGTCTCGAGGGCCAGGCCGTCGGCGAAGTAGCGGGCGTCCTCGGCGTCGAAGTTGCCGTCGCCGTTGAAGTCGCCGATGATCTCGAGGACGGCGTTGCTGCCGGGCTCGAAGCCGGCGCGGTTCTCCAGAGCGCTGACCATGGCGGCGGTGTCGTTGATGTTGCGCATGCCGTCGTTGTTGAAGTCGCCGGCCAGGCCGTTGCGGGCGCTCAGGGCGCTGCCGTAGAGGACAGCGTTGCCGGCCTGATCGACGTAGTTGCCGCCGCCAGCGACGCCGTCGCTGTAGGTGACGCCGGTGGTGCGGGTGGGCACCAGGCCGGTGGTGCTGACGCTGCCGAAGGTGGCCATGCGGCTGTCGCCCAGCACGATGCTGGCGGCGCGGGTGTAGTCCTGCAGGTCCTGGTTGAAGTCGGGGTTGGGGATCAGCAGGGTCGGGTCCTCGTTGGCCTGCACGAAGTCGGTGGCGGCCGTGAGGACGAAGTTGAGGGCCAGGAACTCGGCCGGGGTGAAGTCGGTCTCGGGCGTGCCCGTGCCGGCCTCTTCGAAGGCGGCGATGCTGCTGGTGATGTTGTTGAGGTAGGCCGCGGCCTGCTCGTTCTGCATGGGGGGCAGGCCGGTGCCGATCTGGCCGCCCAGCGAGGGAGCGACGGCGCGGGGGCTGCCCAGCGTGGTGAAGGTCTCGGGGCCGCCGATGGTGTAGCCGTTCTCGTTGTTGTCGAGCACGTTGTCGATGGTCGGACGGCTGAACTCGGTGCCGCCGATCAGGTCGTTCTGGACGGCCAGCACGTCGGCGCGGCCGTTGAACATCCAGCGGCTGGCGCGCTCGGCGCCGGTGTGGCCGATGGCCAGGCGGGTGTTGATGACGGTCGACTCCATCGAGCCCGAGCCGCCCTTGTTGCTGGGCAGGTAATCGGGGCCGATGAGGTTGAAGGGAGCGTCGTTGTTCTTGACGCCCACGTTCTCGCCACGGCCCCAGCTGGGGTCGAGGCCGATGGAGTTCTGGAAGCCGTTGCGCGTGCCCGAGCCCGAGTCGCGGGTCACGAACACCAGGTTCTCGCCCGAGCTCAGGCGGCCGGTGGCGTTGCCGTAGCGCAGATCGCTCTGCAGGATCTCCTGCTTGCCCACGCCGTAGTTGACGATCGCCGCGATCGGCACGAAGGCGACCTGGGTATCGAACACCACGTCGGTGTCGGACGAGGCGGGCGGGTTGGCCGGGTCGAAGGGACGCAGGCCGCCCAGGCTCTTGAGGTTGTTGTTGGTCGAGGTCGGAGCGCCGGTCTTGTCGACCGACGTGATGCCCGCGCCGCCGTAGCCGGCCGCGCCGGGCTTGGCGTCGATGGCGCCGGTGCCGGCCTGCGTGGCGAACCAGCTGCTCGGCACGTCGAGGACGGCCAGGTCAACACGGACGCCGCCCATCGAGCTGGTGCTCGGGAAGGTGAACGGCGAAGCGAGGTAGCTGCCGTCGGTGGCCGAGCGGAAGGGAGCGCCGCCGGGGTTGCCGGCGTTGTAGACGCCCGGCACGGTGCCGGTGGCCAGGTCGACCCACTTCTCGCGGTTGGCGTAGGCGTTCTCGGCGTTGCCCGAGAAGAGGCCCACGCGGGGGTCATCGTCGTCGCGCGTCGTGTCGAACAGGCCCGGGGCCAGAGGGCCGTCGGGATCGTTGGTCAGCACGAACTCGGCCAGGCCATTACCCGAGCCGGTGGCGCGGTACTGGATCAGCCAGTGGGCGTCGTCGTCGTAGCTGCTCTTGCGCTGGCCGCCGGGGGCGAGCTGGTCGATGCCAGGGCCGATGCGACGTGCGAAGCCGTCGAGGTCGGCGTCGAGGTAGTCGTTGGTGGACGAGGGGGCCTGGAAGAAGCTCTCGAAGAGCGTGGCGCCCGAGATGTTCACCAGGTAGGGGCCCTGCATGGCCAGGCTGGCGGGCGTCTCGCCGGGGCTGCCGATGCTGGTGGTCGAGGTGCCGCCAGCGGGGTTGCTGACGTAGGCGCCGTCGATGCCATCGGCGCTCAGGGCCCAGTTGGAGCCCACGTTGCCGTCGAGGAAGGGGTTGGTGAGATAGATGGACGACGAGCCGTCGTCGCTGGGCCAGCCGCTGGCGCCATCACCGCTGTAGGTCACCTGGGCGACGGCGGTCGAGAAGTCGCGACCGGCGTGGCTGGCGATGCTGGTCCACAGGCCGAACTGCTCGGTGCCGCCGTTGTTCAGCGCCTGCCAGTTGTCGACGGCGATGAAGTTGATGCCAGAGCCCCACGCGGCCTCGACCTGGGCCAGCGTGAGCGAAGCGCCGTCGTAGAAGACGGCGGTGCCGCCGGCGGGGATGGTGCCGGCGGGGATGTTGGAAGCGGTGACGGCGGCGCCACCGATGTCATCGAAGACCCAGCCGGCCAGGTCGATGGCGGTGTCGCCCGTGTTGACGACCTCGAAGTACTCCCAGGAGTTGTCCGGGTCGAAGGCAGGGTTGTACATGATCTCGGTGATGGCGATGCTCTGGGCGCCGGCGGTGGCCGCAGCGCCGGCCAGGCCGCAAGCGGCCAGCAGCGTCGAAATCCGGGTGCTCGTCTTCATGGCAGTTCTCTCCAGTGAAACAGGTAGCGTGCTCGCTTCAAACGTCTCGTGTTCGGCCCTGCCGAGCGGTGTCGACCGCCCGACCCTCTCCTCCACCGCCGAACGCTGGACCGCCGCGCTCGGCGCCCGCGACGTGCGGGCACAATGCTCGATGTGTCAGAAAACACCAACGGCCGCGGTTTCCCGCGGCCGTGGCAAGGGCTCAGTCTTCGATCAGCACGCTGATATTGCGGCCGGTGAGGCTGTAGAACTGATCGCCCCACAGACGCTTGCGGACGGTGTCTCGCACGTCCCACAAGGCCACATGTCCGTCGACGAACACGAAGTTGGCCTTGCCGCCGTGCTTGCGGCTGACGGCGTTGAGGTTCGTGCGTGCATCCTCGATGAGGCCCGCACCAAGTTGCTTTTCGTCAACGATGTCTCGATCGGGATCGGGATAGGCAAACCGGGCTTCGGAACTGCTCCCACCCGGCTCCCGATACACATCTTCGCCAGCACTGCGCCCAAGGAATGGGGTGATCGGACGGTGGCTCTTGATCACAGTTCCGCCACTGCGGGGATACAGCGTCTCCCAGTTCTTGCCCTCCTGGAATTCGGTCGCCAGGATGGTCGTGCTGTGGCTGTTGATCCAGTCGGGGTTCACGAGGCGGTTGCGACGAGGCGTAGCCGTCGCGAACTTGTTCCGCGGGAAGATGGCGGCATTGCCCGCGAACGCCATGCGCTTAAGCTGCCGATCCTCCGGCGTGGGCGAGCCAGCCGAACCACCCATGTCATTTACTTGGTTGTCTTCCCAATCGGCAAGATCCTCACCGGGATTGGTTGCCGGAGCGCCACCGTTGAGGGCGGCGGGCGACGCGAACGCGTCCTGCTGGAGATTCCCACCGTCGAACAGGGCCCACGACCAGTGGATGTAGCCATTCGAGGGGATCGGGTGGGAGTCGAGCTGCTGGCGAACGTCCCAGTCCTCCCCGTCCAAGTCCTTCCCGTAGACGTACGACGGCGGATACACACGATTGTCAACGGTGTAGGTCGTCACGCCCTGCCCGACCGAACGCATCTGGGCCGCGGCCTTGATCTGCTGGGCCGCGGCACGAGCCTTGCCCAGGCTGGGCAGCAGGATGCCGATGAGCAGCGCGATGATGGCGATGACCACCAGCAACTCGATCAGCGTGAAGGCCGATCGGGCCGCCGGAATGCGTTGAGTCGTGGAATCCATGGGCGTTGTTCCCCCGAACTTGCGTTGCCTGAAGCCGCGATCCGCTCGCCCGACCTTGGGCAAGGAACAGCTTGAGGCAGAATGGTCGCAGAGAGAACACGAATCGCCACACGGCTCGGCGACGCGCAAGAGCTGCGCGTTCCGGCGGCCTGTCGTCTTTCGCAAAACGCAAACAAACCGCCCCGTCCGGCTCGGCCAGCGGGGCGATTGTTCAATTCAAGTTATCAATGCTTGAGGACGAACCCGAAGAAGACTTCACACAATCTCAGCGTGAGTTCGGGAACCGAATACCGCTTCTCGGTGATTCCATTCGCCAGCCACGCGTTTACTCGCAGCCGACGTCGAACTCGTTTTGGAACGTCAGGAAGTCGAAGATGGTTAGAAGCCCGTCGCCATCGAAATCGGCTGTCAGACTTCCGTCATCGAAGAGGTTCTGGAACATCAGGAAATCGAAGATCGTCAGGCTGCCGTCGCCATCGAGGTCGACTCGGCACCCACCGCCGCACGCCCAGATGGCGATGTTGCGGGCCTCGTCAAAACCTGCGAAGCTGAACCCGCCGGCGACCACAAGGCTGTTGCCCACACCCGCGAGGTCGTACTCCACCGCCGCCGCCAGGCCGGGCACGCTGCCACCGCTGACACCGTCGCCCACAGTCTGCCAGCCGGAGCCTGTCCATGACGCGAAGCCATTTGCCGGCTGGGCACCCGAGAGGATGAAGCTGCCACCCGCGTACAAGGTCTCGCCATCGCCGACGTCCGCCACATTGAGCGCGGTGACCGTGTTGTCAAAGCCATCCCCGACGGGCTGGAACTCATCACCATTCCAACGCGTGATGCAGAACGCATCGACGCCGCCGGCCTGGAGAAAGTTGCCGCCGACGACGAGCTCGTCGCCATCGCCAAAGTCGTGCACGGCCATGATCGTCGCACGCGGGTTGTCGCCGCCGCTCAGGCCGCCCCCAACCTCGACGAACTCCGAGCCATCCCATTTCGCAACGTGACCATTGACACCACCGGCGACCGTGAATCGCCCCGCGATGTAGAGCGCGGGCCCGCTGCCATCGTCGAAGATCATGAAGTCGTTGACAGAGCCGCTGATGCCGCGGCCAAAGCCGCGCCATTCGTTACCATCCCACGCGGCCAGGCCCGGGCTGCTGATCGCGCCCCCACCCGCCGTCGTGAAGACACCGCCGACGAACAGCAACTCTTCGCCCTCGAACTCGAGCGCGCGCATGCCCAGCACCTGGCCGTTGACGCCGCCGTTGAGCGGGTCCCAGAAGTCGCCCTCGGGCGAGACCTCGAAGCGCGCGATGTTGCTTACCGGCTCGCCATCCGCGAAGACGAAACCGCCACCTGCGAAGAAGTCGCCCTGGTACGTCGCCGCCACGTTGCTGCCCAGCACGGCGCCGGCGGCCGTCGTCAGGCCGCTCGTGCCAAAGGGGCGCCAGCCGTCGACTGGATTCCAGCGTGCGTTGCCATTCGCGCTCACGCCACCAACGGACACGAAGCGCCCGCTGATCAGCACCTCCGGCCCATCGCCCAGATCAGCCACCGCCAGCCCCTTGCGCAGGCTTGCGACGTCAACGCCCGGCTGCCCGATGTCTCGCTGCCAGTCGGCCGAGCACTGTCCCATCGCCCATGCCGCGCAGCACAACACTGCCGCTACACCACTCGCTCGCATCATCTCGCCGCCCTCCACGCTGCCGGCCCCTCGCCGGCGGCCATACCCAGATATGCTGGGCCGCGGCATACCGTTTCCCCGACCCCGAAGCGAAGAAGCAGGAGCACCCCCATGCAGGCCGAACCGCAGCAGCAGCACCAGTGGCTCACCCGACTCGTGGGCTCGTGGACCTTTGGAGGCCAGACCGAGCCGGGGCCCGATCAGCCGGCGTGCGAGTTTGCAGGGAATGAAGTTGTTCGGTCGCTCGGCGGGCTCTGGATCGTGATGGAAGGCAAGGGCGCCATGCCCGACGGAACCCAGGCCGAGACGCTCATGACCCTGGGCTATGACACCACCCTCGGCAAGTTCGTCGGCTCATGGGCTGGCTCGATGATGACCTTCATGTTCCGCTACGAGGGCAGCCTCGACGCCACGGGCAAGATCCTGACCCTCGACACCATGGGCCCAAGCTTCGCGCCAGACGCCAAGCCCGGCACGATGGCCCACTACCAGGACATCATCGAGCAGGTCAGCGACGATCACCGGATCCTGCGTTCACGCATGCTGCACGAGGACGGCTCGCAGACCATCATGATGGAAGCGCACTACCACCGCCAGTGAACACACTTCAACGAGCGATCGCCGGCTCGTACGCGGGCTTGGGCTCGATCTGTGAAGACGCGTCGGCGGCGTCCTCGGCTGCCTGAGAAGCCGACTGCGGCGCACGCGTTGGCTTGCGCCCGATCGCGATCACGCTCAGCCCGGGCAGCCCGTCGATCTTCTCGATCACCTTCGCCGCCGGCAGCAACCGGTTGAACAGCTTCATCTGGCCCGGCGACAGATCACGCCGGCCCATCTTGCCGCTGACGTACCACCCGAGCACGCCCAGGCGGTTGAACTCGCTGGTGTGCACCACCTCGAAGCCCGCCTGCTTCATGCGCTCCGCGAGCATCGCACGCGTGTACCTGCGGAAGTGGCCCAGCGTCTTGTCACACTCGGTGAATAGCCACTCGTGGGCCGGGACGAGGATCACCGCGTGCCCGCCGGGCTGCAGCACGCTGAAATAGTTCTTGAGCGTGGCCAGATCGTCCTCGATGTGCTCGACGACGTTCAGCGAGATGACCGTGTCGGGCTGCTCGTCGGCGATGGCCTCGAAGTCCTTCGGGTCGCTCAGGTCCATGCGCGTCGTGCGGATGTTGGCCAGGTGCGAGTAGCGGCGGCCGATGACCTCGGTGTAATAGGGGTCCAGGTCGGCGCATACCAGCCGCTCGCGGTCGAGCAACTGCTCGGTGAAGTTCCCGATGCCGCAGCCGGCCTCCAGCACACGCTTGCCGATGAAGGGCTTGAACTGCGAGAGCATCCAGCGGTTGAAGCCACGCGCCCGCCGCACGCTCTCGAGCACGTAATAGCCATCGTGCGTGGTGAAGCGGCGATCGAAGAAGCGATACTTCAGCAGCAGCCACAGCGCCTGCACGCCGTCCTTCCAGCCGATGTTCTTGCCCTCGGCATAGCTGCGGCCGTGATAGCTTACCGGCACCTCGTACAGCCGCGCGTTCCACTGGGCCAGGCGCGTGGTCAGCTCGGGCTCGATGCCGAAGCGGTTGCTCTTGAGGGGGATCTGCTTGAGGATGTCCGTGCGGAC
>JBITAB010000102.1:0-1342 GCA_044439825.1 Phycisphaerales bacterium JB064 | reverse complement strand
CCCTTGCCCTGGTTTCGCACCTGGTGGAACACACGCACCCGGTTATCGGCGGCCGCAATCTCGGCAAGGATCTCGCGCGAGGCGTCCTTGCTCCCGTCATCGACGGCCACGATCTCGATCTCCAGCCCGAGCTCGCCCACCGGGCTCTCGAACACCTTCTGCACGATCGTCCGCAGCGTGCGCGCCTCGTTGTACACGGGCATGAGCACGCTGAGCTTGCGAAATTGTGGTCTGCTCGACTGTTGTGGATCAGTAAACATGGCGGCCTCGGGAAACACTGATTCGGGATCCTAACAGGTCCATCGGCATCAATCTCCCACGATGAGCAGATTCAGTCCCGGCCGGCGACCTTGGCCCAGCTGTCCTTGAGCGAGACCGTGCGGTTGAAGGCCGGGCTCTCGTGGGTCGAGCCCCCGTCGAGGCAGAAGTAGCCCAGACGCTCGAACTGGAACCGCTCGATGCCGTCGGCGAACGAGCCCGTGCCCGACGAGCGCTCCTGGTCGGTCGTGGGCCAGTGCGGCTCGAGCATCGCTTCTTCGACAACCTTCAGCGAGTCGGGGTTCACGTTCTCCAGGAAGCTCCAGTCCTCGCCGGCCTTCTTGGGCTTGCGGTCGGGCTGCTCCACGGTGAACAGGCGATCGAACAGGTTCACCCGCACCGGCACGGCGTGCTCGGCGCTCACCCAGTGCAGCGTGCCCTTCACCTTGCGGACGT
Source organism: Phycisphaerales bacterium JB064 (assembly GCA_044439825.1). Classification (GTDB taxonomy): domain Bacteria; phylum Planctomycetota; class Phycisphaerae; order Phycisphaerales; family UBA1924; genus JAHCJI01. The sequence goes on along the minus strand of JBITAB010000102.1, from coordinate 628 downwards.
TGCCATCGGCATCGGGCGGTGGCGAATCCCCGCCTCGGGTCTGCGGGTCGTACGTGCACACCAGCTCAACGACCTGGCCGTCCTTCTTCACGACATCGACGCACGTGATCCAGTAGCCATAGCGCAGCCTGACCTCGCGACCGGGCGCGAGGCGAAAGAACTTCTTCGGCGGGTCTTCCATGAAGTCGTCGCGCTCGATGTACAGCGTGCCCGTGAACGGCACCCGCCGCACGCCCGCGTTGGCGTCTTCGGGGTTGTTGGTGGCGTCCATCCACTCCGTGCGATCGGCATCGCCGTGCTCGCCCCAATTGCGGATCGTCACCTTCAGAGGGTCGAGCACGCACATCCGGCGCGGCGCGTGCAGGTTCAGGTCGTCACGCACGGCGTTCTCGAGCCGGCCGATGTCGATGAGCGCGTTGAACTTGGTGACGCCGCCCTCGTCGCAGAAGTTGCGGATCGCCCGCGGCGTCACGCCGCGCCGCCGCAGCGCGCTGATGGTGGGCATCCGCGGATCGTCCCAGCCCGTCACGTGCCCCTTCTCCACCAGCTCGCGCAGGCGGCGCTTGCTGGTCACCATGTAGCTCGGGCTCCAGCGGGCGAACTCGATCTGCCGCGGATGGGCGATGGG
>JBITAB010000101.1:0-3130 GCA_044439825.1 Phycisphaerales bacterium JB064 | reverse complement strand
GTCATCGCGACCACCACCGACCACCAGGCCAGCTGCGTCGGCAGGCTCGCGTCGCTGGGGATGAAGCGGCCGACGACCGGGGCCCGTGGCAGCAGGGGCACGGCCCAGCCCAGCAGCAGGCTCAGCCCCACGCCGATGGCCACGCCAATGAGCCCGCCGATGAGGCTCAAGACGCTGGTCTCGACGAGGAACTGCCAGACGATGTGCTTGCGCGTGGCGCCCAGGGCGCGGCGGATGCCGATCTCGCGCGTGCGCTCGGTCACCGTCGCCAGCATGATGTTCATGATGCCGATGCCGCCCACCAGCAGGCTGATGCCCGCGATGGCCATGAGCATCAGCGTGCCGCGCAGGGCCGCCCGCTCGGCGTTCTCCAGCAGCTCGAAGGGCACGACCATCGTCACGTCGGTCAGCCCGTCGCGGCGGATGCTCAGCACGCGCTCGAGCTGGTTGGCCAGGCCTACCACCTGCTCGCGCTGCGGCACGGTCATGTACAGCTCGCTCACGTGCACCTCGGCCGCGTTGAACGAGCCGGCCGACCGGCGAAAGACCGTGTCGCCGAAGACGTAGCGGGCCGTGTCCAGCGGCACGTGCACGTCCATGTTCAGGTCTCGCCCCACAAGGGCCGATCCAGCGCCGCCCGCCAGGCCCACGGGCCGCAGCACGCCCACGATGCGCAGCGCCTTGTCGTCGACGGAGATGGTCTCGCCCACGGGGTCGTCCAGCGGGAAGAACAGGCGGGCGACCTCGGCCCCGATCACGCACACCATCGCGCGCTCGGTGTTGTCGCCCTCGGTCAGGTAGCGGCCGTTGGCGATGCGGAGGTTGGCCACCTCGGCCAGCCGCGGGTCGACGCCGTAGGCCTGGCTCGTCCGCTTGAGCGGGCCACGGATGACCTCCGAGCCGATCTCCTTGAGGGCGATGATCTCGGCATCGTCCGAGAAGTTCTCGTCGATGATCCTCAGGTCATTCCAGGTGATGCCGTATCGCACCACGCGGCTGCGTTCCTGGTTCTGGCTGGCGCCCTCGCTGGGCCGCTGGCTGCGCACGATGATGTTGCGGGCGCCGAGCTGCTCGATCTGCCGCAGGGCCTCCTGCTTGCTGCCCTCGCCGATGGACACCATACAGATCACGGCCGCCACGCCCAGGATGATGCCCAGGGCCGTCAGAAAGCTCCGCAGCTTGTGCAGCCGCAGGTTGGCGATGCCCAGCCTGATGGTTTCCAGCAGAAATGTCAACGAGAATCACCCGATAGAAGCCTTGGACCCGTCGGACCGCCGATGCGAACAGTCATCGGACACACTCGGAGATGGTAGAGCCCCCGGCATCCGTCGCCGGCGGCTCCAAGAATCGCGAAGGAATACCGCTTACCCATGCCCCAGGCTGCGTCGCACATCGAGGTCGGCACCGAAACGGCCACCAGCCGGGGCTGGCAGTACGAGGTGACCCTGACCACCGCCAAGGGCGCCACGACCCAGCACGCCGTCACCCTGAGCTGGCACGACCACGACTACTGGTGCGGCGGGGCCCTGGCCCCCAGCCGGCTGCTCGAGCGTCTGCTTGCCCTCGTGGCCGCCCACCTGGGCCAGGGCGACACCCCCAAGAGCCTGCCCGCCCGCTTCGACTGCGCCACCGCCCGCCGATGGCTGCCCACCCTCGACGACGACCTGCGCCAGGGCTCGGCGTCGGGTGGGGTGATCCTGCCGGGGTAAGCGCTGAAAGCTTCAGTCTGATTCGCCGAAATCGTCGCATCGCAGCGCATGCCACGTGGCCAACGCGCGGTGTCGATCGGCGGGGTCGTCGAACATGATGGTCACGAACGCCACGCGCCGACCATCGGCCATGGAAATCCCCTGCAACATGTGGACCGGCTGGCCCTCCGAGTCGTCCTCTCCCCAGTCGCCCCGTCCAATGCAACTGTCCGAGGCCCACTCCACGCCAGCCGCCTCGGGTTCTCGCGTGGCTTCTGCGAAGGCTTCCTTGGAATCGGGCATCTCGTCGGGCGCCCGAGCCGGCGACACGCGGATGGTCATCGTTCCATCGCTTGCCAGCCAGGCCGCGTGGTCTTCCTCTTCTTCGTAATCCGTGCCGAAGCTTCCAGGCAGCGTCAGCGACCAGCCCCCACCTATCCGATGGTCGATGTCCGCACGGCGATAACCGATCGTCCCGGGCTTGCCCGCGGCGCGGTCTTCGATCATGCCAGCGTTGGCAGGCCGCTCATGCTGCCCAGGAATCTGGTCGAGAGCAATATTAAAGTTTCGGATGATCTCCGCCCACTCGGGCCATGGATAGGCCAGGCCACCATCCTCCTCATATGCCCGTTCGAGCCAATCGAGCGTCATAGCCATCGCCGTGAAATCGTCCTGCACGGCAGGCGGCGCCCAAGGCACGCTGTTCCACATGGCAGCCCGAGCGAGTTGCAACTTCGTCGCCGCGCCGAGGTCCGGATTCCACCATGCAAAGAAGTCATCGCCCGCGGCGCCGTCGTTGGCCACACGATCGACCCAGGCGCGATCGCGCGGGCCCATCGGCGTGCTCGCAAACTGTGGCTGGAGCGGGACCCAATTCATCGGCATGCACAGGCCCACACCCGATGCATCCGGGGGAGCGTCCCTAGATACTGCCTGGCACAATGCCGACATCCAGGTTCGTATGGCCTTGATTGCGCCGTTGTGCGTGGGCGTGCCCGGCTCGCCAGTCTCGGCGTCGAGTTCCTCCCACACCAAGCCGATAGACTCCAATGCACGCAGTCGTTCCCACGCGAAGATGCAATACCCAGGCCCCAGGTGGTTCCAGCGGCACTGCACCTCGATGGCGGATTTGCCAACCGCCTCGAACGCGATAGGGTCCGACGTCATCGCGAATGACACGAGCAACCCTCGCCCATCCTCCACGAGCGTCGCTTCACGAACAAGGTCATCGCCATAGGTTTCGTTGAAGTAGTCGGCGATGCGTTGGAGTGTTTTGTCCGCAGGCTTCTTGGTCGATGCACGACCCGAGATATCCAGTCCCATGCGTTCCTCCAACGAGTGCTTGCTTGATTCCTATTTGCCCAACATAGGCTTCAGATACCGCCCTGTGTGGCTCTTGGCTTCCTTCGCGATGGCCTCGGGCGGGCCTTCGGCCACGATCG
>JBITAB010000100.1:1214-3130 GCA_044439825.1 Phycisphaerales bacterium JB064 | reverse complement strand
GCCACCTCTTCATCGCCAACGGCGTCGCCACGCAGCGTCAGCAGGTCACGCAGCTGGCCGGTATCGAGCTCGGTCAGCCAGCGCTCGCCCGCGCCCACGATCTGCTCGGCCAGCTCGGTCTTCTGCTCGATCATCGCGTCGATGCGTTCTTCCAGCGTGCCGCGCACGACGAACTTGTGCACCTGCACGCGGCGCGTCTGGCCGATGCGGTACGCGCGGTCGGTCGCCTGGTTCTCCACCGCCGGGTTCCACCAGCGATCGAAGTGGAACACGTGCGTCGCGGCCGTCAGGTTCAGGCCCACGCCACCGGCCTTGAGGCTCAGGATCAGCAATGGAGCCGTGCCGTCGGCCTTCTGGAACGTGTTGATCAGGTCCTGACGCTGCTTCTGCGTCGTGCCGCCGTGCAGGAAGAGCACGGGCTTGCCAAGCTCCTGTTGCAGCAGCGACACCAGCAGCTTGCCCATCTGGCGGAACTGGGTGAACAGCAGCGCCTGCTCGCCCGAGGCCAGCACCTCGTGCAGCATCTCGACCAGGCGCACGCACTTGCCGCTGCGGCTGGCGTCTGGCGCGCCGGGCTGGCCAAAGTCGTGGTCCTTGAGCAGCTGCGCCGGGTGGTTGCAGATCTGCTTGAGGCGGATCAGCGTGCTGAGCACCATGCCGCGGCGGTGCATCCCCTCCACGCGATCGATGTCGCGCAGCATGGTGTTGACCGTCGCCTCGTACAGCGCCGCCTGCTCGCTGGTCAGGTGGCAATACTCGCGGCTCTCGACCTTCTCGGGCAGGTCTCCCGCCACGCCCTCGTCGGTCTTCAGGCGGCGCAGGATGAACGGCCGCACCAATCGCCGGAGCTGCTCGCGCCGCCCCTTGTCGCTGTACCGCTCGATGGGCAGGCTGAAGCGCCGGCGGAAGTTGCCGATCGTGCCGAGATAGCCGGGATTACAGAAGTCGATGATCGACCACAGCTCGCTCAGGCGGTTCTCCACCGGCGTGCCGGTGAGCGCCAGGCGGTGGTCGGCGTGCAGCTGCCGCACGCTCTGGGCCTGCTTGGCCGCGGGGTTCTTGATGTTCTGCGCTTCATCAAGGATGATCCGTCGCCACGGCATGCGGCCGAGCAGTTCCTGGTCGCGGTGGGCGAGCGCATACGTCGTGAGCACCACGTCGCTGTCGCCGGCCTTCTTGAGGAAGCCGTCCTCCTGCAAACGCTCGGCGCCGTGGTGCACCAGCACCTTCAGCGAGGGGCAGAACTTGCGCGCCTCGTGCTCCCAGTTGCCCAGCACGCTCATCGGCACCACGGCCAGCGTCGGCGGCACGGGCGCGCTCGCGTAGGGCCCCTTCTCGTGCACATACCGCTCGTGCGCCAGCAGCGCCAGCACCTGGATGGTCTTACCAAGGCCCATGTCGTCGGCCAGGCACGCGCCGAAGCCGAACCGTTCGAGGAAGTTCATCCACGCCACGCCGCGCAGCTGGTAGGGACGAAGCTCGCCGCGGAAGTTGGGCGGCGCCTCGATCTCGGGCAGGCTCTGGCTCTGATCACTCGAGCCGAACACCGCGCCAAGCCAGCCGCTGGTCTCGATGCCCACGATCGGGAGCGCCGCGCCGTCCTCGTCCATCGAGCCGTGGGCCATGCGGATGGCCTCGAGCACGGTCATCTCGCCGCCGGGATGCTCGCGGATGAACTTGGCCGCGGCCTTGACGTCCTCGGCGCGCACCTCGGCCCACTGGCCACCGACGCGCACCAGCGGGGTCGAGCCGTCCTTGGCCAGCTTCTCGAACTCGGCAAGGCTCAGCTTCAGCCCGCCCAGCGAGATCTCCCACGAATACCGCACCAGCGTCTGCAAGCCAAGCTGGCTGCGATGCGCGTGGGGCGAGCCCGGCGCCGCCTCGCCATCGACAACACCCCAGCCCTCGGCGTCGCC
>JBITAB010000100.1:0-1114 GCA_044439825.1 Phycisphaerales bacterium JB064 | reverse complement strand
GGAGGCTGCAGGTCGGGCAATTCCTCAGTATTGATCGGCTCGTGCAGCTTCAGGCACAGACGCCACAGCGCACTCGCGCCGCGCTCTTCGAGACGTGCCAGCCAGCGACGCACGCCGCGAGCCGCATCCGTCCGCTCGGCCGGCTTGATGTCCGACCCGCTCGCGCCATCGAGCAAGCCCGCCAGCCACGCCACGTGCGTGTCGTGCGGCTTGCCGTCGATCGCCTCGGCCAGCTTCTCGCGCTCAAAGGCCGCGCGGGCCTGCGCGTCGAGCACGAGCGTCATGAAGTCGCTGAGCACGAGCCACGGGTCGTGCTCCAGATCGTCAACACCCGCGCTGCTCGCCAGCGGCATCGCGCCCAGCAGCGAACTTGTCGCCCGCGCCGTGTGCTCGTCGGCCAGCCAAGGCTGCCAGCAGCCCAGCAGCGTGCCATCGGGATGCTGCCGCAGGCTGGGCACGTACCGCTGCTGAATAACGAGCTGGCGCACCATCGACAGCGCAAGCATGAAGTGCCGCACCGTCGGGCCCACCTGCACGATGACCGGCGATTGGCCGTTCGCCTCGGGCAATTCAAATCGGCCACCGCCGAGCCCGGCATCGCTCGCGCCGCTCGACAGATCGCCGATGGCGTCGAGCACTGATGCCGCGGCCGTGGGCGCAAAGCTCACGCCCTGCGCTTTCACGGACTCAAACCCAGGACCAGTTTCGCCATCGCGCGACACGCGATCGACAACGCCCGCCGCCCGCGCCATCGCGGGGCTGGGCGTGCGCGCCCCGCCGGGCAGACGCAATTCAACCTCGCCCGCTTCGCCCTTGTCCTTGAGCGACGGGCCGAGCGCCTCGATCAGCCTGCGAACAAATGCCTCGCCCGCCAGCCACGCGCCGCTCTGGCCGCCCAGGTCGTCCTTCGACGGCGCCATCTCGGCCCAGAGCCACAGACGGCCCGCGCACCACGCCGCGTGCAGGCACGCCGGCTGCCGCCTGACCGCAGCGCTCACCATGCGCCGCCCTCGCGACGGCCCGGGTACGAATCAGGAGAAGTAGGGGCGCAGGGACTCGAACCCTGGACCTGCGGATTAAAAGTCCGATGCTCTACCAACTGAGCTACACCCCC
>JBITAB010000099.1:0-14189 GCA_044439825.1 Phycisphaerales bacterium JB064 | reverse complement strand
AACCCTGGACCTGCGGATTAAAAGTCCGATGCTCTACCAACTGAGCTACACCCCCGTGTTCGGCGGGCCTTCTTGTTCCTGAACGGCCAGCAGCGATTGGCTCGCCACCAGAGGGTCATTGTTGGGACCAAAATCGCCTAAAGCCACACACGCGGGTGATTGACGGCGAAACCACCTCAAGACTGGCCGCTGGTAGGGTCGCGCTCGGTCATGCACGATGGCGACTGCAAGCCAAACAACTCGGTGCATCGATTCGAAAGGTTGTCGGTATACTCGACCCACAGGGGAGGAGCCAGCCATGAAGCCATCCGTGCAAGCCGTCATTGCTTCGCTGCCCATCGCGGGTGTTCCCGCCTGCGTGCTCGCCCAGGGCTGCGACGTCGACCAGACATTCCCGGCCTCGTTCCGAGTGGCGGTGGGCAATGGACCAAACGCCATCGCCGCCGCCGACTTCAACGGCGATGGCCTCATGGACCTGGCCACGAGCAACGCCTTCAGCGACAATCTATCGGTGCTGCTGGCCACCGGACCCCTTGAGTTCGCCCCCAGGATCACCCTGCCCGCTGGCAACTTTGCGGCAGGGCTCGTGGCGACCGACCTGGACGCAGACGGCTTCGTCGATCTGGCGGCAGCCAACATCATCAGCGGCAATGTCACCGTCTACCTGGGCAACGGCGACGGCACGTTCCGGTCCGAGCGACGCTACGGCGTCGGGCGCGAGCCCAACCTCCTGGTCGCCCTGGACGCCAACAGCGACGGGCTGCTCGATCTAGTCTCGAGCAACCGCGCCAGCGACTCGGTGACGGTGCTGCTGGCCGACAGCGAGGGCGGCTTCGCGTCGGGCGGTACGTTCGCGGTGGGCGATCGCCCGGAAGGCCTGGACACCGGAGACTTCAACGGCGATGGCATCGCCGACCTGGCTGTCGTCAACGGGGTGGACAACGACGTGTCGATCCTGCTGGGCGATGGCGTGGGTGGCTTCGCACCGCAGACACGCTGGCCAGCGGGCGGAGGCCCGCACAGGCTGAGCGTGGCCGACCTCGACGGCGATGACGCGCTCGACCTGGCGATACCCGGGTATACCGATGACGTCGTCACGTGCCTCTTCGGCAACGGCGACGGCACCTTCGGCAATGCCATCGCCGTGCCCAGCGGCGGGCTCGACCCGTGGTGCGTCACCACGGCGGACGTCAACGGTGACGGCCTGATCGACATCGCCGCGGTCAACACCGCTTCGAACACCATGGGCGTAGTGCTCAATCGCGGCGATCGTGCATTCTCGCCGGTCGTCTCGCTCGACGTCGGGCAGGCGCCCCGCTGGGTGACCGCTGCCGACCTGAACGGCGACGACCGCCCAGAACTGATCGCCGCCAATCGTGGCAACAACAACCTGTCCATCTTCGTGAACGAGTGCGCGGGCTGCATCGCCGACCTGGACGGCGACGGCCGATACAGCCTGTTCGACTTCCTCGTGTTCCAGAACCTCTTCGACCTCGGCTCACCCCTTGCCGACTTCGATGGCGACGGCGAGCACACCATCTTCGACTTCCTCGCGTTCCAGAACGCGTTCGACCTGGGCTGTCCCTGAGTCCTGCTTGAGCGGTCGCTCGGCCCGCCAGCGTTGCTGACCCGCTCCCCTTCGCCCCTCTACACTCGCAACCATGCGCAAGCGTCTGATCTTCGGGCCCATCCTCATCGCCCTGATGCTCGCCGCACTCTGGCTCGACCAGGCGCTCGAGGGCGTGCGATGGCCGCTGGATTACCCGCCCCTGGGCTTCGACGGCACCGCGCCGCCCGCGGTGGTCGTCCTGCCGGTGATGCTGCTGGTGGCCGCGCTCGGCGGGCGTGAACTCGCCCTCATGCTCAAGGCCAAGGGCGTGCACGCCTCGCGCCTCACCCTCGCGCTGGCCGCCGCCGTGGGCCTGCTCGCCTCCACGCCCCTGTTCGCCAATCTCCTCAGCGGCGGGCAAGGGCCGGCCGACGGCGCCGCGGGCCTTGCTTCGGTGGCCGCCGCCATGGTGCTCGTGGGCATCGTGCACCACGCCCGCACGCGCAACACCCAGGGCGCCATGCTCAGCATCGGCGCCGTCCTCTTCGCGTTTGTCTACCTGGGCCTGACCTTCGGCTTCCTGCTGCGCATCCGCCTCGACCACAGCGCGTGGGTGCTGGTCTGGGTGCTGGCCACCGTCAAGGCCTGCGACATCTTCGCCTACTTCACCGGCAAGGCCATCGGCAAGCACAAGCTCATCCTCTGGCTCAGCCCGGGCAAGACCTGGGAAGGCCTCGTCGGTGGCATGATCGGCTCGGCCATCGTCGGCGGTGGCGGCCTTGCACTGCTCACAGCCTACACCGATTTCAACCCAGGCGGCTCGCCCGCCAAGACCGCTCTTGCCGGCGCCATCGGCGGCGCCTGCATGGGCCTGGCCGGCCAGCTCGGAGACCTCATGGCCTCCATGATGAAGCGCGACGCGGGCATCAAGGATTCCTCCAGCCTGCTGCCCGGCTTCGGCGGCGTGCTCGACGTCATCGACTCGCCCATCCTCGTCGCACCCCTGGCATATTGGACGTTGGCCATCTGGGTGTGACCGCTGGCGTCCGGGCGACAGTGGGGGTTGTGCCCATCTGACCGCTCTTTCCGGGCTCCACGCTACACATAGCCGGGTTCCACGCTACACTCTCTTGTAGATGGACAAGGGAGCACAACCTTCATGACGATGACCGAAACCGATCGGTTGCTCAGGGTTTTCAAGGTCGATAACAGCATCGACGGGTTGCAGGGAAGGCTCCGCGCCGCCGAGCGCTTCCTGGCCGAGCAGGAACGACAGCTCGCCGCCATCGACCAGCAGCACAAGGCCAACGAGGCAGAGCTCAAGAAGGCCAAGGCCGCCGCGGCCAACGCCGAGGGCGAGGCCAAGCGTCTTGAGGCCCACATCGCCGAGCTGCGCGAGAAGATGAACTCGGCCGACTCCAACAAGCAATACCAGGCCTATCTCACCGAGATCGCCACCTTCAAGACCCAGAAGGACGAGCAGGAGAGCGTCGCTCTTGAGCTGATGAGCCGCATCGAGACGCTCAGCGGCTCGGCCGACGAACTCGGCAAGTCCCGCCAGGAGCGAGAGGGCATGCGCACCGTCGCCCTCAAGCAGCGCGACGAGCGCAAGGCCGAGATCGCCGACCGCCTCGACGAGCTCAAGAAGGAGCGCGAGGAGATCATCGCCGACGTGCCCGAGCACACGATGGCCCACTACACCCGTGTGCGAGGCCAGCTCGGCGACGAGGCCATGGCCCCCGTCGAGGTCGTCGACGTGAAGCGTCACGAGTTCGTCTGCGGCATCAGCATGCTGGCCGTCCCGGTCGAGACCGTCAGCGCCCTGCTCAGCCACGGCCGCCTCACGACCGACCCGCAATCGGGCTGCATCCTCTACCTCAGCGACGAGGCCCGCAAGGCGATGGAGCCCGCCTCGAAGCGATAATCACGCTCAGCATGATCAAGACCAAGCCCGGGCAATCGCTCGGGCTTTTTGATTGTCCATTGGTACAAACAAAAAGAGCGCAAACAAAAAGGGCGTCCACACCGACGCCCTTCATCCGTCCGCTCGACTAGAGAGCGATCAGTTCTGCGAGGCCTTGGCCGCACGATATTGCGTCAGCCAGCGGGGGCGCGGGGCGCTGTCCTCGACCGGATCGATGTGCACGCGGCGGCCCTGGAAGACCACGCGGCCCGTGCTGACGGCAAACAGGGTGTCGTCCTTGCCGCGCTGCACGCCGAAGCCCGGCATGAACTTCGTGCCGCACTGACGCACCAGGATGTTGCCCGGCTCGGCAAACTGGCCGCCGTAGAGCTTGATGCCCCGGTACTGGGGGTTCGAGTCGCGGCCGTTCTTGGACGACCCCTGGCCCTTCTTGTGCGCCATGACGAGATACTCCTGAAAGCGTCCCCGATCGGTCGGGGGCGGGGATGATAGCGGTGCTTTAGCGCATGATCCAGCGGCTCTCGCTCCGCTCGATGGCGTCGTCGTCACCAGCGTTGATGTTGCCGGGCGTCTCGTGGACCGCCATCAGGGTCTTGCGGAGCACCACGTCGCGGGGGTTGCCGCTGTCGCGGTCGACCACCTGGATGCGGGCCGTCTCGCCGCTGAAGCCTGCCATGTAGACGCGGGCCTCGTCGGCGGCCACGTCACGCACGGGCCACACGACCAGCCCCTCGCGGGCGAAGGCCTCGCCGCGACGGAGCACGCCGATCATGTTCACCTGGTCGTTGAGCAGGGGATTCCCGAGGTTGCTCAGGATCTGCTGGGAGACGTTGGCGGGCACGCCCTGGCCGGCCACGACGTTCACGCCGGTCTCGGTGGCCAGCTCGAAGCTGGGGGCCAGCAGGATGTCCTCGTCGGTGTTGTTGGTCACCGTGTAGGTCATGTAGAAATACAGGCTCGGGCCCTGCCCGGGGGTGTCGATGCTGGCCACGCGCAGCGGGCCCACGTCCAGATCGAGCTGCCAGCGGACCGGGATGGGGTTGGGCTCGGGCGGAAGCGCCGAAGTGACGGCGACGACGCCGAGGGCCACCAGCACGGCGGCGAGCAGTCGAGAAGGCAGGGTCAGCAAGGCCATGGAGGTCTCCCAGCGGGCTCCGGAGCACGAAACGCGGAATTGGCGACGGGCAGACGCACGACGGCCCGACGCCGACACTACGCCCCGACAGTCTATATTCGTTTCCCCGCCGGCGTCGGCCCGATGGACGGGGATTTTGCCGACCCGCCCCAGGCCCCGCACACGCCGGCGGGCAACGCCCAACGGATACGAGCATGGACGCCACCGGTTTCAAGCCCAAGCCGCTCCCGGCCTCGCTGCGGCTGGCCGCCGCCGAGCGGCTGGTCGAGGCCACGGGCCAGGCGGCTCGCCAAGCCGCCAGGCGGATCATCGAGGCCGGTGCGGCGGGGGGGATCGCCTTCGATCACGCCCTGGCGACCTTCGACGTCGGCCGCCAGCACGTGCGAGAGCTCGCGCTGGCCATCCCCTCGCCTGGCCGCAGCGCCCTGGTCTTCCTGAGCCGCCCAAAGCAGGGTGAGGACCGCCCGGACGAGCGAGCAGCCTGCGCGTTGGCCCTCACCGAGCACCTCGCCGCATTGCCAGGCCAGCCGCTCGACATCGCCCAGTCGTTGCCCGCCGTCAGTGAGCAGTGGGCCGTGGACGCCCTGATCGCCGCCGGCTGGCAGTCCGTCGGTGAGCTTGCCTACATGCGTCGCGCGCTGCGGGCCGAGGAGGCAAGCAAGGGCGGGCTGCTGCGTCCCAAGGCTCCCGAGCCCGAGCTGCCCGACGGCGTCGAACTCGAGCCCATCCGGGTTCCCGAGCCGGGCCATCCCGCGCCGCCCGCGCTCGAGCAGGCGCTCGACGATTCGTACGTCGACACGCTCGACTGCCCCGCGCTCTGCGGCAAGCGCCGCACGAGCGACATCATCGAGTCGCACGCGGCCATCGGCCGGCCCGAGCTTGCGCTGTGGTCGATCATCCGCCACGAGGGACGACCCGCGGGCGCGCTGCTCTTCGCGTGCCTGCCCGAGCAGCGCTGCTACGAGCTGGTCTACATCGGCCTAGGGCCATCCCTGCGCGGGATGGGCCTGGGGGAAGTGCTGTTGCGTCGGGGCATCGGCGTGCTCGCGACGCGGATCCGTCAGAGCCAGGCCCGCAGCGGGTGGTCCCTCACCTGCGCCGTCGATACGGCCAACGCGCCCGCCGTGCGCCTCTACCGGCGTCTGGATTTCACGTCGTTCGATCAGCGTGTCGCGTGCGTGCGACCGTTGCGCCACACGATTTCCACCGATGTGCACAACGCGTAGCGGGTGTGTTTGCAAGCGTTTGCGCTTGGCGCCATGGGCCCGCTCCACCAGTTGTCCACAGCTGATGTTGACAACGTGCGCCGCGACTGTGTATAAAGAAATCTTTAAGCCATAAACCCTTGGAATCTCGGGCTTTTCTGTCGTTTCGCTGCGGCGTCAATGAGAAAAGCGGTAGCGGAGCGGCGGCCGCTCGGATATCTTGTGGTGGCGTCGAAGGACTGACGTTGCATCAGGGGGCCATAGACCACAGCATCCAAGCCCAATCGCCTCAGGGTGACCACCGCCGTGCGTGCTCCGGCGGGAGTTGTTCAGCGTCCCTTGGGGCAATCCACGAGCGTCGGGCGAGGCTGCACATCAGGCGCGAGGATCGCGCGGTCGACCGGCCCGACGGTGCGGATGAACGGACTCTTTTCGAAACGGACGCATCGCGATCCCTCGGTCGCGGTGGGGGGTGTTCGTACGGCCTAAGGATGGCCAGAAGGGTTCGCCGATGTCAACAGCCGGCAGGGACGTGAGCGTTCGGATGGAGCAGCAGGCTTCCACCACCGAGCGCACGGTTCGTTCGCACCAGGGATCGGGCAAAGCACGGGCCGCCAGCCAGCCGGCCGGCGACCACACACCCGCGCTGAATCTGGTCGGTTCGACCGATACCACCAACGCCCCGACTCGTGTGCCCACACGCCTGCCCGGCCGCGATGCTGCCGGTGAGCGTGTGCGCACCCGCCATGTGCACCCGGGCCGCAACGCGAGCGTCCAGCCGTCCGCGCAGCCCATGCCGGCGGCCGCCGACAGCCAGGACCTCGATCGCACGCTGGCCGACAAGGTCGGCTCGCTGATCTACGAGCGATACTTCAAGGGCCAGACCCGCATCGAGGCGGTCGAGGGCGGCCTGCGCGTGGTCGTGGCGTCGAGCTTCCTGGTGTCGATCTTTGAGAGCCGCTTCCGCCCCGTGCTGGTCGAGCTTGCCAATGGCGGCACCGTCGAGATCGTCGACCGCCCCGAGGCCTTCCCCAAGGCCAAGATGCCCAAGGCCACCAAGGTCGCTCGGCCCAAGCCCCAGGAGCAGGCGCCGCGCCCGCACGTGCCCCAGCGCGACCGCCCCTGCCTGCTCGAAGACTTCGTCGTCGGCGAGAGCAACCGCCTGGCCCACATGGCCGCCATGACCGTCAGCAACCCCGCCAGCGCGTCGGCCACGGGCAATCTGCTCGTGCTGCACGGCGGCTGCGGCCTGGGCAAGACCCACCTGCTCCGCGGCATGGCCCACCGCTACAACAGCCTGCGAGGATCGGGCGGCAAGGCCAAGTACGTCACCGCCGAGCATTTCACCAACGGCTTCCTGACGGCCCTGCGCTCGGGCACGACCGACCGCTTCCGCGAGCAGTACCGGGGTGTCGAGCTACTGTGCCTCGACGACGTGCACTTCCTGGCCACCAAGGAGGCCACCAAGGCCGAGCTGCTGCACACGCTCGACCAGATCCTCTCGGGCGGCTGCCGCCTCGCGCTGGCCAGCGACGAGCACCCAAAGCTGGTTGAGGGGCTTGGCAAGCAGCTCGTCAGTCGCCTGATCTCCGGGCTGACCATCGAGCTTGGCATGCCCGAGGCCGGTCTGCGCGAGTCGATGGTCCGCAAGCTGGCCACCCAGCGCGGGCTTGGGATGGACGACACCGTGGTCTCGGCCGTGGCCGAGGCCGCCAGCGAGCCCCACGCCGACGGCGAGCCGGGCGGCTCCTTCCGCGACATCGAGGGCGCGATGGCCCGCGTCGACGCCTTCCACCGGCTCATGAGCCGCGAGGGCGACAAGGTGGGCTCTGGCCCGGTGACCATGCTGGTGGTCCAGCAGGCGTTTGGCCGCAAGGCCGCCGCCGCCAGCACCGCCGGCCCCGTGCGCGTGCAGACGGTGATCGAGTGCGTGTGCCAGTACCTGGGCGTCGGGTCGGTCGACTTCGCCGGCCGGGGTCGCCACCGCAAGGTCGTGCTGGCTCGGGCCCTGGTCGCTCTGATCTCTCGCAAGCTGACGACAGCCAGCTATCCAGAGATCGCCCATGCCATGAACCGGCCCAACCACTCGTCGATCATCACGGCCGTTCGGCGGATCGAACGCCAGATCGCCGATGATGAGCGTGTGGCGGTGGGGTGCGAGGCCGACGGGATGTCCGTGGCCGAGCTTGCCTCCGCCCTCGCCAAACGGATCCGGCCTCAGGGGCGATAGACTCCCCTCGATGGGGCCGGGGTCTACTCAGCCGCCTCGAGATCGATGGGAGCCGCCTTGCCACCCAGCGACCATGCCAGCAGGCCTTCGGGGCCCAATTCGGGCCAAGAGATTTCCCTGAGCGGGCCGGACATCACCGACCTGGAGATCGACGCGGTCGTCCGCGTGCTGCAATCCGGGCGGCTGAGCATCGGGCCCATGCAGGAGGCCTTCGAGGCCCTGGTGAGCGAGGCGGCCGGCTGCGATCACGGAGTCGCCGTCAATAGCGGCACCAGCGGCCTGCACCTGGCATTGCTGGCCCTGGGCATCGGGCCGGGCGACGAGGTCATCACCACGCCCTTCAGCTTCGTGGCCAGCGCCAACGCCATCCTTTATGTGGGCGCCACGCCCAAGTTCGTGGACATCTGCCCGCGAAGCCTGAACATGGACCCCGAGAAGGTCGAGAAGGCCATCGGCCCACGGACCAAGGCCATCCTCGCGGTCGAGGCGCTGGGCAACCCGACGCACATGGACCGCTACGCGGCCATCGCCGCTCGGCACGAGATCCACCTCATCGAGGACTGCTGCGAGGCCCTGGGCACGACCTACAACGGCCGAAAGTGCGGCAGCTTCGGGCGTGTGGGCGTCTTTGGGTTCTACCCCAACAAGCAGATCACCACGGGCGAGGGCGGCATGATCGTCACCGACGACCAGCGCCTGGCCGACCTGTGCCGCAGCCTGCGCAACCAGGGCCGGCCCATGCCTAGCGAGCTCGTGAGCGACGGCTCGCCCGGGCTGGGCCTGTGGCTCAGCCACGAGCGACTGGGGTACAACTTCCGGCTCAGCGAGATCGCGGCCGCCCTGGGCGTGGCCCAGATGCGCCGGCTGGACAGGATCATCGAGGCCCGCCGCCGCGTGGCCAGCGAATACCTCGACCGGCTCATGGGCCTGCCGGGCATCATCCTGCCGACCATCGAGAGCGGCACGAGCATGAGCTGGTTCGTGTTCACCGTGCGGCTGGAGCGTGGCTACACCGCCGAGGAGCGCGACCGGGTCATCCAGGGCCTGCGCAACCACGACGTGGGCTGCGCCCCGTACTTCCCGTGCATCCATCTGATGCCCGAGTACGTCCGCCGCTTCGGCTTCGAGCGTGGGGCCTTCCCCATCGCCGAGAGCGTGTCCGACCGCACGATCGCGTTGCCCTTCCACAACCAGCTCACGGCCCGCGACATCGACATGGTGGCCCAGACCCTGAGCGTCATGCTCTCGCGCGAGAATCTGGCGCGGGGGTGAGGCGCTTTCCTTGGGGCGGGCATGGGGTCTATCATCTCGACCCACCGGCCTGGGTCCAGGCTGGCGGTTCGCCATGGTTCGTGCCTGAGGATTGACCAATGCCCTACGAGTGCCACTTTACCGGACGCAAGACCCGTTTTGGCAAGTCCAAGGCCTATGGCGGCGCCAAGATCTCCAAGGGCGGCTTCGGTCTGAAGACCACCGGCATCACCCGCCGCAGCTTCCGCCCCAACCTCCAGAAGGTGCACGCCATCATCGATGGCAAGCCCACGCGCATCCTGGCGTCGACCCGGGCCATCAAGAGCGGCCTGGTGGTCAAGCCCCTGAAGCGCAAGTATGGCTATACCCGCCAGCAGAAGGAACAGGCCGGCGGCTGAGCCGGTTTGGCCAGCCGTGGGCCTGCAGCCCTTGGCCATCCCCTTTGATCCCGATCGCTGATCGGGCCCACGCGTACCCGTAGAATCGAGCGAAGGCCGGCGGAGCCGTCGGCCCCGGGGTGCCAGCGTGAAGTGCGACTTGTGCGAAGCCGAAGCGACCGTCCATGAGACGCAGATCGTCAATGGGCAGGTCATGGTGCGCCGGCTGTGCGAGCGACACGCCGCCGAGGTGGGGCTGACAGGCATGGCGGGCGTCCCATCCTCGGGTTCGGCCGCCACCGTCGTGCTCAACGTCCAGCAGCAGGCCGGCACGGTGCTCAAGTGCCCGACGTGCGGGTTGTCCTACGCGGCCTTTCGCCAGCACGGCCTGCTCGGCTGCTCGCAGTGCTACGAGGCCTTCGAGGACAAGCTCGCTCCGCTGATCGAGCGGGCCCACCAGGGCGGCACCCACCACATCGGCAAGACGCCCAAGCGCATGCTGGCCGCTGCTCAGGGCGAGGACCCGCAGGCCGTCGAGAAGCTGCTGGGCAGTGCCCGAGAGCGAGCCGAGCGCGTGGCCCTGCTGCGCAAGCAGCTCGAAGACGCGCTGGCCCAGGAGCAGTACGAGCGTGCCGCCGCAGTGCGCGACGAGCTGCGTCGATACGAGTCTCAGGAACCCGGTTCGAATGAACCTGGTTCTCACGGGCCAGGGGCATCGGGCGAGCAGGCATGAACACCAGCGGCGTGAGCAACTCGGGCAACTGGCGGGCCGTCGCCGGCCGAGCGGGCGACGTCGTCGTCTCCAGTCGGGTGCGCCTCGCGCGCAATCTCGCGGGGTTCCGCTTCCCGAATCGCGCGCCCGCGAGCGAGCGGACGGCCATTGTGGTGAAGCTCAAGCCCGTGCTGCTCGGTGCGCGTCTGAGCCCGCAGATGGAATGGGTCGACCTGACCTCGACCACCTCGAACCACCGCGTGTCGCTGGTCGAGGAGCGCGTCATCAGCCGCCAGCACGCGCTGGGCAAGGCGGGTGAGCCCATGCACGGCCGCGCCGTCGCCATCGGCCTGCCCGATCGCCGCATGTCGATCATGGTCAACGAGGAAGACCACCTGCGCCTGCAGACCATCCGCGGCGGCTTCGACCTGTCGGGCGCGATGGACGAGGTGGACGCGGCCGACGACGCGATCGAGCAACGCGTCGATTACGCGTTCAGCCCGCGTTTTGGCTATCTCACCGCATGTCCCACGAATGTCGGCACGGGCGTGCGCATGAGCGTGATGGTGCACCTGCCCGCGCTCAAGCTGACGCGCGAGCTCGAGAAGGTGAAGCGTGCCGCCGACGACCTGGGCCTCACGGTTCGAGGCTCTTATGGCGAGGGCAGCGACGCGACCGGCGACTTCTACCAGATCAGCAACCAGACCACCATCGGCAAGAGCGAGGCCGTGCTGCTGCGTGAGATGGAGTCGGAGATCATCCCCTCGGTCATCGCCTATGAGCGCACGGCGCGCGAGCGGCTCATCAAGGGCGGCAAACGCGGCATGGAAGACCAGGCCTGGCGCGCCGTGGGCGTGCTGCTGCACGCTCGGCTGCTGAGCACCGAAGAGGCGACGCAGCTGCTCAGCAAGGTGAGATTGGGCATCGCCATGGGGCTCATCCCCGGGCTCGAGCTCGCGCTGATCAACCAGTTGCTCGTCGCGTTGCAGCCGGCGCACATCCAGCTTGCCATCGGGCAGGAGCTCACCCAGGACCAACGCCGTGAGGCACGGGCCGCGCTTCTGCGAGCCAAGCTGGGCGAGGCCTTCGCGCCAAAGCGTCAGCCGCCGCGGCTCATCCGCCCCGATCGGCCCGAAGAGATCGAGCCGCCGGCGGGGCCGAGCAATCGACCCAAGACCGACGGCGACCTGCCGGGCAACGGGAACTGATCGATGGCGCGTGGGGGCGTGGCCAGATCGGTGACGGGGCTCGTGCGGACGGGCCTGCTAAGCGTCGAGCGGGCCATGCTCAGCGATCGGCCAGCGCCGCTCGAAGAGTTGCTCGCCAGCGGCTTCGTTGCCGACGACCCGAGCGTCTACTGCCATCACTGCGGCCGCGGAGTCGGGCCGGGCGAGTTCGTCGAGGGCCGGTGTGGCTCGTGCCGGACGGCCAGGCTGCCCTGGGGCGGCTTCGTGCGGCTGGGCTCGTACGGCCATGCCCTGCGCGAGGCGGTGCACGAGTTCAAGTTCAACCGCTGGCACGCGGTGGGGGAGCACATGGGCCGGGCCCTTGGGGCGGCCGTGCTCGAGCGGTTGGAGGCCGTGGCCCTCGACGCGGGCGAGCCCGTGGAGGCGATCACGAGCCGCACGGTGGTCTCGCCGGTGCCCATGAGCTTCTGGCGGCGGACCAGCCGCGGCATCGACCACGCGACGTGCCTGGGGCGTGCGGTGGCCGATGGCGCGGGGCTGCCGTTCCGGCGATTGATGCTCCGCCAGCATCGCCCGGCCCAGACGGGCTTATCGGCAGCGGCCCGGCAGAAGAACCTGCGTGGCGCCATGCAGGCCCGCGTCGGCCCAGAAACGCTGGCTGGCGTGCGTGTGGTGGTGCTGGTTGATGACGTGATGACCACGGGCGCCACGCTCGTGGAGGCCTGCAGGTGCGTGCGGGAGCTGTCTGGGAAGGCCCGCCGAGGCGATGAGCCGCCGGTTGCGATCCTGGCGGCGTGCGTGGCGGTGAGCGAGCCCGGCAAACGACAGATACGGGGCCAGAACGGGCTTGAAGTTGTCGTTTCCCGGCCCATGGCGGGCACGGTCCAAAAAAAGTGAAGGTTCTGAAACAACGCAGCTTGACGAAGGCTCGGTTGCGTGTACTATCTCCTCCGCCTCTGGCCACGGCCGGAAGCGGGAAAACAAGGGCCTGCGGATGCGGGACCGAGTTTACGCTCTTTGAAATCAAAGCGGTCGAGATGCCCTCGAGAGTGTGAGGCCTTGCCAGTGCGGATCATCACCCGCAAACCCCGACCAGGGGTCGGTAAGGCCGGTCAAACCGGTGGTCAGGATTTTCACAGGTCCTGGCCGTTGGCGCACTCTCGTGATGAATTTGAGTACGCCAACGAACCCGCCGTCTTTGCCGACGGCGGGCCGCAAGCGGGGTCGCAAGGCTCTGTTTGCGGGAATGACCGGCCGCTGCGAAAGCAGCGGTTTTTAACGGATCATCTGACATTGTCGGCGATCAGTCGAAAGGCTGGTTGTCGCTTCAATTGAAGAGTTTGATCCTGGCTCAGATTGAACGCTGGCGGCATGGCTAAAGCATGCAAGTCTGGGAGAACCTTCGGGGGAAACCGGCGAAAGGGCGAGTAATGCGATCGAACGTACCCCAATGTGGGGGATAGCGTCGGGAAACCGGCGGTAATACCCCGTGTGCTCTACGGAGGAAGTTGGGAGCGGCGATCGTCCTATCAGGTAGTTGGCGGGGTAAAGGCCCACCAAGCCGAAGACGGGTAGCGGGTGTGAGAGCATGGCCCGCCGCATCGGGACTGAGACACTGCCCGGACTCCTACGGGAGGCTGCAGCGACGAATCTTCCGCAATGCGCGAAAGCGTGACGGAGCAATGCCGCGTGTGGGATGAAGGCGCTCTGCGTCGTAAACCACTGTCAGACCCTAGAACCAACGATCAGGGTCAGAGGAAGGGCCGGCTAAACTCGTGCCAGCAGCCGCGGTAAGACGAGTGGCCCAAGCGTTAATCGGAATCACTGGGCTTGAAGCGTGCGCAGGCGGACCTTCAGGCGTCCCGTGAAATGCCCCGGCTCAACCGGGGAATTGCGGGGCGAACCGTTGGTCTTGAGGCAGGTAGGGGGGTGCAGAACTGTCGGTGGAGCGGTGAAATGCGTAGATATCGACAGGAATGCCGAAGGGGAAGCCGGCACCCTGGGCCTGTCCTGACGCTCATGCACGAAAGCGTGGGGAGCAAACAGGATTAGATACCCTGGTAGTCCACGCCGTAAACGATGTGCACTAGGTCGTGGCAACTCTGACGTTGGCACGGCCGAAGGAAAACTATTAAGTGCACCGCCTGGGGAGTACGGTCGCAAGGCTAAAACTCAAAGGAATTGACGGGGGCTCACACAAGCGGTGGAGCATGTTGCTTAATTCGAGGCAACGCGAAGAACCTTACCTGGGTTTGACATGCACGGATTAACTCTGTGAAAGCAGAGCCACGCCCGCAAGGGTGGAACGTGCACAGGTGCTGCATGGCTGTCGTCAGCTCGTGCTGTGAAGTGTCGGGTTAAGTCCCTTAACGAGCGCAACCCCTATCGTTAGTTACTAACGCGTTATGGCGAGGACTCTAACGAGACTGCCGGTGTCAAACCGGAGGAAGGTGGGGATGACGTCAAGTCCTCATGGCCCTTACGCCCAGGGTGGCAAACGTGCTACAATGGCGTGTACAAAGCGATGCAATATCGTGAGATGGAGCAAATCGCAAAAAGCACGCCCCAGTTCGGATTGGAGTCTGCAACTCGACTCCATGAAGCCGGAATCGCTAGTAA
>JBITAB010000098.1:0-14200 GCA_044439825.1 Phycisphaerales bacterium JB064 | reverse complement strand
AGGGTGCACGCCCTTCGCGGCCGCGTCGACGCCATCCTCACGGGCATGGGCACGGTGATGGTCGATGATCCCGCGTTGACCGTTCGCCACGGCAACCCGCGCAAGCACCCCGCGCGTGTCGTGCTCGATGCGGACCTGGACATCCCCCTCGACCGCCAGCTCGTGCGAACAGCCAGGGAAACACCCACCATCATCTGCTGCGAGTCCAAGCTCGCCAGCGCGTCCATCAGCGAGACCAAGCGGGCCGAGCTTGCCAAGGCCGGCTGCCGCATCCTGGGCTGCCCGGCCGGCCCGGGCGGGCTCGACCTGCGCGGCACGTTGCAGACCCTGTATCGAGACGCCAGAGTGTCGAGCGTGATGGTGGAAGGCGGGGCCGGCCTGCTGGGCTCGCTCTTCGAGGCCGGCGTGGTCGATACGGCCCTGGCCTACATCGCGCCGCTCATGCTGGGCGACGAGCTCGCGCGATCGGTGGCGGTGGGGCGGGTGGCGCCCGCGCTGTCCTCTGGCGTGAAGCTGCGGCTGGGCCGCGTGCGCCGCATCGGCGAGGACGTCGAGCTCACCTACTGCCGCGTTGGCGTCGGCGACCAGAACGCCAGCTGAGGCTGCACCTCGAATACCGCATGCTCGCCCTCGGCCTCGACACGCAGCAGCGTGCCGGCCTCGGCGTGCGCGGTGCGCACCTGGGCGAGCGCGATGGGCGAGGCGCTGAGCATCGGTGCGATGGTCGAACTGCTCACCGTGCCGATCGCCTTCTCAAGATCTTGCTCTGCGAACACCTTCGCGCCCTCCTGTGGCAGGCGCGGTTCCTGGCTGTCGGCGAGCCGCAACGCGACCAGCTTCTGCTTGGGCTGGCCCAGGCTGTGCATGCGCGCCACGACCTCCTGCCCCAGATAACAGCCCTTCGTGAACGACACGCGGTCGTGCAGCACGCCGGTCTCGGCGGGCAGGTTGTCGCTGGTGAAGTCGATCTGGAACAGCGGCCAGCCCGCCTCGATGCGCGCGATGTTGTAGGCCATCCATCCGCACGGGCGCACGCCCTCAACACCTGCCAACGCGTCGTACACCGCTCGCGCGTTCTCGGTGGGCATCGTGAGCACGAGGCCCAGCTCTCCCGTGCTGTCCTCACGCTCGATCAGCACGCTCACGCCGCGCACCATCACGGTCATGGCCTGGCCTGGCTCGAGCCCCACGTGCTCGTCGGTGTCGGCGACGGCCATGACCGTGTTGGCCGCACGTGGCCCGTGCAGCGCCAGCCGGTGCGTGCTCTCGGTCGCGTCGCGGATGGTCACGTCCTCGGTGAACACGAACTGGGCCAGCGCCTCGGCCGTCGCGCCCGCGACCAGCACGTCGGTGGCCAGCAGCATGCGATCGCCCGTATCGACGATCCGCAGGTCGGCGTCGATGCGGCCCTTGCGATTCAGCCAGAAGCTGCGGACCGAACGCATCGGCTCGAGCGTCTTGAGTTCCTGGGTCACCAGGTTGTTGAGGAACGCGATGCGGTCGGCGCCCCCCAGCTCCACGGTGCCGGACTGCGGCAGGTCGAGCAGCGCACAGCCCTTGCGGATAGCGGCGTACTCGAGCTCGACGTGCTCGAAGGCCATCGGCACCAGCAGGCCGCGTTGCGGATCGCCGTAGGGGTGCAGGTGGGCGTCGTTCTGGCTGTAGAAATCGAGCATGGGGCTGTGGGTGGCCATGGGCGATGCTAAGCCACGCCCACCCCGCGGCGGTACACTGGTGGCCTACCGATGGTTGAAAACCCCGGGAAGGAGCGTGACCGAAGTGAAAGACGACCTGAACATCGACCTGCTCAAGCGCCTGTGCGAGACCCCCGGCGTGCCGGGCCGCGAAGAGCGCGTCCGCGCCCTGATCGAGGAAGAGGTGCAGGGCCTCTTCGACGAGATGTATACCGACGCGATGGGCTCGCTCATCTGTACGCGACACCCCAGGCCCAAGGGCGGTGGCGACTCGAAGAAGACCAGCAAGAAGAAGGCCGCACCGGCCAAGGGCGACGCCAAGCGCGTCATGCTCCTGAGCCACATGGACGAGATCGGCTTCTACGTCAGCCACATCGACGACAAGGGCTTCATCCGCGTCAACCCCGCCGGCGGCTTCGACACGCGGAACCTGTTCAGCCGCCGCGTGCTGGTGTGCACCAGCGGCGGAGACCTGAAGGCCGTGATGAACCCCGGCGGCCGGCCCATCCACATCTCGGGCGACGACGAGCGGAAGAAGGTCCCCGAGGTCAAGGAGTTCTTCATCGACACCGGCATGCCCGCCGACGAGGTGAAGGAGAAGGTCCGCATCGGCGACTACGTCGTCATGGACGAGCCGCTCATCGAGATCGGCACCAAGGTCGTCAGCAAGGCCCTCGACAACCGCTTCGCCTGCTGGCTTGGCATCGAGAGCGTCCGCAAGCTCCACAAGAGCGGCACGGGCCATACGTGCGAGGTCGTGGTCGCCTTCACCACCCAGGAAGAGGTCGGCCTGCGCGGCGCCAAGACCGCCAGCTACGCCGTCCAGCCCGATATCGGCTTGGGCATCGATGTCACTCTCTCTTGCGATACGCCCGGCGTGCCCGAGGCCGAGGCCGTCACCCAGCACGGCAAGGGCTTTGGCCTGCACATCCAGGACGGCAGCTTCATCTCCAACCACGAGCTCGTTGACCAGATCGAGTCGATCGCCAAGAAGAAGCGCATCGCCTACCAGCGCACCATCCTGGCCCGCGGTGGTCAGGACGGCGCCGCCGCCCAGCAGGCCGCCGCCGGCGCGAAGGCCGTGGGCATCGTCTGCGGCACGCGCTACATCCACACGGTGACCGAGATGATCGACCGCCGAGATCTGGGCGCCGCACGCGACATGGTGGCTGCGGCCCTGGCCGTTCTCTAGTCGCTGCACGATCAAGCACGTAAACAAGCGAGCCCACGTCCAAGGACGTGGGCTCGCTGTCGTTTTGATCGCGGTCGTGATGGCGTCAGATCAGCGAGACCATCTGCTCGATGGTCCGCAGCGCATCGCGGGCGGGGAAGGGCTTGCGGAGAAAGGCGTCGAAGCCCTGGCTGGTCAGGCCGTGGGCCTGGCCGTCGGTTAGCCGGTTGCTGAGCGCGACGATGCGTGTCATCGCGAGATGGTCGTTGGCGCGCACCATCTGCACGACCTGGTGGGCCTCGTTCTCGCCCAGGTGCAGATCGATCAGCAGCACGTGCGGGCGGAGCTTCTCGCACAGCATGCCGGCCTGGAAGCTCGTCGAGGCGGTGTACACCTCGTAGTCGGTCTGCTCGGCGATGATGCTGCCCAGGCCCTCGGTCACGGCCGAGTCGCTGTCGACCAGAAGCACGCGGGTGCCGGTGGTCTTCAGCCCATCCAGGGGCATCTTGTGCTTCTTCATGAACTTGACCAGGGCCGGCAGCGGTATTCGCCGGTCCTTGGAACCGGGGATCCGATAACCCTCAAGCTCCCCGGAATCGAACCATTTGCTCACCGTGCGCGGGGCCACCTTGCAAATCTCGGCCACCTCACCAGTCGTCAGCACGTCCTTTTCGAACGGCATGGCTGCTACCTCACATCCCTGTCGCAAGCGCCCCAAGCGCCGCGGCCTGCTGCGGACGCCACTGGAATCGGCTTTGCCTGCCGCACGCTTGACGACGAGAAGGACGATTCTGCCGTAAATACTGTGGTTTCGAAGGGTTAGGCGGACATTTGTGGGTATTTGAGGGCGTTCTTGGACGGGCCGCGTGGCTATCGGCACATGCGCCGAGCACCGGCGAGCAGGGCCGATCGGGATGCTCCCGTCAGGGCATTTGACACACACCCTGGCTCGCCAGTACAGTGGACGCTTGCCGGCCCCAGTGGTGGGGCGGCTGCATCCATCTGGTGGGAGGCCCGTACCGTCACCCACCAAGGCCCCGTCCGAATACCGGAGGCTGCCTTCCGGGCGGCGGTGGTCTATCCTCTCGCCCCCCGGTGAGAAGCCCTTCAGGCAGACCAGCGGGGTCGGCGTGGAGTCGTCTCAGGCCCCCGACGAACTGATCAATTAGAGGAGTGCAGCTCGTGCCCATGTTCTCGCGATCGACCCTGCCCACCTTCGCCGGCTGCCTGGCACTGGCCCTTTCAACCCACTTTGCCGCACCGGCCCTGGCTCAGGAGGGCCCCGATCGCCTGACCGATCGCCAGCTCCTCGATGAGTTCATCCACTTTGTCTTTATTGACCGCGACGACGTTGCGGCCGATTACGCTGCACAGCTTCTCGGTCGTGGCATCGATCCGCGCCAGTTCGTCGAGCTGGTCGAGGGCGCCGGCCTCGAAGACCGCTTCGATCGCGCCGTGAGCGAGGCCATCCGCTCGGGCCTTGCCGAGAGCCAGGCCGCCTCCCTCCGCAAGCTCTATAGCGAGGGCCGCCTGCAGCGCGCCCGCGATCCCCAAGAGATCGCCGAGAACATCGCCATGCTGACCGGCCCGCTGCGTGGCCGCCTGCTGGCCAAGGAGCGACTGGTCGCCGCCGGCGAGTACGCCGTGCCCCAGCTGCTCCGCGTGATTGATGAAGGCAACGATCCCGCGCTGGTCCGCGAAGTGCGCGCCGTGCTGGTGCAACTCGGCCAGCAGGCCGTCATGCCCCTGAGCGTCGCGCTGCGTGACGCCAGCGTGCAGACGCAGGCTGCCATCGCCGACCTGCTTGGCCAGATCGGCTACAACACCTCCGCCCCCTTCCTGGCCGAGGTCGCCCAGACGACCTCGAACGGTCAGGTGCGTGAGGCCGCCCAGCGTGCGCTGCAGAGCGTCATCGATGCCCAGGGCGCTCGGGCTCACGAGCTCTACGTCCAGATCGCCGAGAACTACTCGGCCGAGGCCGCTGGCGTCACCAGCTTCCCCGGCGAGGCCACCCAGCCCATGTGGAGCTATCAGCCTACGGCTGGCGGCCTGATCTTTACTTCGGTGCCCACCGAGGTGTACCACGAGATGATGGCGATGGACCTCAGCGAGGATTCGCTGCGTCTGGTCCGCCGTCCCAACGCTGCCGCCGCGGCCCTGTGGATCGCGTCGTACCTGCGTCTGGACATCGAGCGTCCCGAGAGCGCCAACCTCGACCTGGGCCTGCGTGAGCCCATGTACTACGCCGTCGCCTCGGGCTCGACCATCTCCCAGAACGTCCTGTCTCGCGCCCTGAGCACGAGCAACACCCAGCTGGCCCGCAAGGCCATCGAGGCCATTGGCAAGACCGCCGGCGGCAAGGACCTGTGGGTTGCCTCCACCGGCTCGACCCAGCCGCTCGTCGACGCGTTGACCTATCCCAACCGTCGCGTGCAGTACGAGGCCGCCCTCGCCTTCGCCAGCGCGATGCCCTCCCAGCAGTTCGATCGCAGCGACCTGGTCGCTCCCATCCTCGCCTCGTCCATCCGCGGCGCGACCGATCGCTACGCCCTTGTGGTCGCCAGCGATCCGGAAGTCGGCCGTGGCCTGCAGCGCATGCTCGAGGGCATGGGCTACCGCGTGAGCCCCGCCGGTGAGTCGCTCGCCGCTCTGCGTGAGGAGTATGAGGCTGCAGCCAGCGTCGACCTGGTCGTCGCCAGCCTGCCTCTGGACCAGTCCGTGGGCCTGGTCGCGCAGATGCGCGCCACCAACCGCCTGATGGCCGCCCCCTTGCTGATGCTGTCGGGTGGCGCCGACGAGATCGACCTGCGTCGCCGCTATGGCAGCGATCGCTCGGTGGCCATCCGCACCGCGGGCATCCGCAGCGAGCAGATGCGCGCCACCATCGATGATCTCGTCGAGCGCACGCTTGGCGGCCCGATCTCCGAGGAAGAGGCCACCATCTACGCCGCTCA
This sequence comes from Phycisphaerales bacterium JB064, assembly GCA_044439825.1. Classification (GTDB taxonomy): domain Bacteria; phylum Planctomycetota; class Phycisphaerae; order Phycisphaerales; family UBA1924; genus JAHCJI01. Next base: position 8,381 of record JBITAB010000098.1, on the reverse strand, counting down.
GGCCATCGACGCCCTGACCGAGCTGGCGATCTCCGATAACTCGGTCATCATCGCCTCGGACGCCACGACCCAGCTCGTGCAGGCCCTTCAGGAAGATGAAGGCCTCTTCGAGCTCCGCCTTGCCGAGCTGCTGAGCTGGATCGACCAGCCCGCCGCCCAGCAGGCGATCTTCGATCGCGCCATCCAGGCCCAGGGCGCCCAGCGTGTGGCCCTGCTCGGCCACACCGCTAACTCGGCCCGCCGCAACGGCAACCAACTGCTCGAGCGTCAGACGCAGCGTCTGCTGCAGATCGCACGCGACGGCAACGACGCCGAGGCCATCGCCGCCGCCGGCCTGCTGGGCTCGCTCGGCGTGCCCAGCGAGGACGTTGCCGGCCTGATCCTCGACGGCCGCGGCTCCTAAAGGTCCGTAAACATCTCGAGACTCAGCGAGGCCCGGGCGAACGCCTGGGCCTTTTTGCGTTCCAGCCACGTCGCATAACACCAAAGCCTGCGTTCGATGGCCATGCAACACCACCAGGCCGCACGATCGGTACGCATTCACCGCCCACGGATGTGAACGGGCGGACTGGCAGCCGTGCATTTCCGATGCTCTGTGTGGCCGCGGCTGGCAAGGTGCCGGTCGCGGACCTTGACAGATGGTCGCCCGCGCGAGCGTGACGACGCGATGCCGAGAGGTTCGGCGAGAGCTCGGGCGGCGGGTACCCCAGGAGGGCACGCGAAATGCGCGCACAGGTTCGTAAGGCATTCACGCTTGTTGAAATCCTCATCGTTGTGGTGATCCTCGGCATTCTGGCCGCGATCGTCATTCCTCAGTTCACCAGCGCCAGCGAGGAGGCTCAGAGCAGCAGCGCTGCCAGCCAGCTCTCGACGGTGCGCAACCAGATCGAGCTCTTCCGTGTCCGCAACAACGGCACCGCTCCGACGGAGGCCAACCTCTTCACCGGCGATGCCGCCGACCCGCTCACCGAGCCCGCCACGGGCTGGACCTCGATCGTCAACGCGGACTACCTCCGCGTGGCGCCGGTCAACCCCCGCACCGGCACCAGCACCATTGGCGCTGGCGTTGAGGCCGACTCTCTGGGCGTCGTTGCCGCCGGCGACGACGGCTGGATCTACGACGAGGCTACCGGTCGCATCTGGATGAACGGTTTCGACGAGGCCGCCGGCGAGTGGGTCGAGCCCTAATCCCCTTCGGTTTGTATGACTCCCGTCCGCCCTGGGTTAACGCCTAGGCCGGGCTTTGCAGCGGCAGGGGACCAGGTTGGAGGTTTCTATCATGACGCTCCACATGAGCAGGCTCCGCGCCGCCTTCACGCTCGTCGAAATCCTCATCGTAGTGGTCATCCTGGCGATCCTGGCAGCCATCGTCGTGCCGCAGATGGTGGGTGCTCAGGAAGAGTCGCAGGTGAACGCCACGCTCTATGACCTGGGCAAGATCCGCCAGCACGTGGTGGTGTACCAGTCGCGCGAGCAGGCGTATCCCGAGATCCTCGCCGGTGACGGAACCTGGGGACAGATCGTCAGCGATGATGGCAACTACCTCATGGGGCCTCCGGTCAACGCCTGGGTGGGTGGCGGCAACCGCCGCGTCATCGCCATCGGCGATGAGCCCGATACGACGTTCCAGACCGACCATGCCTGGATCTTCGATCCCACCACTGGTCGGGTGTGGGCCGGCGGCTTCGACGCCAACGACGTGCCGCTTCCCAAGGGCCCGTAATCCGAGCAGCACGCCATGAAGGACGCAACACACATGTTCGCCCGCGCCTACACGCTCATCGAGGTGCTCGTGGTCGTGGCCATCCTGGGCACGGCCGCCGCGCTCGTGGTGCCTTCCATGAGCTCGGCGGGCAACCTGCGTGTGCAGGCCGCGGTGCGAGAGCTCGTGGCCGATATCACCTTCGCACAGTCCGACGCCGTCGCGTATCAGTCGCGACGCGCCATCATCTTTTATGAAGGTGAGGGGCGCTACGTGTTGTGCGAGGTGCGCGGCTCGGTGATCGACCCCGCCGTCGACGCCCTGTTCGACATCACACGCGATGGCGAACGCTACGAGGTGATCTTCGACGAGGATCGCACCGCCGGTGCGGCGATCATCGAGGTCGACTTCGATGGCGATAACGTGCTGATCTTCGACGAACTCGGCGGTCCCGTCGAGACCGCCGACGGCGAGCGTCCCAGCGCGGGCGGGTTCATCCGCATCCGCGACGCCATCGGGCAGACCTTCCGCATCGATATCGAGGCCTACACGGGCCGTGTCGTCGTCGAGCGCGAGTAAACTGCTCAGGCGTCGCATTCGCGACGCGACGACGGCAATTCCCCTCAATCTCCCTCGCCAAGCTGCCGACATATCTCGTCGGAGGCTTGGCGCCATGTCATCAAACACCCAGCGTACGGTCACGCCCGCTCGCAGCGTCCTGAGTTCCCTTCTGGGACGGTCTGGCGTGGGCATCGCGCTCGCGCTGCTGCTGTTCACGGCGCTCATCTGGCTTCGCCTTCGCCTGACCACCGACGTGCCCCGCCAGGCGTACGCGGACCCGAAGGGCCAGCAGCAGCAGCACGTCGACCGCGGCGCGCCCGCTCGCTGAAGCAACCCACACAGCCAACACAACCGGCAGGCCTTGCCCACATGGCGCAGGCTGGCCGGTTGTTCACTTTTGTGGCGCTGGGTCGGAAAGTGGGGATGTTCAAGCGTCGAGGAATAAACCGCAGGGGTGCCGCGGGCGAGCTGTTGGGCCGCACCGAGAGGCACAGGACTGACGCACCGCGGATCGAGGAACACACACTCATGACGGCTCACAGCAACAAGCAGACCGCGTCCACCAAGAACGTGACGCTGACCACCGCCTCGGCCGCGGCGCTTGGCGCCCTGGCCGGCAGCCCCGTGGCGCTCGCCCAGGCCGGCGACGCCTTCTCGCTCCAGAAGACCCCCGAGCTCATCACCCCTGAGAAGCAGGGCAAGGGCGAGGGCGTGCAAGTGCCCATCGAGGGCGAGGTCAAGGTTGACGAGCACCTGATCGTCGACCTCCACGTCGTCGACGAGGAACTGGCCGACGTGCTGCAGATGCTCTCGATCCAGAGCCAGCGCAACATCGTCGCCAGCCGCAACGTCGCCGCCACCGTGACCGCCACGCTCTACGGCGTGACGTTCTACGAGGCGCTCGACGCCATCCTGCACGTCAACGGCTTCGGCTACGTGGAAGAGGGCAACTTCATCTACGTGTACACCGCCGAGGAGATCCAGCGGCTCATCGAGAGCAGCCGCCAGCGGACGACGGCGGTGATCCCGCTCGATTACATCAACTCGACCGACGCGGCCGAGTTCGCGCAGGCTCTGCTCAGCGAGAACGGGCAGATCAAGGCCCCGGGCAAGACCGCTCCGTTCCAGATTCCCGATAGCGCCCCCGTCGGCGCCGATGATCTGGCCACCGAGAGCTTCATCGTGGTGGTCGACTTCGAGGAGAACGTCGAGTCCATCCGCAACCTGCTGGCGCAGATCGACACCAAGCCCAGCCAGGTGCTCGTCGAGGCCACCATCCTCCAGGCCGCCCTGACCGAGAACAACGCCTTCGGCGTCGACTTCTCGATCATCGGCAACATGAACTTCGGTGACTTCCTTGGTGGCCCGCTCAACGCCGTGGACAACCTGATCAACGGCCAGGGCGAGGACCTCAACGGTTCGCCAACCGCGCTTCCCAGCAGCAACAACGGCCGAGCCAGCGGCGGCACGAGCACGGTCGGTCGCACCGGCGGCCCGGCCTCGCTGAAGGTCGGCTACGTCGACGGCGACTTTGCCGCCTTCCTGCGCGTGCTTGACGAAGTGACCGACACCACCATCATCGCTCGCCCTAAGGTGCTGACGCTCAACCGCCAGCCCGCCCGAGTGCTTGTCGGTGAACGCGTGGGCTACCTCAGCAGCACCACGACGCAGACGGGTACGACCCAGACCGTCGAGTTCCTGGATACTGGTACCCAGCTCTACTTCCGCCCGTTCGTGTCGCGTGATGGCCTGATCCGCATGGAGCTCAAGCCCCAGGTGTCAGAGGCCGTCATCCGCGACGCCACCGACTCGGGCGGCGCTTCGGTCACCATCCCCGACGAGACCACCAACGAGCTGACCGCCAACGTCATGGTGCGTGACGGCCAGACCATCGTGCTCGGCGGTCTGTTCCGCGAGCGGACGCAGTACACCCGCCGCCAGGTGCCCTGGATCGCCGACATCCCCTTCGTCGGCAACGCGTTCAAGGGCCGCGAGGACAGCACCGATCGCGCCGAGATCATCTTCATGATCACGCCGACGATCGTCAACGACCAGATCGTCTCCGAGCACGCCGAGCGCGCCAAGAGCCTGATCGACAGCGCCGTGGCCGGCACCCGCGAGGGCCTGCTGCCCTTCAGCCGAGACAAGCAGGCCTCGCGTCTGCTCGTCGAGGCCCAGCAGTACGCCGGCGAGGGTCGCACCAAGAAGGCCCTTTACTGCGTGCGTCGCTCGCTCTCGCTCAACCCCAACCAGCCGCAGGCCCGCCTGCTGCTCGAGCGTCTGACCACCAAGGCGCGCACCTGGCCCGCCCAGAGCGTGCTGCAGACCACCTTCAACACCGAGATGGACCTCTATCTCGACGAGCACGGCACCATGCACGTGCCCACCCAGGTCGACACCGGCGACGAGGGCGCCTCGCTCATGAGCGATGATCCCGAGATCACCGCCGAGGCCAACAACACCATCGAGACCACCGACGACCTGATCGCGACCGATGCGACGATCGCCGAGATCGCTGACACGACCGACAGCATCGAGCTCGCGCAGGTCGAGACGGTCGAGGAAGAAACCGCGGACGAACTCGCGGTCGATCCCGCGATCGCCCAGGCCGAGGCCGACGCGGCCACCGCCGAGACCTTCGACGAGACCGAGCTGGCCAGCGCTCGCGAGACCGAGACGCCCACCAGCGAGAGCGCTTTCCAGGATTCCGACTGGGTCGCCAGCCTCGCCCAGGCCGAGATCGGCGCCGCCGCCGAGCAGACGCCCGAGTCGAGCACGACCGAGCCCACGACCGAACTCGCCGCCGAGACGGTCGAGGAGCCCGCTCAGCCCACCGGCCCGGCCATCGCCTTCGACAGCGACGCTCGCACCTTCGACCTCAACGTGCAGGACGCGGCCCTGCCCGCCCTGCTGCGAGACCTCTCCAGCCAGGCGCGGCGCAGCATCATCGTGTCGCCCGATGTCTCGGGCACCGTCAGCGCCTCGCTCTTCGGCCTCTCGCTCGAGGAGACCCTCGAGGCCATCCTGCCCACGCAGGGCTACGGCTTCGTGGCCGAGGGCAAGGTGATCCGCGTGCTCCCGCTGGAGACGATCCAGGCCGAAGCCGCCCAGAAGGAGGCCGCCGCGCTCGCGGCTGCTGAGGCCGAGAAGGCCGCCGAAGCCGTCAAGCTCGCCGAAGCCGCCAAGGCTGCCGAGGCTGCGAAGGCCGCCAGCACGCCTGCCGAGTCGACCAAGACTGCCGCCGCCCCGACCACCGAGCCCGCCGGCGCCACCACTGGTGTCGAGACCCCGATGTCGGTGACCACCGCCGAGGCGGACACCACCGAGTTCGACCTGCCGGGCGAGTCCGATGCTCCCTTCGAGGCCGACACCGAGCTGGCGATCGACTTCGAGACGCCCAGCCCCATCGAGACCCAGATCGATGACACCCTTGCCGAGGCCCTCTTGAGCTCGCTGAGCTTCAGCAGCTTCGAGTGGTCGCCCACCGTGTCTCGCGACGGCTTCACCGAGCCCACCAGCTGGGTCAGTGAAGGTTCCGAGAACACCACCGGCGATTCGGACAACGGCTGATAACCCACTCACCCCGCCGCGCACACGCGCGGCGGGTTCAGCGTGGCCCATAAAGGGCCGAAGGTAATGAACGAGTCGGACGCGGGTGAGTCACCTCGCGTCCACAAGCCCCGGCCCGCACAAGACCGCGGGCGGCCAAAGGACGCAGGACGATGCACACGCGAAACAACAGCACGATCACCCGCACCGCCAAGCTCATGGTTCTCGCCGGCGCCGTCGCCGGAACGATGGCCCTCACCGGTTGCGCCGGCAGCAGCAAGAGCTCCGCCGAGGCGCGCAACGCCGCCGCCGAACGCATGGCCGGCATGAAGAGCGGCACCGAGTGGGACATGGCCCGCCAGGCCTTCCTCTCGGGCGACCCCGAGAAGGCCCTGGAGCACATCGATCGCTCCATTACTCTGAACGATTCCGTGGTGCGCTCGCACGTGCTGCGCGGCCGCATCACCATGGAGCTTGGCAACTTCGAGGAGGCCATGGCCTCGCTCGGCAAGGCCGAGATCCTCGACCCCGAAGACGTTGACACCCAGTACTTCCTGGGCGTGGCTTACGAACGCATTGGTGAGAAGGAGAGTGCGATGGAACGCTACCAGCGCGCCGCCGAGCTCGACACCGCTCGTGCAATCTACGCCGTCGCCGCCGCCGAGATGCTCATCGACATCGGCCGCACCGACGATGCCGAGAGCTACCTCAAGGACCGCCTCGATTTGTACCGCCACAACGCGGGCATCCGCCAGACGCTGGGCCACATCGCCATGATGCGAAATGACCCCGAGCAGGCCGCCGCGTGGTTCACCGAGGCCCGCTTCCTGGCCCCCGATGACGCGGGCGTGCAGGAAGACCTGGCCCGCGCCGAGCTTGGCGCCGGCCGCTTCGCCGAGGCCGAGTTCAACCTCGCCGAGCTCCTGAGCAAGAAGGAGTTCGAGAACCGCCGCGACCTGCAGCACATGCGCGCTCGCTGCCTTGTCGAGGTCGATCGACCCGTCGAGGCCCGCGACGTGCTCGTCAAGCTCACCGAGACCGATGGCGGCGAGAAGGACCTGGACGCCTGGATCCAGCTCGGCCACGTCAGCTACCAGCTCCGTGACATGGGCCGTGTCCGTCGCGCCGCCAGCCGCGTGATCGCCCTGGCCCCGCAGCGCAGCGAGGGCTACCTGCTCCGCGCCCTGCAGCAGCGTGGCACGGGCGACCTCGATGGCGCCCTACAGAGCCTCGATCTGGCCGTCCAGCGCAGCGAGAGCGATCCCTCGCCGCTGATCCTGCGCGGCTTGATCGCCCAGCAGGCCAACATGCCCGGCCTGGCCCGCTCGAGCTTCGAGGCCGCCCAGAAGCTGGACCCCTCCAACGACTCGATCACCCGCATGATCGCTGCACTCGACGCCCAGCGCGAAGAGAGCTTCGCCACCGTCCCCGACGACGGCCAGTAAGCGATTCAGACCGTTCGCACGTCGGCGATCTCGCCACGCACCGAACGCACACCGCGGTATTCCTCGACCCTGGGCGTGATCACCACGTCCAGGGTCGCTCCGTTTCGTATGTGCTCGGCGTGGCGGCCCCATTGCCAGCCCACGAGCTTCATGGTCGCGCCGTTGTCGTCACGCACCAGCACCGACAGGTGGGCCTGGCTCGCGCCCATGAGCATCGGCGCGGCGCACACCCGCAATCCTCGGAGCATGAGGCGGGGCGTTGGGTTGCTCCGCCCGAACGGCCCGAGCTTCTCGAGCGTGCGCACGCCCATCTCGTCGAGCTCGCGCATGGACGCCTCCGCATCGATCACGAGCTCGGGTGTCAGGTCTTCGACTGTCAGCCGGTCGTTGGCGTGCGAGACCAACGCCTCACTAAAGGCTTCCAGCCGAGTCGGGCAGACCTTCAGGCCGATGGCCGCGTCGTGGCCGCCGAAGCCGATGACCTCGTGCACGCAGGCCGCGACCGCGCCGTGCAGGTTGAAGCCCGGGATGCTGCGCCCGCTGCCCTTGCACACGTCGCTCTCGCGCTGCATGAGGATGGTGGGGCGGTTGTAGCGTTCGACCAGCCGCGAGCAGGCGATGCCGATGACGCCCGCGTGCCAGTCCTCATGGGCCAGCACGATGGCGCGGTGGTCGTCCTTGTGCATGCCGAGCCGCTCGACTTCGGCGCAGGCCTGGTCGACGATGCGCTTCTCGATGGCCTGGCGCTGCTGGTTGAGCTCGTCCATTGTGTCGCAGATCGCCGAGATGCGGTCCTCGTCGCTGGTGGTGAGCAGCTCGAAGGCCTCGCCCGCGTCGGCCACGCGCCCCAGCGCGTTGATGCGCGGGCCCAGGCGGAAGCCCAGGTCGCCCACGCTGATGGGCCGCGCCTCGCGCACGCAACGATCGGCCAGCTCGGCCAGCCCACGCACCTTCGTGCGCCGCATGAGCGCCAGCCCGTGGGTGACCAGGATGCGGTTCTCGTCGATCAGCGGCGACACGTCGGCCACGGTGCCCAGCGCCGCCATCGGCAGCAGGTCGAGCAGCAGCGCCCGCATCTGGGCGTCCGCCCGCCCGCCCTCGCCGGCCATGGTCGCCATCCGCCA